>DATJSB010000076.1:0-46496 GCA_035504315.1 Occallatibacter sp.
GCTGGCCGTCATTCAGCACTGACGGAAGCGTGCGCAAGAGCGTTGGCTGCGGACTCTCCGTCTCAGGATTGCTAACCTTCGGCACCTGCACCGGCTGGGGCGGAGAGTTTTCGGACTTTGCGAAATTCGGGAACCGCATCATCGCCCGGACCATTCACGCAGGTGAGCCGCACGCGACCGCCCGGATCACAGTTCTCGAAAACCTCGACCCGACGAGTGTTTCCTTCACGCCTCCACCGAATACGCCCAGCTCGCCGCTGATTCACACGGTTGTGCTCGACGAAGTTTCCCTGCGCAAGAATCTGCTGTCTGGTCCGCCGCCGCAGTGGCCTGCGGTCCAGGACGGCCCGCTCGAAGGCTTGCTGACGACGACCTACGTGCTCGTGGACCGTACGGGAGCCGTAAGGGATGTCGGGATGATTCTCTCTGACAATCCGATGCTGAACAACGCTGCGAAAGAATTCATCTCTGGTCTGCACTTTAAGCCTTTCCTCGTCGACGGCCATCCGGTGCAAGTCGTCGCCCGGATCACCATGCCGTTCAAGACCGTCCGGCCCGCTGGGGTGGAGACACTTGACAGCGCCCGGAACTACTTCGAGCACGGACGTGAAATCTCCTCACCGGCATTCAGCGGAGGCAAGCCCTACGTCCTTCACGCAACAGTTCAGGTCTATACACAGAACGGAGTCATACAGGGCCAGTACACCGACACATGGAAAGCGGACAACGAATGGAAACGCGAGGTGAAGATCGGACAGAGTTACTTCGCCCGTTCGCGAGACGGAGAGAAATACTATCGGTTGATGAACCGTGCTGATCCGATCTTGCCGCAGGGGCTTAAATCTGCTGCGACTGCGAATTTTTCAATCGCGGGATTCGTTCTCGATGCCATCGAGCCCATTCCTCCAACCGACGATTTCTACGAAGCCGATTGGAAGATCCGCCGGGACAATGTGGACGGGGTGAATACCATCCGCGTGCTTCGGGGCGATGAGCCGCAGAATGGCGTCTGCGATCCGGCGAATACCTATGCGTTCTGGTTCGATCCGGCGGGTAGGCTGATTCGTTTTTGCGAGCGCGTGGACGTCCGCTATTCTGATTTCATCAATTTCAACGGCGCCCAATTCCCGCAACACATCAGTGTACTGGCGGGTGAAAAGACCCTCATTTCCATTCAAATCGACGACATGCGTCCGCTCGACCTCAATATCCCAGACGAAAATTTCGACTTGCCGAGCACAGCTAGGGATACTAGTTTCACCACTGCCATTGAAGCCCGCTGAGACTCCCGCTGCACATCCCGGGCATTGAATGGCGGCGCCGGCGGCTTGCAAGATGAGATCACCCGCCCCGTGCCAGGTTTGTATTGGAATTTGGCTATTGCGTTCCACGAAGCGGTCCAGCATCATAGCTGCATGGCTAGCCGGAGGTCGCATTCCAAAGGTCTCTCATGGGGCGTCCTACCCTCATCGATCGAATTGATCGACAAGCTCCCTTCATGGGCCAAAGTGATATTCCTTGTTGCCGGCGTCGCTTTTTTCTTCTACTCTATCGCCCACTACGGTCTGGGAACCACTCTTCTGCGTGCCATCTTTAGCCCATAGGTGATTTGTGGTGACAGGCCAAGATTCGCCAGTGATCAGGGTCCTCGCCCATTCGTCCGCTTAACAAATTTCCGCGTGGTACAGTGCTCGTATGCCATCGAACAGGGTGCGGAATCTACAAAGAAGAATTCTGAGGACGTTCTCTCGGGCTTGGCTGATTTGCGGAATTGGAGCCCTCATTATGGGCTGCGGATTCGGCGTATATAGATCTCTCTGGCTGTCGAGGAGCTTCTCTGCGATAGGCACGATTGACAGTGTTTCAGAGGTCGTTGATCAGCAGAACAGCGGCATCAATTACGCTCCGACATTCACGTTCAGTGCTGCAGACGGCAAGGAATACACTGTCACTTCCGGAGTTGCATCAAATCCTCCCGATTTTGAGGTCGGGGAACACGTGCGCGTACGATACCTCCCGAACCACCCGAAGTCTGCAGAGATCGATTCATTCTGGCAACTTTGGCTCGTTTCGGTAGTTTGCGGCGGACTTGGGGCAGTCTTCACAACGGCCGGCTACCTGTTATTTCGGTACGAACGAAGACGTTTTCCAACTTCCTTCGAACCCACCCATTCGTTCTAGCGTCAAGGACAACAATTTACGGATTAGGCAATGTGAGCTGCCCTGTACAGCTAATCGAAGTAAACCACGGACCGTGCAAAAAACCAGGATGCAGCCCATAGCAAACGGGATCGCCCACCTGCGTCTTGTTGTAGGTGCTCATCGGCACATCCACGTCATCGGCATAGCCGATTGGTCCCCACGGAGCAACGCGGAGATAATAGCGCGTCCCCTTGCTGGAGTGGCTCTCGCTCTTCTTCAGCACCCACGTCTCGTAAGCGCGCGGGGCCGAATGGTCCAGCAACGTGTTGACTGAATTCACGAGACCTATGCTGTACATGCCACCGGTAATTAGAAGAAAAAAGAGCACGGCCCAACGGGAAGGGTTCCTCCACACCGCCGGAAAGACAGATGCGAATAGTACTACGAGCACTGCCAGCACCCAATAGATCAACTGGAAGAAGTCAACGAGGTGCGTCGGATCGTTGGAGGTCTGATAAGAGAAGATCACTCCGAGTCCCGGCCAGAGAAGAAGGAAGCCGACATCGGCGCGCGGATCGGGCTTTCTTTTGAAGAGGGCAAAGAGTAGCGGGAAGCGGCGAAGGAGCAGGATTCCGACGACCGGGCAAGCGAGCAGCACAACGAGAGAAGCTTTGTAGAGTGGCGCGTAGCTTACAAACATCACCGGGACACTCACTGCCCCGGCAACGACACTCAGTCCAATTGCCCATGCCTTGGCAAGGCCAAACGACTTTGAAGCTCCGGCCTCCTGATCGGCCTGCGGTTCCTGGAGGCTCAGCTCTTTCGTTATCTCGTCGGCGTCGCGCCCGTCCAGATCGGGCAGACCCTTGAACCACTCCTTCAGATCATCGTTTCCAGTGAAAAAGTCGGAGACGCTGAAATTGCCGAGATCCTGCTTCAGGTAAATGCGCGTCCAACGGCCGTATTGATTTTCTATTTTCCTGAGCCCCTCAATCTCAGTCCGGTTGGCGCTATGGGTGCGAAACGCCGATCCCACCTCGATCCGATCTCCGTCGAGGATCAGCTTTGCAGTCCAAACTTGCGCGACGATCATGAGCCCGAGGATGAGCGAGATGCCGCCAACCGCCAGCGCGAAGTCCCGTCCGACAGGATCGATCGCCAGCTTTAGAAAGAAGCCGGCGCCGACGAAAAAGACGCCTGCAAACAGGCTCTGGGTGATGCGCCTGCCGGTTGTGAGCCGGTACTCGTGGCGAGTGGTACTCGTCTGATCGATGGGAAGCATGGGATAAATTCTTTGTGCCTTTATACCACGGCGCGAGTTGCACCCCTTTGAGGACGAACGGCTTGGAATGGGTCCGCCAGCCAGAGCCAGAGCATTGGCTATTCGCCGTGGAAATCTTCTCCATACTTTCGCCTAGAATGGGCACAGGAGGAGGGCGGCGATGGGCCTCGACATAGGCGGTCACCAAGAGCGCCCCGACTGGCCAAAGATGGGCCCGTCGCTCCTCATTGCAACCTGCCTGATCGTCGCGATCCGCACGGCCAAATGGCCGGTCAAAAAGGACCAGCACTTAAGCAATCGTGAACTAGAAGAGGAAATCGAATTTGCCGCCGCGACGGCCCGGCGCGTCATGGTCCACCTGATGGCTGCGTGCGAAACCATCTTCCCGCGGCGCAGGGAGCCGTGGTACCAGGCCAATGAAGAGGACGTGCCGAAGTAGAATGCGCCTATGTGCGGACGGTATGGCAGGCGGGCGGACAAACAGCGGATCGCCGAGTGGATGCAGACCCATGACACCAACGTGTTCGACGACTCCTACCTTTCTCCCTCGTACAACGTCGCGCCGCGGTCCTTCCAGCCAGTGGTGCGCCTGAACGAAGACGGAGCGCACGAACTCCAGCTCATGCGGTGGTGCCGGCCTGGGCGAAGAGCGCATCCACGGAGTTCAGCCCCATCAACGCCAAGGCGGAAACGATCGCCACTTTGATGAGTGATCGCCGCCGGAGAACCTGCTACCGGTCCCACTGCATTCCTGGCGCAGAGCCCGTTTATCAATGCTTATGCGCTGACTTCAGTACAAGTTTCGAAATGACCTCGCCTATCCTCCTGCGCCCGCCCTCGCAACTTCGTGGGCTTCGACCAGGTCGTCAGATGCTAAGGTGTACTCTTCAGGAGTTCGCCCGATAGGGCGACATCGTGCGACTTACTTTCCAAGCGAGATTCCATGGCACACCACGCGCTTCTTCAGCTCTCTGGAGGCAAGGGCCTCGGTCGATTGATTTATTTTCAAGGGCTCAAATACCCCATCCTTGTGAAACCAGCCGTCTACGGCAATCCTCTTTTATCTGCTCAAGGCCTCTATTTTCTCGAACAAATGGAATCCGTGGCTCACATTCGAGATGAGGAAGAGCTGTCCTATCCTGAGTTGGAATATATTCTAGATAATTATCTCTTCCAGTTTGCGAAGGAGAACCCGGATACATGCATGACGTTCCGGGCTGCCGAGGGAACCTTTTGGTTTGAGGAACCGTCGTCGATGTACCGTTCGGCTGACCATAGGTTCACAGACACACTGGCACTCGATCAACTCAATGACCCGACCGTGTTGCAGATCGAGGCCCTGGATCCGACGGACGAGATTGATTTCTGCGACTGGGACATTGGCGGGAACTACGCGCGAGCGGTGCTGACTGAATACGTTGAAAAGATCAGCAAGCTGCTTCAAACAAAAGTGAACGTCAAGGTAATGCCTTCTGAGGAGCGGGACGGATATTTCGGCAAGCTGAAAGTAGTGGTGCCTCAAGAGCGGTACATTGATTTTTTCCAGGCGATTGCCCTCGAGGATATTGATCCAACACCGTTCGGTGGTTCGCTCAGCAAGGTTCCCACAGCTATCTCATTGCAGGACAGCAACACTTACGGTTGCGAAACGGAACTGACCGTTGAGACCATCACCGCTACGAGGATGTATGCTCCGATCCTGCTTTCACACTTCTTCTCCGGAGTCAAAGAAACGAATCCACTGAAGGCTTATTTGGCGTACTACAACGTACTGGAGTACTACTTCGAAGAGGCCCTTCAACTGCTTTCGAAGCCTGCGCGGACCGAGCTCGAACAACTGAAGTGCGTATTGGAGCTACTCACATCTGAAGTGGACATTGCTGCAAAACTTGCGAGTATCGAGCCGGCTGAGCGCTCCGCCATCGCCGCTCCCCTGAATCCTTCTGTAGGTCCCGCCATTTTAGGTGTAGATCTCTCGCAGACGTCGCTACGCGACGATCTTGCTCGGTGGCTTTATGAAATTCGTTGCGCGGTGGTTCGTTCTAAGAAGACGCGCCGCGGAGCTCCGGCCTCCAGTTTTGAACCATACTCATTGGCCGTGAACAATATGAAAACTGGCATCACGATCGTTCGGTGGCTGGCGATTCTCTGCATGGAGAAAGACAACGAACTCGCCCAGCCGTGATGCTCTCTGGAGCAATCGAATGATACTGGTAAGGTGCTGTCGGCCTCTACAGATGTGACCAGCAAGCGACGGTTTGGCCAGGCGTTGCGCGGGAGCCTTCACCAAATCGGCGAGTTGATAACGATAAAGTCGGCCAGGGTTCAGTGAACTAGCGTGACCGGATCATGTTTCCGTTGATGGGAGTCATGGAGACGAATCGTGGGCCGGTTCACCGTCAGTTCGTGCTGAGTTTGCGCAGAACCCAGGTAGGTCATGCAGCGGCTGGCCTGCACAATGGAAGTTTTGATCGGATCGACCAATTCGGCGCCGAGCTTACTGGTGTAGGCGAGGAGCATAGGCTCGTCGACAAGGAACCACTCAGAGCTGCCAACCTGGTAAATGCCGTCGCGAAGCAGTTCGAAGTCCATGCCGATGCGATGCCAGGCGGCAGAAGAGCAGTCTGCCCGGCCGCAGCGTGCGCCACAACTCGTTCAGCATGGCTTCAAAATGATCCTTGCTCCGGGCGAAGTGCAGGACCGCGCTGCAGATCACCACGTCAGCGACAGCATCCGCGAACGGCATCTGCTCGACGGCGGCGACGCGAAAGTTCTCCGCCGGCGACGGATTCCCGTGCGAGGCGGCGGACATGCTCCACAGCCTGCGCATTCGCATCGACGGCGATTACTTTGCAGCCTTCGCGCATCAGGTAAATCAGGTTCCGTCCGAAACCTGCGCCGGCATCCAGCACGCGCATCGCCGGGGTGATGTTTCCGCGCAAAATCTGATCGAACAGGTAAATGTCGATCTGGCCGAATTGCTCCTGAAGTGTCAACTGCGGCGGATCCTTCCAGTGAAGATTTTGGAACCCCTCATCTCCTTTTTACCATTCCAAGGAGATAATTCAGGCGACCGCAAGAAGCAGAAATAAGGATCAAATGTTAGCCATTAGGTTTATAATAGCTTCAAAGAGGCAATATATTGTCCGTTTACATCAAAACGGTGCAAGAGGTTCTGACCGGCATCGCGGCGCGGTACAAGGCCCGGCGTCTTGCCATGAACCTAACGCAGAGAGAATTGGCAGCGCGCTCGGGCGTGACCTGGGCGTCGTTGAAGCGGTTTGAGCGGCAGGGGCTGATCGCGCTGGACTCGCTTCTGAAACTGGCCCTCGTGCTGGAGTGCCTGGACGATTTCGACCGGCTCGCCGCGGACAACCAGACAATTCCTGCTGCCCAGTCGCTCGACGCCCTGCTGGCCGCGCCGGCGAAGCGGCGCAGAGCGACCGGCAGGAAAGGACGGGGCCATGGCATATAGCCCGATAGAGTTGTTGACCGTCTTTCTGGACGCGCAGAGCCAGCGCCGCAAGGTGGGGCGCCTCGCGTTCAAGGACAGGCGGATCCTTTTCGAGTACGACCCCTCATTTATCGCTTCAGGCATCGAGATTTCCCCGATCAAACTCCCTCTCAGGCCTGGCGTGTTCACTGCCGACACCACGATCTTCGACGGCCTGTTCGGCGTATTCAATGACAGCTTGCCGGACGGATGGGGCCGCCTTCTGCTCGACCGCACGGTGGAGAAGCATGGCATCCATCGCGGCCAACTCAATCCGCTCGACCGGCTGGCCTATGTAGGACGGCACGGCATGGGCGCTCTCAGTTACGAGCCGGAGCTGGGTTTCGAAGTCGCCGATGATGCGCCGCTGGCGCTCGACAAACTCGCCGAGGAAGCCGCCGCCGTCCTGGAGGGAGAAGACGAAGCCGTCCTGGAAGAGTTGCTGCGGCTCAATGGCTCGTCTTCGGGCGCCCGGCCCAAAATCGTCGCGCAGGTCAGCGCCGACAAGAAAAGGATCATTCACGGCCGGGAGGAACTGCAGCCCGGCTTCGCGCATTGGATGATCAAGTTCTTGTCTTCGCAGGATGCGAAGGACGTGGGGGCAATCGAATACGCCTACAGCCTGATGGCCAAAGACGCCGGCGTGGAGATGCCTGAAACCCATCTCTTCCGCACAAAGCGAAACGAGTACTTCGGCACCAAGCGTTTCGACCGGGACGGCGGTGCCCGCATCCATATGCACAGCCTCGGCGGCATAATCCATGCCGATCATCGCAGTCCAAGCCTCGACTACAACATGGTCCTGCGCGTGACGATGGCGCTGACCAGGAATGTCCGGGATGCCGAGAGGGCCTACGCACTGGCCTGCTTCAACGTCCTGGCGCACAATCGCGACGACCACGTGAAGAATTTTTCGTTTCTTCTGAACGCGAGGAACGAGTGGATCTTCGCGCCCGCCTACGACCTGACCTTTTCCTATGGTCCGGGCGGCGAGCAAAGCATGCTCGTCATGGGTGAGGGCAGGAATCCTGGCGTAGCCCAACTTCAGACATTGGGCAAACAGCACGGCGTAAAGAACGCGCCTGAGATTCTGGCGAAGGTACAAAAGGCCGTCACCAACTGGGCGCGCTTTGCAGAGCAAGCAGAAGTTTCGCGAAAATCCGCCAAGGAGATCGCAGCCAAGATCAACCCGTGAAGGATGCGTGTCCGTTGACCGAGCGCCGTGCTCGGGCAACGGACCAAGACGGGGCGGGTGGCCGATTAAGCCAGCGAGAGAATCATCTGCTGAAGAGCCGCAGTAGTCTTAGTGCTAAGAGCATTATGAAGAGCCTGCAGCGTGACGAGCCGAACAGCTGCTACACCGCGCAGACGCAATATGTCTTCTGTTGGTGCCTCACTCACGAGAACGCCGCCTAACGGCAATTCCTCTGCAACGAATTCGGCCTCGCCAATTGAAGCCGCATACGCCATATAAGCACCCGCATGTTCTTCAAGAGAAGTTTCCAATTCACCTTTTGCAACACCAGGCCTGAGCTGATTCAATGCGACGAGCACCTCTTTTGCAATTAGATCTAGCCATTGCCAGCAAAGGGCCACAGCTTCGTTCCATCCGCAGAGCATCTGGATGAAAGGAACTTGTTTCTTACACGTAACCACCGCCGATCTCCCGCAACTCGATCTAACACATCTACATGCAACTCTTCGATGATCTGCGACAGAATTAATGCGTTTGCTGCTACCAACCGAGTCAAAGAACTAAGGTCATCCCTCAGGACAGGGACATTTAGACGGAGCACATCTGACTCAAAACTGTCTAACAAAGACTTAAAGTCCATCTCGCTTGCCTTGCGCAGGTATGGTCCAATCTTGATCAGTGGCTTCCTGGTGACCTCCGTGTATGCGTACGCCGTCTTATAATTCACGCTATTCCTGACATCGCTCGGCCAACTATCACCTAGCAGCTTCGCGCACTGGGCGAGACACCACCATAGGCGATACTCATCAACGGCTGACGTCCGGTTGGTAGCCGCGAAGATTCGGCTCACAAGCTCGTGCAAGCGATGCCATACGGCCTCGTGATTGTTGCGTCCACTACCTGCAATCAGCATTTCGCAATCGCCGCTCGTCTGAGGCTCCACATCAAAATACATGGTCCCTGCGCCTGGCTTGCCCGTTACCGATGTGGCAAGTGCGGCGAGGTACCGGACCTCTTCCTTATTCAGAAACCAAGTGCTCCTTCCGACGATTCGCGTGAGCGCTAGGGCGGAAAAGAAAGACCAATAATAGGCTGTTACCGTTGTCCATGCTGGGCTATTCCATTCAGCGTCATGAATGGCGAGTTTCAGGGCTGCTCGCTGTTCCGCTGCCTGATCCAAAAGGAATTCCACGTCAGCGAACAACACCTCCGCGAACACAGCCGGGGACGCCCGAATGACAAGCTTCTTGCTGTCAGATGAGGGAACAGTATATGCCCCTCGCGTTCTCCATTCCCTAAGGGGAACAGCCGTGCTGAAATATAACTTTGTAGGAGAGGGAATGATATTGAGAGCTTCGGCCCTCAGTGCTTGCCAGGCTGACGATTTCGGAATCATTACAGCATATCCGCCGATACCGCCAGACTCTGTCTTAAGGAGGCTTGCATCGCCAACACATATTCCTTCCGCGTCATGGACGACCCCGAGAAATCGAGGTGGGCGACGTTTCTTACGACCTCTTGAATTGAGGGTTGTTTGAGGTTCTTTTTCTTTCCAAGAGTTAACCGCAGCGCTTCATCGAAAATGTCGAATATCGCCTCAAAATAACTGGCCCGGGTAAGGAGCAAGGGCGAGCTTAATTCTGCGTCAAACGCATTTACATAATTCCTCACGAGTTGGTAGAGGGCATCTGCCTCTAGCCCTCGCACCAGTTCACTGTCGAGAGCGCCGGCCAAAGCGCGATTGAAGGCGACTCGCGATATTTTGGAGGGGGCGGGCTTCGCCGGGCTGAGTCGTCCGTGCATTACTGACTTCGGGTCAGAATTAAGTCGGTCGAATAGATTCCGCATAATACTCTCTTTAGCGGTTTCAATTTCTGCTAGTTGCTTTATGTCCAGAAGCAGGGCAGCTGGGACTCCTCTCTGATTCGTGTTTATATCGACAAATAGTTTTGCTTCTTCTGCTCTGGAGAGGCCTTGATAGATCGCGACTGGAACCCTATGCTTCTTGGAACACTTTGAGTATCCCCAAAGACGATGCTGACCGTCTAGAACAAGAAAAGCTCGCTCCACCTTCGCAAAGGACAAGAGTTTCGATGGGCTGTTGTACTTTAAGGCCGCGTCAGGCTGCGCGGAAAGGACGATATTAGTCGGGATTGATCCCTTGCCGGCTGAAAGGTATTGCGCGATATCGTTGGCGCGTTCCACTGAGAGGGATCGTTGGAATCCTGACGCAGCATCCTCCTGTCGCCTTGCCACAAAGCAGTAAGGGAACAGCTCATCTACTGGAATGGTAGAGAAGTAAAAGCGGTGCTCGTTCTGAGATAGCGGCAGAGCCTGAAAGGAAGATCGCTTGGTGATCATCAATAAACATATAGCACATAACCCCTTGTGCCAGATTGGCTTAGATAATGCCATGATCCAGGAGAGTGGCTTGCGAACTCAAAAGCGGAGCCCTACGCACGAACGGGTCAGTCCAAAATCAGATGCATGCATCGTGCGAAGTTAATCACAGAGCATCGACTTGTTCCGGCGCCCCAGCTTTGCTTCACGGATCTCCGAGCGGGCTCATGGCGGGCGCTATCGTTTTGCGCTCACCTGCCGCGATTGTCACTCTGAAAGACCGTGCGTATCCAGCGATTTAGGCCGATGAGCCCTTAACCGACCATTTCAGACCGAGTTGTACTGCAATGGCCGATGTACATCAGGAGATTGATTATGCCCGCTTCACTGGAGACAGAGAACTCCCCCGCCGGCTAATTCTTCAGGAGTTGCGAAACCAGCTGATCATGAGCTTTCCGCATGTCGTCGGTCATGGGGTATCCGTAGATGTCTGAAGTGGTGGACTCGTCAGCGTGGCGTAATAGGCCCTTCTGCGTGGTAAGAGTCGCTCCGCCGGACGATAGCCATGCGCGGCACGCGTGGCGCAGGGCGTGCCATGTAAGACCCGGCACACCGTGCTTAGCCGCGATCGGCTTCAGCCCCTTCTGAAGCAGCATCGAGCCGCTGCGGGGGCCGCCGGTGCGTGAAGAAGGGAATACCCATTCTGAATCGCCTGTTGTTTTCTTCCAGTCCATCAGGATGTCGAGCAGGCCATCGGCGACGGGCAGAGTTGCGCACGACGCCTTGGTCTTTGTCTTTCCGATCCGTCCGCGAGTAAATTTGCGCTGAATGAAAACCGTCTTCTTCGCGATGTCTATGTCGTGCCATTGGAGAGCAAGCAATTCCGAAATGCGCAGACCGAACGCCGCATCAACGAGCACCATCATGTCGAGTACATCGGGGAGATCTGTCCGGATCGCCTTGAACTGATCAACGGTGATCTGCGCAATTTCCTTCTGCCGTTTTGAAACGCCCTTCACCTCAATCAGTTGCATCGGATTGTGTTCGAAGGCCGAGATGAACTCGTGCTTGGCTGCTAGCTTGAAGCACTTGCTCAGCAGGGTGCGAATTGAGGCTTTGGTGGTTCCTGCGAGCGGCCGGCCTTTGGAACCGCGCAATGACAAGAGCCACTCGTCGATCATCAGGACTTTCATCTCGCGAATCGGCACGTTCGCAAACTGTGGCTCGATGTAGTCGTCAAGCAGGTATGCATGGTGTACCCGAGTGGAGAATTCGAGATCCGGCGTGTTGGGGACCAGCAAGCGTTGGCCAAGCAGGTTGATATTTTCCGGCGTGGCTGGCGCCTTCAGCATGAGACTGATTTCGTCGAGCTCATCTTCTCGCGCGACCGTGAAGGCATCGACCAGCGCGCCATCGCCTGGGAACACTTTATGCAGCTTTTTCTTGAGCTCGAGCAGGCGCCTTTCGCTGGGCAGGAACTTGCGCCGGTAGAGCGTAATGATGGCGCCGAATTTGGCATCGGCCTTTTCGCCGGCGGTCCCGGAGTTGATCTGAGAGACAGTCAGTTCGATCGCTTTACGGACGTCAGTCTCTTTCGGATACTCGGTGCCTTGGAACCTCATGGTGCGCTGGAACCGTTTTCCGTTCAGCCATTCGGAGAAGCGGACTTCCCAGACATAGCCCTTCGCCTTGCGCACCTTCCTGATGCTACCCTGTTGGTACTGTGATCTTTTTGTACTCACGTCCCGCACTTTCTGATCCCACTTGGGTTATCGGCCCTGAGAGGATTTTATTAGCTGTGAGTAATTGTGAGTGGAAAAAATTTCGACTTGCTGTAAATAATTCATTCTAAAAGTGGCCCCGTAGCTCAGGTGGATAGAGCAGCAGTTTCCTAAACTGCGTGTCGGAAGTTCGAGTCTTCCCGGGGTCACCACTTTGCACCTCAACCAGCCAATCCAGCCACCCCCCCCGAGTGTTGCAGCGCTGGAATGCGCCGTGGGCAACGCGTTTATTGCGGTGGTGCCGCCGTTTACTGGAACAACTGAGCTTGTTGCGGAGCAAGCTGCACAGTGCTGCTCAGGTCGTTGGTCACGCGCCAGGTCTTCATCTCTTCGGCCGGCCAGGTCCGAACCAGATCGATGGGCAGATGCGACGGCTCGGCCGGCACCAGCCAGCGTTCATAGTCCTTGGGCTCGATGATGAGCGGGCAGCGGTTGTGGAACGGCTCCAGCAGTTCGTTGGGCTCAGTGGTGATAATGCTGAAGCTCTCAAAGACCATCTCGCTGTGGGTTTCGTCCTTGCCCTTCCATCGGTCCCAGATGCCGCCGAAGGCGAAAAGCCGTTCGTCCGGCAGTGATACGGCCCACGGTTTGCGGACCTTCTGTTTCTCCTCCTCTTTGGTCAGCGGCTCCCACTCGTAAAACACATTGGCCGGAATCAGGCAGCGGCGATGCTTCCATGGTTCGCGCCATGCGCCGCTGGAGGTGAGCTTGTCAGCCCGCGCGTTGATTGAGCTGAAACTGACCTTAGGCGTCTTCGACCAGTAGGGAACCAGTCCCCATTTCATGAGCGTCAGTACGCGCTCGCCCGTATCGCGATCGTTGCGAACCACCGGCTGCGTGCTCTGCGGGCGAATGTCGTGCCAGGGCGTGAATGATCGCTCGTTGCTCTCGTAGTACTCCTCGTCGAAGACGTCGGTATTGTGGGTGCGAAACCACTCCGCAATCCGCTGCTTGTCTGCCCTCCGCCCGTATCGTCCGCACATATTCCAAGTCTAGCCCGGCACTCAAAAAGGCCGTTGCCGTTGATGAATAAAACTGATCAGATAATAAGCGCAAGGCATTCAATAATTTACCGTTAGTTTGCACTCAGATTGGTGCAAAGGGGGTTGCATGTAGCTAGGAAACAGGCGAATATAAGGCGAAAGTTATTCGCTATGCCCTCCGCCTCCGCAATCCGGCTCCAGGTTGAAGCGGCGCTTGCCGCCAGGATCCCCTCTG
Organism: Occallatibacter sp.; assembly: GCA_035504315.1. Lineage (GTDB taxonomy): Bacteria > Acidobacteriota > Terriglobia > Terriglobales > Acidobacteriaceae > Telmatobacter. The sequence continues at coordinate 13,452 of DATJSB010000076.1, forward strand.
CCCTCACGCCGGCCGCCAGAGTCGTGCGGCCGGTTGCTCCCACGGGAATCGACGCGCTCGACGAAGCATTGCATGGCGGTCTGCCGGTTGGCGCCATTACCGAACTGATCGGTCCGGAGTGCTCGGGGCGGACCTCGGTGGCATTGGCCTTTGTTGCCGGCATGACGCAGGCAGAGAGGGTGTGCGCATGGATTGATGTATCAAATGCGTTTGACCCGGCTTCGGCCGCAGCTGTCGGCGTTGACCTGAGGCGGCTGCTGTGGGTGCGGTGCGGAGCGTCAAAATCCGAATCGCCGCAGCCCGAAACGTCGCTCGACGGGAGGCTTTTCTCTCTGCCGCAGCGCTATCTGATCCCTGCTCCGGTAATCAAGGGGCTGCATGGAGGAGGGTGTGGAGGGCATCCGCGCCGCGAGGTAAAGGGAATGGCGCAGGCGGTAAGCGGCCTGCTGCAGCCTGAAAGCTCCTGCCAGCCGAACATTGCGCCGCGCTGCGCCGAACCGCAGCGGCGCGATGGGTCGAGTCTTGGTGTAAGCTCGCTGAAAAATAATCCCGCAGGGGCCAGGCAGTGTCTGACGAATCCTGATGACGCGGGGCTTGTATCAGGGCATGACTTTAGTCGTGCCGAAACCGTACACCAAAATATGCTGGCTCTAGCCCCTGAGGGGTCAGCAAATCCTATTCGTCAGACACTGCCTGAAGCCCCCGCTCATTTTGCCGGCTCTATAGGCACGGCTGAACAGGCTGCTGAACAACTCGTCCATGGAAAGTTTTGTAATAAGGGCACGGTTTTAGCCGGGTCACAAACGCTTGTATCCCAACGTCGGGCTTTACAGGCTGCGGAAAAACTCAAGGGGAGCACTGTTTTGAAAGGGCACGACTTCAGTCGTGCCGATAAGATCATTGAAAATAGCGGGGTTTTAACCCCTGAGGGAGGTTTTCAGGGAATCGCGCAGCGCTCGATGAGTTTTTCCACGACCTGTTCAGCCCCTGCCGTTTCTTCTGTACGAAAAATCACTTTTTCAGTGAGTTCTAAAGCCGTGCCCTTTCAAAACCTGCCGGAGTTGAGTTTTTCTGCAGGCTCTGAAGCTACCCTCCTTCAAAGCAACGGTCACCAGCGGCATGTAAAGCCAGGACAGCGTGAGCAGCCGGGTAAGCCGTGGGCGCGGCTCGATCAGGCATTGCGAACTGCCGACCTGCTGTTGCAGGGCGGGGGATTCAGCGCCATCGTGCTCGACATGGGAAGCCTTGCGCCGGAGTTTGCCTCGCGCGTGCCGCTCGCCACCTGGTTCCGCTACCGCGCCGCGGCTGAGAGCACGCAGGCCAGCCTTCTGCTGCTGGCGCAGTATGGCTGCGCCAAAAGCAGCGCGGAGCTGACGCTGCGTCTCAAACCAGGCGACGCGCTGCGTGACGAGCCGACCGTCTTCACCGGCATGACGCACAGCGTTGAAGTGGCTCGCCGGCGGTTTACCGGCGCACACGATAACGTTGTGCCGCTGCGCAAGCCTCCGCAAAAAGCAGATGTCGCGTGCTGGCAGAGCCGCGCAGCATGGGCAGGTGTGCGATGACCGTGCCTGCCGAGCTCTATGCATGCCTCTACGCAACCGAATTTCCGGCACAGGCATTGCTGCGGCTGCGTCCGAACTCAAAGGAGCGCGCCTGCGCAGTGATGGATGGCGATCCGCCGCTCGAGATGGTCTGTTCCATCAACGCCATGGCGCGCGCGCTCGGCGTCGAGCACGGCATGACGAAGGTTGAGGTGGAGACTTTTCCGGCGCTCACCGTCTTCACGCGCTCTCGCGCCGAGGAAGACGCGGCCAGTGCCGCACTGCTCGAATGCGCCGGCTGTTTTTCGCCGCGCGTTGAAGTGCTGAGCGCCGGCAGCGCATTCCAGTGCGTCATCGATATTGCTGGAACAGGCATGCTCTTCGGGCCGCCTCTCGCGCTGGCGCACAATCTTCTGGCTCGCGTGCACGCGCTGGGCATTGAGGCTCTGGTTGCCGTCAGCAGCAACTTTCATGCGGCAATCTTGCTCGCCAAAGGTCAGTCGCAGCGTGATCCGGTGCGGGTTGTCGCAGCAGGCGATGAGTCTGCTGCGCTCAGGGACCTGCCGCTCGCGGTGCTCGATCTCAACTCCGAACAAGCCGAAACATTTTCACTGTGGGGCATCAACACCCTGGGCATGCTCGCTGCGTTGCCTGAGAAGGACCTGGTTGCGCGCATGGGCCAGGCAGGCAAACGCCTGCGCCAGCTTGCGCGCGGTGAGCTGCCACATCTCTTTCAGCCCGCCGAGCCGCATTTCACGCTCGCTGAGCGCATGGAACTCGATTCGCCCGTCGAACTGCTTGATTCGCTGCTGTTTGTTATGGGCGCCATGCTCGAGCAGCTCATCGTGCGGGCCAAAGCGCGCATCGTTGCGCTGGCCGAAGTCACCATCGCGCTGGAACTTGACGGCGGTACCACGCACACACGCATAGTGCGGCCTGCGTTGCCGGCAAACAACAAACAGCTCTGGATCAAGCTGCTTCATCTCGATCTCGAGGCGCATCCTCCGCCGGCTGCAGTGCTCGCCGTCGCGCTCGTTGCCGAACCGGGATCGACCAGCACCGTGCAGCTTGGATTGTTTTCGCCGCAACTGCCTGAGCCCTCGCGCCTCGATGTGACGCTGGCGCGCATCCGCGCCATTGTGGGCGAGCAGAACGTGGGCCGCGCCGTGCTTGTGGATACGCATGCGCACGATGCATTCAAAATGGAGAGCTTCACAGTTCCGTCGGGCGATGCCGTAACCGCTACACCTGCGCATCTGCGTGGCGCGGTGCGGCATCTGCGCCCGGTCGAGAACATCACCGTTACGCTCCAGGCGCAGAGGCCGGCGCGGTTTTGTTTTCGCGGACAGCTTTACACAGTCGATCGCGCCTACGGCCCATGGCTTGCCACCGGCGACTGGTGGCAGCAGACGCTCTGGGGCCACGAGCAGTGGGACCTGATTGCGCGAATTGAAGCGCCAACTGACGCGCAGACCGGCTATGGCGATGTGTTGTGCTGCTGCGCGGCACGCGATTTGATGCACGGCGGCTGGCAGATGGCGGCGCTCTATGACTGAGCGGTACATCGAACTGCGTGCAGCCAGCGCCTTCAGTTTTCTTGAAGGCAGCTCGCAGCCCGAGGCGCTCATCGAGCGCGCCGCCGAGTTGGAGATGCCGGCCATCGCCATCGCCGATCGCAACGGCCTCTATGGCGCGGCGCGTTTTCATACCAGCGCCAGGCGCGCGGGTGTTCGCGCCCACATCGGCGCTGAAATCGCCGTATCTTCTTTCGGTCCACAGCTTACGCCCCCGGCGTGGCTGCCGCACCAATGCAAGCCGGAGCCTGCGCGCATCCCATTGCTCTCGGAATCGCGTGCCGGCTATCAGAACCTCTGCCAGCTCATCACGCAGTTCAAGATGCGCGAAGCCACCAAGCAGGAGGGTGCGGCAAACATTACCGATCTCGAACAGTACGCCGCGGGCCTAGTATGCCTGACTGGCGGCAACGAGGGCCCGCTCTCCGCAGCCCTGATGCGCGGCGGTGAAGAGGCAGGGCGCGAAGTCGTCGAGCAACTCATGCGCCTCTTTGGCCGCGGCAATGTTTACGTCGAGCTGCAGCGTCATCGCGAGCGCGAAGAAGAGTGGCGTAATCAGGCTGCGATCCGCATTGCGCGCAATCTCAATCTGCCCATCGTTGCCACCAACGGCGTGCGTTACGCTTGCCGCTATGACCGCGAAATCCTCGACCTGTTTACCGCCATCCGCAATCACACCGAGCTCGACCGCGCCGGACGCCTGCTGGCCTTGAACAGTGAGCGGCATCTGCGCGCCCAGCGCGAGATGGTCGAGCTCTTTCGCGATGTGCCCGGCGCAACCGACAGCACCATCGAGCTCTCATCGCGGCTCGGCTTCGAGCTGAGCGACCTGGGCTACGAATTTCCGCGCTATCCGGTACCTGAAGACGAAACCATGCTGAGTTTTCTGCGCAAGCGCGTTGCCGAAGGCGTAGAAAGGCGCTACGGCCCCAAGAACGACTCCAAACTTCTCGAACGCGCTAAAAAGCAAGTCGAGCATGAGCTGGCGTTGATCGCCAAACTCGGCTTCGAAGGCTATTTCCTCATCGTCTGGGACATCATTCAATTCTGCAAGCGCAACGGCATCCTGGTGCAGGGCCGCGGTAGCGCCGCCAACTCTGCCGCGTGCTATGCACTCGAGATTACAGCCATCGATCCAGTCGGCATGGAACTGCTCTTCGAGCGCTTCCTGAGCGAGAGCCGCGGCGAGTGGCCCGACATCGATCTCGATCTGCCCTCCGAGGCGCAGCGCGAACAGGCCATCCAGTACGTGTACCAGCGTTATGGCGAGCTGGGCGCGGCCATGACGGCTAACGTCATCTGTTATCGCGGCAAATCTGCGGCACGCGAAGTTGGCAAGGCACTGGGCTTCGATGAGGACACACTCGGCCGCCTCTCCAGCCTCGTCAGCCAATGGGAGTGGCGCGGCGCCACCGACACCATGGCACACTCTTTTGGGCATGCAGGCTTCGACATCCGGCATCCGCGTATCGCCAAGTATCTTGAGTTGTGCATGCGCATTCAGGATCTCCCCCGGCATCTTGGTCAGCACTCGGGCGGTATGGTCATCTGCCAGGGTCAGCTCAATCACGTTGTCCCGCTCGAGCGCGCCTCCATGCCCGGCCGCACCGTGGTGCAGTGGGACAAGGAGGACTGCGCCGACCTCGGCATCATCAAGGTCGACCTGCTGGGCCTGGGCATGATGGCTGTGCTCAAAGATTGCCTCGAGCTGATTCCCGCTCACTACGGCGAGCGTGTTGACCTGGCGCAGTTACCTGAAGACGAGGAGATTTACCGCGTAGTGCAGAAGGCCGACACGGTTGGCATGTTTCAGATTGAGAGCCGCGCGCAGATGGCCTCGCTGCCGCGCAACAATCCCGAGCGCTTTTACGATCTCGTCGTGCAGGTGGCCATCATTCGCCCCGGCCCCATCGTCGGCCAGATGATGCATCCATACATGCGCCGCCGTCAAAAAAAGGAACCGGTCACCTATCCGCATCCCTCGCTCGAGCCGGTCTTAAAACGCACGCTGGGCGTTCCGCTCTTTCAGGAGCAGTTATTGCGCATCGCCATGACAGTCGCCAACTTCACCGGCTCTGAGGCCGAAGAACTGCGCCGTGCCGTTGGCATGCGTCGTTCATGGGAGCGGATGAAGAATCTCGAATCGAAGCTCCGCACCGGCATGACCGCCAACGGCATGGACACAAAGACCCAGGACCAGATCGTGCAACAGATCAGCTCGTTTGCGCTGTATGGATTCCCCGAGTCGCACGCAGCGAGCTTTGCGCTCATCGCCTACGCGTCGGCGTACTTCAAGGTGAAATACCTCGCCGCGTTTACCTGTGCCATTCTCAATAATCAGCCCATGGGTTTTTATTCACCGGCGGTGCTGGTAAAAGATGCGCAGCGGCACGGCCTGCGTGTGAGGCCCATCGATATTCATGTGTCGGAGTGGGAGTGCACGGTTGAGCATGAGCAGGATGGCACTCTGTCGATGCGTCTGGGTCTGGGTTACACAAAGGGCCTGCGTAAGCAGGCTGCCGATGCATTGATTGCTGCGCGCCTGCAGGATGGTGAATTCCGTTCCGCCGGCGATCTCGCGCAGCGTGTACCGGAGCTCAACCGTAGGGAACTGACGCTGCTGGCGCGGATCGGCGCGATCAATCGCGTTGACGGAGTTGCTCATCGTCGCGATGCGCTCTGGCAGGTCGAGTGGGCGGGCCGGCCTGAAGGCCCTCTGCTTCAGCAGCCGAATAACCGTTTACGCGAAGAGGATTCGAGCCGGCCGCTTGCACAGATGACGGTCGAAGAACGCCTCGTCGCCGACTATTCAGGCACCGGGCTGACGATCGGCAGGCACCCCATGCACTACCGCCGGGCAGAGCTTCGCGCGCAGGGCATTCTGTCGTCAGAAGATCTGCGCCATTGCCGCGATGGCGTGTTGGTGCGCGCGGCTGGTTGCGTAATCGCGCGCCAGCGGCCGGGAACCGCGAAGGGATTCATCTTCATCTCGATGGAAGACGAAACCGGCATCGCCAACGTAATCGTGACGCCCGATGTTTACGAGCGCAACCGCCTGGTTGTCACGCGTAGTAAATTCCTTCTGGTTGAAGGTGCTTTGCAGAATCAGGATGGAGTCATCCACGTAAAGGCCGCGCGCCTCACGCCACTTGCGAATGCCGGCGTCGAAGTGCGCTCCCACGATTTTCATTGACGTGTGTCAATGCACGGTTTTGAAAGGGCACGACTTTAGTCGTGCCAATAAGGCCATTAAATGAAGAGGGCTTTAGCCCCGGAGGAAAGTTCTTTTCGTCCCCGATGAATCTCTCGCCCCTCAAAGCGCAATATAAATAGCCCCCGCCTCAACCGTCAGCTCAATCCCCGCCGCCTTTGCCGCCTCCTTGAGCGCCGCATCCAGCATCACCACCGGATCGCGGCTCACGTCCAGGCGCCGCATCAGCCCCTCGCCCTTTTTGCCGCCCGCGGATAACGTGATCTTGAGCCCGCGCCGCTTGCAGCGCACAGCCGTACCGTCTTCGAGCTTCACGTTCATCGGCTTGATATAAGCGTCAATGTAATGCACTCCGATGCCCGACTTGTCGTCGATGCGCCCCGGGAGCTTTTCGTCGGCTGCCGGATTCAAATCGCAAAGTTTAACTCTCACGTGTCGCTCCCTGGGTCACAATTCCTTTTGCTTCGAAATACTCATCCATCGCCGTTCGAAATGCGCGGATGTGATCGGGAGTGCTGCCACAGCAGGCCCCGATGATATTCGCGCCGGCTTCGAGCAGCGGCACAACGCCTTTCACCATCAGCTCCGGCGATTCATCGTACAAAATCTTCATGTTCACCAGGCGCGGCTTGCCCGCGTTGGGCTGCACCATCACCGGCAGGCTGGTCACGCTCTTGTAACGCTCCACGGCATCGCGCGCCCGTTCCATCTCCATCCCAGTGCCGCAGTTCAGCGCCACAATGTGTGCGCCGTGTTCTTCCATGAACTCCGCCGCGCGCTCGGGATCGACGCCCATCATCGTTCTGAACGTCGAACCATCCAGCGTAACGTCATACGCCATCGATCCGATGATGCAGGACGCCCCCGCCTTCTTCGCTGCTTCAATGCCGATCAGCAGCTCCTCGAGCGAAGTCTGCGTTTCCACGATAATTGCGTCGGCCCCGCCTTCAACTAGCGCCGCGGCCTGCTCGTCGAACGCCTCCCGCACCTGCTCCTCAGTGAATTCGCCGAACGGCGCCAGCAGCCCGCCGAACGGACCAATGTCGCCCAGCACATATCCGCCCTTTTCGCCAAAGGCCTCGCGCGCAATCGCCACTCCGGCCTTGTTGATCTCCACTACCTGATCGGCCAGCCCATGCCGGTTGAGCATGATCCGCGATCCGCCGAAGGTATTCGTGATCAGGCAATCCGACCCCGCTTCAACATAGCGTCGCTGGATTGCCAGCACGCGCTCCGGATGAACAAGATTCCACTCTTCGCCGCAGTTGCCTTGTTCCAGCCCCGCGAGCATCAGTTGTGTGCCCATGGCTCCGTCGCCAAGCAACGTTCTGTGCCTGATTACATCCTGAAGTAGCGCTTTGGCCGTCATTCCAGCTCTCTTTCCTTCTGCACTAATGCATAGTGTATGGTCTCGAACACCAGCCCCCATTTGTGCTCGCGGCTTTCGGGTTCGCAATAGCAGCCTGCCGCAGAGGGCGTTCGCCGCCACGCAAGCACCGCGTCAAGATTTTCTCCAGCGAGGGGTCTCTCGCGCTCAATGGCTCCCATCAACGCGCCCGGGTCCTCGGTGTACTTACACATCAGTCGGTGACCTTCATCGCCCTCGGCGGGAATGCATCGCTGCATCCTGATCGGGTAACCTTCCGCGCTGTTTCCCAGTTTCACGTGGTAAATGAATGCCAGCGCCCGTCCCATATTCGTGCAGGTCGTGCCATCGTAGCGAAACTCCGCATTCACCGTGCCGTCATCATTCATGTGCAGCCTGAGCCGCTCTTTCGTCCAGCGCTCCAGCGCCTTGCGATTCACGGTGTACTTCGCATTCTTGTCGAGCGTGGAAACACCCAACGAAACCACTTCGCCAACCGGCCTTGGGTTGCGCCTGAATGGCGCCCGCCGGTACTGGCATGGCGCGTAAGCGCACCTCTCACACGGAATCAGATTCGTGAGCCGCTCAAACCGATCCTTGTTCTTCGTCAACCCGAAAACCGCAAGCAACGTCTTTTTCGGCCGCAGCATTCCCGTCTCAAAAACGTCAACCAGAGAAGGGAACTGCTCGCTTCGTGTCTGCTTCAACAGCTCGAGCAACCGCGGCTGCTCGGCCACGTCCCATTCCGAATATCCCGGGCTGTAGTGCGGCAGCACCGCCATTCCGCGCTGCTCGGCCCAATCGCACAATCGAGCCCCGGCAACGGTCACCAAGCGTTCCACCACGGCTGACGCATACATCTCCCAAAAGAAATACTCGTCAGGCTTTTCCTCGACCCAGCGCCGCCGCGCTTCCTCTTCAGCTTCAGCGCCTGCGCCTACAGCTACCAGGATGACCGAGTGTGCGCCCGCTTGCTCGAGCGTTGCCTGCAGCCTGCTGCTTGTGAATTGCGCTCCATCGATATCGATCGTGTTTTTCTCGATCACGAAACTCTCGGCCTGCCGCGCATATATCCACGGCCGTCCGTGCTCGGCATACCACGCGCGCGCCCAGTCGGCCAGCTCACGTGCGCGCCCCTCCAGCGTAACCCCCCGCGGATACCCGAGCAATCGCGCGTACTCTTCGTCGCTGACATCGACCTCGGAGATCGCTTCGGCAAGCTCGATTGTATCCATCACTTCGCGCATGGAATCGTCTCCACGACCTTGAACTGACATCCCTCCACAAAGAATTCGAAAAATTGCGGATGCGTCTCGAGCCGGCAATGCTCGACCCGTTTCACCAACACCTCAAGCTCCTGCCGTTTCTTCTTCGAAAGCAGCGCGATGGTTGCGCCCTCAATCGCGGTATTGCCTACGCGTACAATCTTTTCACCCGGCAAATTCGGCACCAGCCCGATTCGCTTTGCGGCCTCGACATTGATGTGTCGCCCGAAACCGCCGGCAAGATAAAAGACGTCGATATCTTCGAACTCAATCCCGTATGCAGAAAAGACCGCGTGCAAACCGGCAACGTTTGCGCCTTTCGCCTGCGCCAGCTCATTGACATCGCTTTCGAGCAGATACACACCTTGCTCTTCGCTTTTGCAGAAGTCGATGCGATGCACGTCGTCCTCGAATCGCCCGCGTTCGTTCATCCGACCGGTGCGCAGCAACTCGCTCAGCGCATCGATAAGTCCCGATCCGCATATGCCTTCCGGTTTAACGCCGCCGATCACGCCGACCGTGAAGCTTCCGCTCTCCTCGATTCGCACCTCTTCAATCGCGCCATCGAGAGCCGGCATTCCGCAGGCGATTGCGCCGCCTTCAAACGCCGGTCCCGCCGGACACGAAGCCGCGAGAATACGATCTTCGTTGCCCACAATCAACTCGGTATTAGTCCCGATGTCCATGATCGCGACCTTGCGATTCTCATGCGCCAGATCCACGGCAAGCATGCACGCCGCGGCATCGGCGCCAACGTGGCCGCTGATAATCGGCGCGCCGTATACACGCGCCTTCGGATGAATGGGCAACAGACTGTGCAGCCCGGTCTGCGTGAGGCTCGTAGTTGCGCGCTTGCCCTCGGCCATCTCGATCTCGGTAATCGACTGATACGGGCTCTGCCCGATGGAGTACACGCTCTGCCAGAAGAACAAGTCGCGCATGGTGGAGTTGCCCACTACCACCATTTCGTAGATGCTCTTTGGATCGACCGGAAACTTCTCGATAGCGTGACTCAAATATCCGGCCAGCGTGCGCATCAGGAGCCGTCCCGGGTGGTCGGTGTCGTACGAAATGCGCGACATGACTTCAGAACCGCCGAAGCGCTGCGGGTTTTCAAACGAAGTGTCTGCGATGAGCCGCCCGGTTTCAAGATTGATGAGCCGCAACACCACGGTCGTGGTGCCCAGATCCATCGCAATGCCATGGATCGGCCCAGTCGAGCGATCCACCTCAACGCCATCAATCAGGATTCGGTCGCCGTCGCGTGTCACCGCGGGATCGAGCTCGAATCCGCAGCCTGTAATGGGCAGCCCCACCGCATCGCTCTCAATCCGCATGTGTCCGCGGCGCATGGTGTGGCAACGGACGTGGCCGGCATCGCCTGTCACATAGGTCTGGCAAGAAAGCCTGAAGTTTCCTTTCAGATGTCGCTCCGGCTCGGCGAGCGGCGAAAGAGAATTCATTCCCTCGACAATCTCAACCATGCACTCTTTGCATTTGCCTTGCTTGCGGCACGAAGTGGGCACATCGATGTCAAGGGTTTCAGCCTGTTCAAACAGCGACAGTCCGCTGTTGGCCTGAATGCTCTTTCCGTTGATCGAGAGAGTAACGGCCATCCGCGCGCAATTCCTACCATTCTTTCGATTCGAGTTCAACCTTCACAGCCTTGGCCACTTCCGCTGCCGAACCCCCGCGTTCTTCTTCGTCGCTCCACTTCCATTGCGCCAGGTAGTCGTCCGCATCCTGCAGGCCGCGCTTCGCAGCGAGCACGTCGATCAGCTTCATGAACCGGTCGTCGAGCATCACGGTCAGGTCGTCTTCATCATCCTCAACCTTGATCTGGGTGGGAATCTCCTGCCAGTAAAGTACCTTGAATCTCGCCACTGTTTTACCTGCCGGTAATTAACTGGATGCCTGGGCGCCCCGGGTCTCGCCTTTGAGACCTGGGAAACCACGAAACTACGCCGATGCCTGTTCCGCAAGCCGTAAGAACAAATCCACTGCCGCCGATGCGTTGGCCCCGTAGCCGTCCGCGCCGATCTCATCGGCAAACATCTGGCTGATCGGCGCGCCGCCCACGGCCATCTTGATGTGCGTGAGTCCCGCGGCATTGAATCCGTCGATCACTGTCTTCATATACATCATGGTGGTGGTCAGCAGCGCGCTCATGCCGATGATGGTTGGCTTGCACTTCTCGGCCGCGGCCATGAACTTCTCCACGCTTTGGTCCACGCCGATATCGTGCAGCTCGAATCCCGCGCCCTCGGCCATCATGCCCACCAGGTTTTTGCCAATATCGTGCAAATCGCCGCGCACCGTGCCCATCAGCAATACGCCCTTGGGTTTGGTTCCGCTGCCCTTCGCCGTCAGCAGCGGCTTCAGCACCGCCATGCCGGCCTTCATTGCGCGCGCCGCAATCAGCACCTCGGGCACATACAAAATGTTGTGCTTGAAATCCTCGCCCACCACGCTCATGCCCGCAATCAGTCCGTCGTTCAGCACCTCCTGAGCGGTTCGGCCCTCAGCCAGAGCTTCCCTCGTCAGCCGCTCAACCTCATTGGCGTTACCCTCATACAGGTGCTGATTCATCAACGCATAATCGGGCATCAAGCGCTCCTCAAGGGACCCACCGGGTGCCCCATGTCTCGATTTTGAGACATGGGAAAACTTGAGCTTAAGTGGCCACCGCGCCACTCACTGCGGTTGCGGCGTGTTTCGCGTTATATTCCTCCAGCGCTTCAAGCATGGCCAGAATGTTTTCCTTGGGCATTCCCGGACTGGTGCCTCCGCCCACCGAGAGAATCATTCCTTCGCCTCCCGAACCTTCCAGCACCTCGAGCGTTTCGTCCTTCACTTCATCGGGAGTTCCGCGCACGCCCACTTCCAGCGGGTTCACATTGCCCATCAGGCACATCCGGTCGCCCACCCGCCGCTTCACCTCGGTAATGTGCCGCTGCTTGCCCCAGTTCAGCGCATTGAACCCCGCATCCGGCAAATGATCCAGGCACGCGTCAACTTCGGCGTCGTTGTGGTAGAGCTTCACCCAGTCCTCGGGGAATGCGTCGCAGATGCGCTTCAAATAAGGATGCGCAAACTCCAGGTAGTGCTCTTCGTTGATGAATCCCACAATGTCGTCGAGGACGAAGATCCCCTCCACCGTATCGCCGATTACCTTGTGCTGAGCCTTCAGCCAATCGATCACCACCCGCGTGCACAGGTCGATCAGCTTGTGTGCGCCCTTGGGGTCCTCGACCAGGTCAATCATGAACTCCGTGGTGCCGCGAACGAATCCAGCAGTGCACAGCGGCCCGCGCGAAGTCACCATCGGCAAAGTGTAGCCGGCATCCAGAATCCGCTGCTTCGCCATCTTGATGCGGTGCAGCGTGAGCCCCGCAAATGCGTCGCAATCAACTTCGTACTCGGGAAAGTTGTCGATGTCTTCAAGTCTGTACAGCGTGTGGTACTCGCTCGGCGTGTTGTCCTGCCAGAATTTAATCTTTGCCCCCAGCACTGACGGTTCCGCTGCCATCCCGTATTCCATCCACCACGAAGGCACAAAGATGATGTCGGGGAACTCCTGCATGATTTTCAGGTTCGACTGAAACCACAGCTCCGGATCCAGGAAATAATCCATGTGGCTGATTCCCAGGTATCCCGGAATCCACGGACTGTCGATGATCAGCGCCATGGGAACCTTGTCCAGCTTTTCGCGGCGCACCGCCTTCTTGAAGATCTCCCATTGTTCTGGCCGCATTCGTTCCTCCCGGCGGGGGTTTATGTATCGAAATCGGCGCCATAGCCGATTTTGTTCGGCTCCCGTAATAATAGAGTAGGATCAATCGATCCTACAAGAATCTTCCGCCCACCGGGCCGGAAAGCTGATCTGCAGAGTCACTGGCAAGCCAGTTGAGAGAGGCGCGCTATTGCCCGCGCCGCAGCGGCCTCTGCATCGGCACCACCTGCACCGTAACGTCGCGCACCTCTGACAAAAAGCGGTTCAGCACCGAGCCGCGCCACAGAATGTCCCAGCGCGAGCGCGCCGATTGCCCGAACACCACGTGGCTGATGTTCTCCTGCTGCGCAAAGCGGATTAGCGCATCTGAGACGTTCCGGTCGGTGAGCGAAACCACCTTGGCGCCCAGGTCGCGCGCCATCTTCTGGTACTCCTCGAGACGGTGGTACGCTTCGGGATCGCCGTGGCCCTTATCGTCGGGCTTGGTCACATATACCGCATACCAATTAGTCGAAAGCCGGCCAGCGATGCGCGCGCCAACCCGCAGCAACCGTTCCGTTCCCGGTCGCGTGCTCAGGCAAACCATCACCTTTTCCGGGATCGGCGCCTGTTCCAGCCCCTGCGTGCGGCGGTATTCCGACGCCCGGCTGCTCACCTGCTCCGCGGTTACACGCAGCGCCAGTTCGCGCAGCATGTTCAGGTTACCCTTGCGGAAAAAGTTGGCCAGCGACTGCTCGACCTTTTCCGGCGCGTAGATCCTTCCCGACCGCAGGCGCGTGCGCAACTCGTCCACCGTGAGATCGATGTTCATCACCTCGTCGGCGCGCTTCAGAAAGCTGTCCGGAATAGTCTCGCGGATGGTCGTGTTCGCCGAGCGGTTCACGGCATCGTTGAGTGTCTCAAGATGCTGAATGTTTACCGCCGTCATCACATTGATGCCGGCATCCAGTAACTCCAGCACATCTTCGTACCGCTTGCGGTTCTTGCTTCCCGGCACGTTGCTATGCGCCAGTTCGTCCACCACTGCCGTATTGGGATGGCGCGCGATGATCGCGTCCACGTCCATCTCTTTCAGCGTGACTCCGCGATACGGTATTTCCTTGAGGGGGATGACCTCGAGATCGCGGATACGTGCCTCGGTCTCCTTGCGCCCGTGGGTTTCAACCAGCCCGATGACGACGTCGATGTTCTGCTGATGACGCATCATGTGGGCGTCATTCAGCATGTGATAGGTTTTGCCCACCCCCGGCGCAGCGCCCAGGTAGATTCGCAGCTTGGCGGGTTCCTGCTGTTTTTCGAGGACGATCTCCGCCATAGGTCAGCCCACCTCGACAGGATGGCGGACTTCTTCAACCACGGCCACCGGAAGCGTGAATCGGAACGTCGTCCCATGCCCGAGGCGGCTTTCAACCGCGATCTGCCCGCCCAGCGATTCCACCAGCCGCCGCACCAGCGCCAGCCCCAGGCCGGTCCCTTTATCGCTGTAGACATTCAGCCGGTCAAAGATGGAACTAAGTCGCTCGGCTTCGATGCCCCGGCCTGTATCCCGCACCGTGAACTGCACAAACTCCCTCGTCTCTTCTGCGGCCAGAAGAATTTCGCCATCCGCCGGCGTGTAGCGCAATGCGTTGGAGAGCAGATTGTCGAGAATCGAACGCAACGCTCGCCGGTCCGCCTTTACCGGCGACACATCCGCGTAGGCGTCCACCTCCAGCCGGATATGCTTCTCCGCCGCTTCTTCGCAAAAGCGGTCCCGCGCCTCCGTCAAAGCCCGCGCCGGCCTGATCCGTTCGAATTTCATCACCCGCTTCCCGGTGTCGAGTTCGGCAACCTCAATCAGGTCAGCCATCAGGTCGCTCAGCTCTTCGGCATCGCTGGTTGCAGTCGCCACCAGCTCGGCCTGCAACGGCTTGAGCTCGCCGCTGAATCCCTGCCCCAGGGCGTAGAGGCCGCGCCGCAATTGCAGCAGCGGGTCGCGCAGCTTCTTGCTGGCAACGGAGATAAACTGCGTCTTGAAGCGGTCGATATCCTGCAAGCTGGTCACATCCTCGAGCGTGGTCACCGTGCCTAGCAGGCGGCCGTCGGAGTCGCGCATGGGCGTGGTGCGCAGCCGGTAACTGCGTTCCTTTTTCCCGATTCGCATGGGCAGCACCGATGCATCATCCTCCGCCGCCACTGGCTTCTGCATCGATACTGCATCGCGGATCGCGTTCAGAATCTTGTCTCCACCGGGAGTGGTGGTGAGCGCCATCCGGTCCGTCGCAGCCTCGCCCAACAGTTCCGCCGCCGCCTGGTTCACCTTCAAAACGTGTCCCTTGCTGTCGGTCACGATGATCGGTTCGAAGATCGATTGCAACACCGCGTCGGAGAGTTGGAACTCCATTTGCCGCCGCCCGGCCTCGGTATCGCGCACCTCGCGCAGCCGCACCGCAATTCGGTTCAGTTCGCTCGCCAGCACGCCAAAATCGTCGCGGCTGCTCCACTCCACGCGATGCTCCAGGTTGCCCTGTGCGATACGGTGAGCGTCGCGGGCCAGGGCATGGACGGGCCTCAGGACGAAAAACGCCGTAAGAGCCGCAACCAGAACCATCGCTGCGATGAATGCGTAGCTCAGTCCCGCCCGTCCCGCGGCGAATAGCGTCTCATGAGCCAGCGCGATAAACCCGGCGGCGAGGCTGGCCATCAGCAGGCAACCGAGAATCGTTCGCTGGGTGAAATTAAGCATGACAGGGAGCTCCGCACCGGTTGTGAGGTGACAAATTCATTCTCGCGGATAAAGTTGAATCGTGCAAAATGCTCCGAATGAAAGATTTCGCTGCCGTCACGGGATTTGGCACACCGCCACCGTGCGATTGTGCCAGCGGCAATTGAGTCCTGCTGGCGCGGGGCTGCTCACCACCACCCAATTCACGCCGAACTGTTGCTTCAGCCTCTCGAAATCCCCAATCCCGAACTGCGCCCAACCTTTCTCCGCCTCGACCTGCCTCAACCACACAACCCCCAGGCTTGGAACCTGGACCACCACAGCCGGATCCTTCACCCCATCGGCCAGCGAACTGCGCTCGGCCAGCGCCCTGAAACCGTGATAGTCCTCGCCCGGCTCATTCAGATAATGCGGATCGAGCGCGAAATACGCGTCCGTCGGCGTGTTCTGCCTGATCCAGTCAAACGCCTCAATCCAGTCGTTACAAGGCCAGCCGTCGTTCGGCGCCACGCCCGGCAGCTCCAGGTGACGGCTGGCAGGGAACTGCGCCTCCTGGCTTACCAGCATCCCGGCATTCAGCAGCGCCAGGCACACCACCCACCGCCACACGCTCTTCTTCAATACAAAGTGCCCCAGAAGGCCGCCACCCACCAGTGCCATCGCCACGTAAACCAGGTGCAGATAGCGCATCGGCTGCAGCGGAGTCATCCGCAACCACCCCACCGGCGGCAGCATCACCAGCGCCACCACCTGCTGAAATAATCCGTACGCAAAGACCGCCAACCCGAATCGCGCCAATGGCGTCTCGCCTCGCCGCCGCGCCCAGAGCCACAACACGCAAAACAGCGCCAGCGGAGCCACCGCGCCCAGCCACTCGTACCAGGTCCATTTGTAAATGAAGTAGTAGGTGTGCGCCTTCAACGCTTCGCGCCACCCGGAACTCCCCGCAGCGAAGACCCACCCCAGAGGCGCCGCGGCCAACAACCCCACGCGCACCCCGCCCGCCTCAATGCGGCTTCGAATTTCTCTTTTGCCCGGCCACAACCCCTCCACCCGCTCATTCACGCGGTCGTTCATCGCCAACGCCAGAAACACGCAGAATGAGATCCCAAAGACGGCCATGATGGGGTGCATCAGCACCGCCAGCGCCAGAAAGACTATCGCCGCCTTGTCCTTGCCCTCCATTACCTTCGCCACGGCCAACAGAATCAGCGCCGTCGCCAGCGTCCGCGGGTGCAGGTGCTGGTCGACGAGCAACAACGCCGTTCCCGTCACCGGCAGCGTCAGCATCGCGCCCACCATGGCCACTGCCGACCACTGCGCCGCAGCTTCCCTGAACAACCGTCGCGCGATGCTATGGCACGCCCACAGAATGGTGAAGATCGACGCCAGTTGCCAGAACAGCTCCGCCCAGGCCACCGGAACCCCCGTCACCCTGACGAACCACGCCATCGCGCCGTCAAATACAGTGGCCTGCATCTGCAGCCGGAAGAAATCCGCGTTGTAGGGATAAAGCGCCGGATTCAGGCGCGCTTTGACGGCCGTCAGATAGATGCCGTCGTCTTCCAGTCCGGGGTGGTAGCCCATCACCGCAAAGCTGAGGACAGTGAAGCAAAGCATGATCGAGAACCGTCTCCAAAGATGCTGATTACTCGATCCCTGAGACGCCATTCCTCGTGTCCAACTCTCAACCCGGCGGGATAAAATTATCGTACTTCTCTATGCTCTCACCCTCGGCAGACGCGTCGCAGATAACCGGCACCAATTCAACCACCGCAGCCGCGGCCGCTACCGAAACCCGCCCGCTCAAACTGGCGCTCATCATTCCCACGCTCAATGAAGCGGGCAACATCGTTCCCCTCCTCGATCAGGTTCGCTCGGTTCTCGATCAGGCCGCGATCTGCTACGAAATCATCGTCGTCGACGACTCCAGCACCGACGGCACCGCCGATCTGGTCGCCGCCGAAGGCCTCAAAGATCCACGCATCCGCCTGCTGGTGCGCACGGGCGAGCGCGGCCTGTCCGGCGCCGTGCTCGACGGCTGGGCCAACACCGACGCAGGCGTGCTGGGCGTAATGGACGCCGACCTCCAGCACCCGCCCGAGCTTTTGCCGCAGCTCTTTCAGGCCATCGCCGATGGCCGCGACTTGGCCATCGGCAGCCGCTACACCACTGGCGGAGGATTCGGCGAGTGGAACCCGGTCCGCAAATTCATCTCCTTTGCGGCGACCGCGGTCACCTGGCCCATCCAGCATCGCGGCGCGCGCGCCACCGACCCCATGTCTGGATTCTTCATGGTCCGCCGCTCCGCGATCGACAACCTCCGCTTCCAGCGCACCGGCTTCAAGCTGCTGCTTGAAGTCCTCGTCCGCGGCCGCATCCGCTCCGTCCAGGAGACCCCGTTCTCCTTCGGCCTGCGCTACCGCGGCGCCAGCAAAGCCAACTTCAGAGTCGCCTGGGACTACGGCCTGCTGCTCATGCGCCTCTACGCCGCACGCATCTTCACCCGGAATTAGGTTGGGGGGTAGGATCGCGGCAATAACGCCGCAAGTCATCGGTGCGCGATGCCTGCGGCGTCTCTGGTAAAAAAGCCCAACATCCTTCCGGTCAATTCGACCCGATATTGTAGCCCACGGTGATCGGGCTGCCGCTCGATGGGATATTGAACTGGCCGAACTGCGTCCACGTTACAGGAATCGCCATCAGCGTTGCGCTCGCATTGTTGATGTTGCTCTCATCCGTCTCGCAATTGAGCGAGATCTGGTCGCCGCTCGTCAGCGTGCTCGGGATGGTGATGGTGCCCAGCAGCGGGACGCTGGTCGCAGTCGGCAGGTTGACAATGCCGTTGGCAAGCGGCGCGCCCGTGCCCGACAAATTGTCCTGGTCGATCAGGCTGCAAGTCAGGGTGTTGTCCTGATTTCCCAGTGGCCCGGCCACCACGGCCTGCAGAACATACGTGCCTGGTCCAGCCGTCACGTACGCAATCATATCGTTAGGGCTGGTTGCTTCGCCCGTCCCGTCGCCCTCCGATATCGTTCCGGTAAACGATGCTCCCACGCCCGGCGCCGGCGTGTTCACGCCAGTCGGCCCGGCAGGCCCAGCCGGACCCTGAGGTCCAGTCGGTCCAGCAGGTCCGGCCGGCCCCTGAGCGCCCGTCGCGCCCTGCGGCCCAGCCGGCCCTATCGCCCCGGGTAGTCCCGGCAACCCAGCCGGACCCTGCGCTCCCACCGCTCCAATGGTGAGCGAGAGGCTTGACACGATCAGCCCTTTCGGCTGCTCCAGCCACAGCACGTAGGTCCCCGGCGCCGCCGCGATAGAACCGGGCAGCGTGGCGATAATTGTTGTGGAGGTACTGCTGGTTACCGTCAGCGGCTGGTTTTCCAGCACCAGGTTCGGTTGCGACGGAAAGTTGACTCCCTCGATCGTCAGTTGCGACGACGACAGATTCGCGGTCGCGCTCTGCATCTGCGGACCTAGGTCGGCGATGGCGACGCCCTGGGAGAAGGCGCCCATCCCTGTCAGCAATACAGCGGACATGAGAATGGCATTGCGAAGGAACACTGCGATTTTCCGGGTTTGCATTTGAAACTCCATGAAGTGAAGTCGCCCTTGAAGGGCCTCTGCTGGATTAAGCGACGTTTACTTCCGGATTCCCTCATCGATTCGAAGGATAGTTGGGAAAAACTCGCGCCTGGAATGCGCCGCGAAAGTGGCCCGTCCGGCGCCTGACAGACTCACGGCAGAACCACAGCCGCTTTGACCTGGCGGTATCTGTGAAAGGCCGTCGATCCCCCTGTTTTGCATCGTCGATTCCGCCACAAATGGAGCGCCCCACCTAAGAACCTGTATAAAAACTCGCGTTGCTTTGAAAGGGCACGACTTTAGTCGTGCCGCAAGTGGCTGAAAATATGAGAGGGCTTTAGCCTCTGAGGGAAGCATTTTGCACCTGACCGCCCGCCTCCGAATAGTTTTTAAACAGGTTCTAAGCGAAGCGGAATGGAGTCGAAAGCCTGCCCTGAGAATTTGTGACTTTTTGAATTTGCGTGTTTTTTTTGGCCCATAAGCTGATTGTTTTCTTGGTTGCCTATTGCTGAAAATCAGCAGAGTCACAAGCTATGGGCGGAGATCGCTTGAGCGATCGAAGTCGAATGGGGACTTGCTTCATGAATTGGGTCGCGCTAGGGTCCTGTCCCGCATAACAGTTGTCTATCGCTTTTTGAAAGGGCACGACTTTAGTCGTGCCGCGAAGGCTCAAAAATGAACGCGGCTTTAGCCGCTGAGCGATGCCTTTCCGAGGATAAAGCCTGTAAAGAAAAAGAAGGGACACCGCGCTAGGGTGGGAAACCACGAACCCCGCCGTCAGGCTCTGTATCGGGGCACGAGTTTACTCGCGCTGCAAACGCCTTCCTTTCACCGTCGGGGCTTCAGCCCCCCGAACGATGTTTTTCCGGCATCGAACCGCGCTCGATGAGTTTTTCCGCAACCTCTTCAGCCCGTGAAAAACGTGCAACCCCGACCGCACTCCCAACGCCAGCCATCAACCAGCCGAGAGCCCGTCGCGCCGAGATTCGGCGACGTAGGCCGACTTTGTGGGCCTAATCGGTCTCTCGATGAGTGACTCGGTGGAGATTTGTCGCCAACAGAGAGTTGCTTTTAGGATCGCTGGTGCCAGATTTTCGAGCAGCTACGCCCAAAGACCTGTCGTGGCCCTTCCTGGCAGCCTCTAATTCACTTGCGAGTGGCGCGCTATCAATCGCGCGAGCTCGCCCGACTCAGCGCCCATCCCACCAATGCACCTGCCGCAGCGCTCAAAGGTACGACAGCAATGTGCCACACCAGTACGTGCGCGGCCTGGAAGTTCTGGCAATGCAGCTCCAGCATCGCAAGACCGGCCAAGCCCGCGAGTGTGCCTGCGACCAAACCAGCCGACACGGGCTTTACCGCGAAGCCGCGCCGGAGCACCAGCCAGGCCAACAACGCGGTGGGGACAGCAAAGAGGAGGCCGGTGAGGAGACAAACAATCCCTGCGGAGAAGAAGTCGCTGGTTTGGTAATCGCGGAACAGCAGGGCAAACACACCCAGTAAAATGCCACTGACGATCGCCAAAAGCGCGCCAGGAGCGATGCGACGCCGGCTCCCGGGAACCATTTCGTGCACCAACCCGACCCCCACCACCCAGGCGAAGACAATCAGGGTAGAGAAGATCGTCGCACGCTCTAAAAGGTCCATCTTTTCGATCCCGAAGAATCCTGCATGAGCCGCGCCTGCCAGAGCAACGGCCGCGCAGACGAGGATCAGGCTGCCCGCCAACATCCATGTGGGCGGCAGCGGGCGCACCGGACGAAGCGACGCTTTGATCGAGTCGGAGATGCTTTGCAGCGTCTCTGCCTTCAAAACATCCTCGCCTCGCGCGGTCTCCTTCAGGACATCGTCAATCTCTTTATCTTTCACGACAGTCTTCCGCTTTGCCCCTTCCTGAACGCCGTGACGCTCATCGTTTCTCTCAACTTCTTATAGGCTCTGTACGCTTTCTGCTTCACCGATCCCACCGTTGAAGACGTGGCCCGTGCTGCTTCTTCGAGCGACATTCCCTCCACTTTCAGCATTTCGATCACTTCGCGCTCGCCCTCTGAAAGCGGTGCCAACAGCGCAACGAGGTTATCCAGCTGGCCGGATTCTGCGGCAACCGGCGCCGCAATCTTTGACATTTCTTCCAGTGCCTGTTGGCGGGCAGTCGTACGGCTCGATTTTCGATAGTGATCCACGCGAACGCGCCGGGCAATCGCGTAAAACCATGGCAGCACCGGCTCGCTCGGGCGATAGGTGTGCCTCACCTTGTGAATGCGCAGCCAGGTTTCCTGCAGCAGGTCATCCGCGTCGGCACGGCTTGCCAACTGCGCGATAAAAAACCGGTGCAGCTGCGGGCTTAGCTGAGCGATAAGAACCGTGGCAGCATTGAAATCGCCCTCTTGATATTGGGCCATGAGTATCTCGAGATTGCTGTCCACAGGCATGCAATGGATCGTCTTCCTGCAATCTTGATCGATTCGAGCAGGTTCGTGCAAGCCGCTTCCCGCAACCCCGCGCTGGCCAGCGGAGCATATTCGATGCCGATGATTTTAATTCGCTGGAGTGCGGTCGAAAGTTACGCCTCCTGATCGGAATCGAGAATTTGTTAATTTTTGATGGCTTCGGCCGAAGACCGTAACTTTTCGGCGCTCCCAACCGAATATCCACCTGTAAGCGTGCTCCGCTTCCTCGACGCGCCCCCATGGCCCGTAACCGGGGCACTGTTTTCACCACAAACTCCAAGGAGAATCGCAATGAATAATCAAAAACTCCAGAAGTCCGGCCCGTGGCGCTCCGGCTTGGTGCTGGCTGCCATCGGCTTTACAAGCGCACTGGCGGCCGCAGGCCAGCAACAGCGCGGCATACTGGTGCTCACCAGCACCAATAGCACCAGCGGCAATGCTGTCGCCGTTTTCGAACTCAATACCGAAGGGACGCCGTCGCTCTCGCTCAAAGACACGTTGCCCACGGGCGGCAAAGGCGGCGCGAGCACGAACGCGGGAATTCTGCAGTTTCAGAACGATCTCGGCGCGGTAGCGAACTACGGATCAAACACTGTCAGCCAGTTGGCGAGGTTTGACAATTCGATCGTCATCGCGAAAACAATCGGTCTGGCCAGCGACTGCGTAAAACCCGACTCTGTGGCGTTAACCGAGGGGCATCTTTTTGTCGTGGGAGCCAATTGTGCCGAGAGTCATTCGTGGCCCTGGGGCTCTATAGACGGACCCGTTGTGGATCTCTCCGATCCCTCGGCTGCTCAAATAGCAGTCGGCAAAAGCTGGGCCGCCGTCACCATGAGCTCGGGATCGCTGCTTCAATTGCCGCTCACCGGGGATGACGGCGTGTTGAGCGGAACAAGTACTGCCCTCGCGCTTCCCAGCAACGCGGATATGGTTCCGCTGGGAGCTGCGTTCTGGGGAAATACTCTGGGCTTCACTCCGGCACACAGCCCCGACAGCTTCGCGATCGTGGACGAAAGCGGAAACGTCAATCCAATTGCAGGACCGACGCCCTCATTTCCCGCGAATGCTCCCTGCTGGGTGGCTAAAGGACCGCTGAGCGTCTGGTACACCGGCAATTCTCCCGGCGATGCCATCTCCGAATTCTTCAGCGACAGCGAGGGCGGAGTATTTTACAAATCCGTTCCCCTGCCAGGCTCGCCGACCGACATCGCGGTGTCGCCCGACGAAAAGTGGCTTGCCGTGATTTATAGCAATGGAAGCGGAGCCTATGTTGCGGTTTTCTCCATCGACGGACATGGAGATTTGACGCCGGTGGCGGCCTCCAATCCCATAATGGGCGTAACCTTTAACGGCGTCGCGATCAGCGAATAACAAATTGATCCTCCCTTGTTTTGCTCGGCGGGCGTTGCCTGCCGGGCAGAGCGATGTTGCAAAACATCGGAGCTCTGGATGGAGCCTGATTCACCCACGTAGAAATGGGGCCGGAACTGGCGAACCGGCCAACGCTCTCATCCAATCTGATGTTTGGACAAGAGAGCTGATAGGCATTCGCAAACGACGTCGCCGCCTCTCCGATCCGAGCCATCCCAACTCCATTTGCATATAATTTGCCTCATTTGCGCTATTGTGATTTCAGGGCCCGGTGCGGGCTGGCGGTGGCGTCAGGGCCCGCTGGCGACGGGGCCGGCTTTGAAGGCGCTGATTTGACTCGTAAGCCCTTTGTTCTTCACGCTTACAAATTACGCGTTTGTTTTCAGATGTTTGCGCTCGTAGGTTTTAGCTAATCCCATGAAGTAGCTCGACTTATTTACAGGGATTACCGGGGGGTATACCCCCTGGCTACTGGCTATTCGCTACTGGCTGCTCTTGAATCACACCGCCGGCAGCAGCATTCGCAGCAGCAGGAATCCTGCCACGCCGGCAAAAAACACCAGCGCCATGCGGATTCCCGGCTCGCGATTCACCTCGGGCAGCAGGTCGGTTGCCGCCACGTAAATGGCCACCCCCGCTGAAACCGGAAGGCCCGCGGCGATCCAGCGGGGAACCAGTTCAATAGCCAGTACGCCGAGCAGTGTGGCGCAGGCCAGCGCTACGGCCGAGTAGAAGGCCGTCGCCCGGCTGCGGCCGCTGGCCAGCATCACGCTGGCCATGGTGAACCCCTCCGGCATCTTGTGCAGCAGGATGGCCAGAAAAATCAGCCAGCCCAGCCAGCTCGAAACCACGAATCCCGAGCCGATGGCGACGCCGTCGAAGAGCGCATGCACGCTCAGCCCGGCGAGCACCGAGTAGCCGGTGCGGCGCGAAACAAATTCGTCGTGGTGCGTCTCTTCGCCAAAATGGAAGTGCGCGTTGATGGTGTGCTCGAGCAGGTGCACGGCGCAGTAGCCCGCCATGATGAGCACCGGACCCCATCGCGGGCTGAGCTTGAGGCTCTCGGGCGCCATCTCGATGACCGCCGTCGCCATCAGGAATCCGGCGCCCAGCGCGACAAAATAACGCAGGTACTGCTCGACGCCGCGAGCGCGCACCAGCACCAGGCCCCCGGCCACGTCGGCCAGCGAGGCAATGGCCCCGAGAATGAGTGCAGTCATGAGCATGGATAAAACACCAGTAGCAAATAACCGGTAGCCAGTAGATGATCGTCGATAGCCAATAATTGTAGCTTGCGGCCTATTGGCTGTTGGCTACTGGCTACTGGGTGTCTTTCTGCAGTTACCCGCTATGCCGGATATGCAACACGTCGCCGTCCTGCACAACGTACTCCTTGCCTTCAAGGCGAAGCGTTCCTTTGGCGCGGGCCGCGGCTTCTGAGCCTGCTTCGAGCAACTGGTCCCAGCGAATGCTCTCGGCGCGGATGAAGTGGTGCTCAAGGTCGGTATGGATGGCCCCGGCCGCCTGCGGCGCCTTCGACCCCAACGGCACGGTCCACGCCCGGCACTCATCCTCGCCCGCGGTAAAAAAGCTGATGAGGCCCAGCAGCTCGTAGCTCTTTCGGATCAGCCGCACCAGGCCGCTCTCGTGCAGCCCATAGCTGTCCAGAAAATCCGCGGCTTCGGCATCGTCCATCTCGGCCAGTTCGGCTTCAACTTTTCCGCAAATTGCTGTGGCGGCCGAGTTCTCGCGCTTCGCCACACCCTCAAGCTTGAATTTCGCTACGGCCGAATCCAGATCGTCGCCCAGCGTCGTGCTCTCACCGATATTCAGCGCGTACAGAATCGGCTTCTGCGAGAGGAACATAAAACCCTTGATGAGCTTCCTTTCCTCCGGAGTCATCTCCAGTTCGCGCAGCGGCTGCTCCTTCTCGAGTGCTTCCTTCGAGCGCAACAGCAGTGCATGCTCGTGCTCCAGGTCGCCGGTGCGCGCCTTCTTCAGATCCTTCTCGACCCGCTCGATGCGCTTCTCGATCTGGGCCAGGTCGCTGATCATCAGGTCGAACTCCACGTTCTTCACGTCGCGCAGGGGATCGATCGGCCCGACATGCGGAATCGAGTCGTCCTCAAAGGCGCGCAGGACGTGAATCAGCGCATCCACGCTACGCAGATTGGTGAGGAACGCGGTTTCCTTGAGTGCCTCCTGGCCGATGGCAGCCACATCAACGTATTCCACCTGCGCGTAAGTGGTTTTCTTGGGTATGTAGAGCGCCGACAGCTTGTCGAGCCGCTCGTCGGGCACCCGGGCCACGCCGATGTGCGCCTCGCGGGGATTCGAATACCCGTGCTCCTCAAGTTTTGCCTTGGTCAGGATTTTGAACAGGGAGGTCTTACCCACCTGGGGCAGGCCGATAATGCCAGTCTTCATAATGAGTCCGTCAAGCCCGGCAACAATGCGTTCGCAGTCATGCGGGCCTCTTCGATGATACAAGAGCAGGCATCAGTGGACCGGAGTCATAACGACGGCGCTTTTCGGCGGACAAACTTGAGGCCGGTAAGTTGCGCAGAGACCGCGGCAACTTTTACGTCGACGATGCCGGCGGCGAGGCCAGTCGAACGCACGTCGGCCTCGTTGATCGCGTGGCCCTTGCCCTTTTTGTAAACGATCCAAAGTTGCGCTCCGTCCACGACGAGTTTCAGAGACCGCTCCACTGCGGCTTCAAGTTCCCGGCGCGTGTTGACGCGAGCCACGATCAGGTCAGCTTGCCCGCGGGCGACGCTTTGGCCTTCGGCGATCGCGGCCTGCAGGTCGGGATCGTCAATTGTGCCGATGACTTTGACCTTGGTTGCGGCGGCGATGCCGAGCTTCTTAGCGAGGCTTGGCGGAGGGGCGGCCATTAGTTGCACCCACTTCGCTGCGGTCTCAGCGCCCAGCGAGAGCGCGAACTTCTCGTCGCCGAAGTGGAAGCGAAGCACCGCACCGTCAGCCGCGAGTTTCTCGATCTTGGCGAAGTGAATTCTGCGTTTGATCGCGCCGCGCAGAATCAGCTCGGGAGGTTCGATGAGCGCCTTCACCTCCGCGGCTTGGCCGTTCACCTCGCAAGCGCAGTTGGCTTCGCGGCCCATGCGTCGATCGCCTCCAAAGGTATTTACGCGCGCGCCGTCTCAGCCCAGGCGACCGTCACCACGGTCCCCACGCCCAGGAGCAGGATGGCCATTTCAATATGTTCGCTGCGGTTGTGGAGCCTGTTGAAGTCCACTGTGTATGGGCTGGCGGTGTCGCCGGTGACAATTGCGCCCCCGGCTGCGATGCGGTCGCGCTCCATAGCCGGAATAACGATGTACTGCGAATACGCCGTGCACAGCATCATCATAAGGACCAGGATCATGGGCGCAAGAACGGTACGGGGTTTGTAGATGTTCCACGCCGGGGCCAGTGCAAGCAAACCCAGCGCTACAACTCCTGAAACTAATCCGATGCCGTGCAGAATGCGAAGCAGATGGCCCACGATTGTGCCGGCAGCGTGCGTGTCTGGCTGCAGCGCGGTAAAGGTGATGGCCGCAACGACTGGAAAGAATATCTCCGCGCCGAGCCACACAATCAGCGCAAAGTAGAGCAATGTGCGAAGCAGTGTCTTCATGCGTGCAAGGATAAACCAGCGGATGGGGCTTTCGGACCGGAAAAACCCCGCTTCGTGTGACCAGATGCTATATCTCAGTGTGGAAGGATCTTTGCAGCGGGCCGCGAAAAACACCGCATTACTGTTTCGCCGCCGATACTTCGTGAAAGTGTCGCCAGATGGTTTCAGCGGTCTTGCGCTGTACGACGGCCGCCAATGATTCAACCGTGGCCTGCTGTACGTCGCGCAAGCTGCCGAAGTGCTCGATGAGTCTCTGCCGGGTCTGGGGCCCGACCCCCGGAATTTCCAGCAGTTCCGACGAGCGGTCGCGCATGGCTCTGCGCTGGCGATGGTAGCCGATGGCAAACCGGTGGCTCTCATCGCGGATCATCTGTACCAGGTGCAAAACGGGAGATCGCCGGTCGAGCACAATGGGCTCCTCTTCGGCGCCGTAGAGGTAAATCACTTCTTCACGCTTGGCGATCGAAGCAAGCGGTTGGGAGGTGAATCCCAGCGACTCGAGCGCGTCGGCCGCTGCGTTAAGCTGGCCCAGTCCGCCGTCGATAAGCACCAGTGAGGGCATCGGCTTGTCCTCGTCCTTCACACGCCGGTAACGCCGCTCAACCACTTCGCGCATCGAGGCAAAGTCGTCCACGCCCAACACCGTCATCACTTTGAACTTGCGGTACTCCTGCTTGTTCATCTTGCCGTCTTCCCACACCACCATTGATGCCACCGTCTCCGCGCCCTGGATGTGCGAGATGTCGAAGCACTCGATGCGCCGCGGCAGATCGGGCAGCATCAAAGCGTCGGCCAGCGCCTCCTGAATGGCTTTGCGCGAGGGCTCGAGCACCCGGAACCGCTGCGTGTACGACTGGTGTGCATTCTGGCCGGCCAGGTCGACGAGTGACTTTTTATCGCCGCGCTGCGGCACGGCGATTTCGATCTTGTGGCCCGAGCGGTCACTGAGCAGAGCGGCAAGCGTCTCACGATCGTCGAAGTCGACCGGCACAAGAACCGTCCGCGGCACATAGTGCTGGTCGATGTAGAGCTGCTTGAGCAAGGCACTGAAAACATGCCCCGCATCGAAGCCCTGTTCCCTGTCTTCCTGACCCCTGATCCCTGAACCCCGATCACATTCTTCCTCTACCTCGATCGCTTCCATCAAACTGGGCAGGTCCTCCCAGAAGAATTCTCTGCGGTCCACAATCTTGCCGTTGCGCATGTGGAACAGGTTCACCGCCAGCGAGCCATCTTCAAAGTGGTAGCCGAAGACGTCGGCATCGTCCTCCTGCTCGGCCGTCGCGATACGCTGCTTCTCCTGAAGCTGGTGCACGGTTGAGAGCTGGTCGCGCAGCCGCGCCGCAGCCTCAAACTGCTCTGCCTCGGCCGCAGCATTCATGCGCGCGGTGAGGGTCTTCTGCAGTTCGGCGTGGCGGCCCTCGAGGAAGAGCTGCGCATCCCTGACGGCCTCGGCGTATGCCCCAGGTGTCGTCAGACCCTCCACGCAGGGTCCCAGGCAGCGATGGATGTAGTACTGCAGGCAGGCGCGCGGATGGTAGCGAGAGAGGTCGACTTTGCAGCTTGGGATGAGGAAGCTGCGATGGATAAGTTCCGCTACGCGATGAGCCAGATTGCCCGGAAAGTAAGGACCGTAATACGCCGAGCCGTCTTTGCGCAGCCGCCGCGTCACAAACACCTTGGGATACCGGTCGGCCAGCGTCAGTTTCACGTACGGGTAAGTCTTGTCATCCCGCAGCAGGATGTTGAACCGCGGCTTACGCTGTTTGATGAGATTGTTTTCAAGCGCGAGGGCCTCATGCTCGTTGGCAACCAGGATATAGTCGAGATCGACTGCCTCGCGCATGAGCGAGCCGGTTTTGGCGTTGGCCTGAGAGGTCTCAAGCAGATACGACCTTACCCGCGAGCGCAGGTTCTTGGCTTTGCCCACATAAATGACCTCACCCTCAGCGTTCTTGTAGAGGTACACCCCCGGCCGAGTGGGCAAACTCCGGATTTTCTCATAGAGGTCCATCAGGCTATCCAGTTAACAGGATAGCGTTTGAGCCGATGTGCGGTGACAGCCATCGGCATATTGCGAAGGGCAGGGAATCCTTACCTGTTCACGTAAAAATTACATAACCGGATCGCTGTCCGGCGCCGATGTTGACCTCGTAAGGCATTATGTATCAGCGAGTTAACCAAAAGGATCCGTTTGGAAGCCGGTGTGCAACTTTCCATGGCGGCTAGGAATGCAACTCCGGCGGAGGACCGCTCGAATGCGAGCCATGCAGCCGGCCCAAAGGAGCAAACACCATGACCAGGCAATCATTAGCGTGCATGTTGGCTGCGGCGAGTTTCGCAGTGCTTGGAGCGACGGGATGCACAACCAAAAACTACGTAAGAACCCAGACCGCTCCGATCATCCAGAAGACCGGCGATCTTGAGAATCAAACGGCCGAGAACAACCGGCAGATTCACAACGTGGACGAGAACGCGCAGGCTGGAATCAAGAAGGCTCAGTCCGCCGCGGACACCGCGAACCAGAACGCGCAGCAGGCGAGCACTGCGGCTAACCAGGCCAACACGGCTGCTAATGACGTCGCGCAGCGTGCCGATTCGCTGGATGAACTTGTGAAGGGCCTCGACAACTACAAGCAGGCTGGCGATGTCTCGGTGACCTTCAAGTTCGACAAGAGCGTGTTGACAGATGACGACAAGCAGCAGCTCGATAACTTTGCCGCGCAGCTGTCGTCGAAGAAGAGCTACATTCTCGAGGTGACCGGCGGGACCGACTCCGCTGGCCCTGCGCAGTACAACTACGATTTGAGCAACCGCCGCGCCGATGCAGTGGTGCAGTACCTGGTAACCAAATACAGCGTTCCTGCGCACCGCTTCTACCTGATCGGCATCGGCAAGGATCAGTATGTAGCCTCAAACGACACGCGCGAAGGCCGCGCCAAGAATCGCCGGGTTGAGGTGCAACTGCTGACCAACATGGAAGCGCAGAATACTCAGACGACGCAGTCGTCGGCCAGCCAGCCCGCGCCTCCGGCAGCCAAAGCCGCACCGGCAACCGGAACGTCGGACCCGAAAGACACCGTGGAATAGCCCCGCGGGCAGAAATCGAAACAGAGAGGGCGGACCTGAGACGGTTCGCCCTTTTTGCGTTTGATCTTTCGAGATCAGTGCTGCTTAACGTGTTCGGCGCGCACCTGGTTGGCCGTAAACAACTGCAGGAATGGCGCGCCTTTGGCTGCGGCCTCAACGGCTGGCCTTCCGTGTGCCTCTTCGCGTTCAACAATACACACGACCGCGGCTACTTTCATGCCCGCATCCTGCGCAGCTTCAATGGCGTTGATGGTTGAGGCGCCGGTGGTGCATACGTCGTCGACGATCGCCACGCGCGCTCCTTCCTGGCAGAACCCCTCGATGCGCCGCTTTGCGCCGTGTGCCTTTTCCGCCTTGCGCACCAGAAACCCGTGAATCAGGGGTGCGGCAGGATTGGTTTGCGCACGCCATGCGCTGGCCGTGGCTACGTTTGAGACGATCGGGTCCGCGCCCATGGTCAGCCCGCCAACTGCATCGACCTCGATGCGGTTCGCTTCAAGCAATTCGAGAATCGCGTGTCCGGTGAGACGGCCTCCTTCAGCATGGAGTGTGGTAGTGCGGCAGTCGATGTAGTAGTCGCTTGTGCCGCCCGACGAGAGCGTGAACTGGCCGAGGCGAAAACTCAGTCGCGCAAGAAGCGAGAGAAGTTGCTGGGCGTGGGTTGGTTCTGTCATTAATGAGATTGTAATGGCAGCTTTTGGCTACTAACTACTCGCTACTAACTACTGGCTACTGGCTGCCTCTCAAATCTTGTCGAGATGTTGGAAGCCGTGCGTGAACAGCAGCGTGATGGAGAAGAGCAGGAAGTTATAAACCGAGTGAACCATGACACTGGCCGCGAGGGAACGAGTGACGAGGCGAACCGCGCACAATGCAAGGCTGACGCAGCCCAAAAGAAGAACTGCGTCGACAGAGTCCCCGGTTTGTTGCGCGTGCATTGCGGCAAATGGAACGCTGGTAAACACCGAGCCGACGACAATCGATGGAATTGACCACAAAGGGTAGCCGGCGGCATCGATGGGGCGCGCCAATTCCCGTAGGTGCGTTTTGCGCATTGCGAGCAGCAGAATTAGCGCAAGGAACACAACTGAATATGGTACGAGGATCCAGGCTTTGAACTGGCCGCCCCTCCAAAGAAGGGCAACCAGCAAGGCTGCCGGGAGACTGAGAACGGCAGCGGCCGAGGCTATGTTGGCGCGCAATGGCCATCGGGGACGGCCGCTTGCGCCGAACCCGATCGGGGAATCGTGATTGATCTTTTCGGCGATCCAGTCGGATGCTGTGCACATTGCGGGCAGGATAAAGCCGCGGAACAACGATTCCTCAAAAAATGGCGCCACAGTTATGCCAAAAGCAAAGAGGAGCCAGGCCGCTCCTGGCTCTTTGAAGATCTTCTCAATGGGAGCATCGGTCGGTTCCTGCATGAAGAAGGCGTTCAGGATCATCGCAACAAAGAAGCATACGAATCCGGTTCCAGCCAGGCGCAGCCAATGCCGCTTCGCAGCGGCGCCGTTCCACTCGAGGCCGGCAAAGAAGCTCTTGTGCCAGATCCGCGGGAACGTAAAGTAGGCGGCGGCAAAGGCCACAAGATACAAAATCAGCTCGCTGCCCAGAGTGTAGTGGATGTCGTTCACCGTGTCTTGAAGAGTGGAGACATGGAAGAGGCGAAAGTGGACGGCGACTCGCAGGATCACTATGGATACGATCAGGCTGAAGAGGAGGTAGACGGCCAACAGCACGACGTGGCCGAGATGGGGAATGCGAACCGGTGGCGGAGGTTCAGGTTGAAAGACGTTGGCGAATAAAGGCGGCTCTTCGGGGACGAGCGCGAGTGCCGCTGTATTGCTTGGCGCAGATTCGGTTGACAAAGATTCAGATGTTGATGCGCTTGCATCCGTCGATCCTTGCGGATCGTCGCTGGTACATTGCTCCAGCCGAGCGTCTCCGGTGAGTTCGGCGCCGGCTTGCGCGGCATGCGGCTCATCGCCGGGTGGTAGTGTCATCTCGCTCCCCGCTTGCCGTTGCGCGCAGCCGGAGTCTTCTTCCGCCCCGCGGATTTTGTCGCGGGGCGGCCGTTGCCGTTCGGTTTTGAGCCGGTTTCCGGTTTCGCGGCTTCCTCCGGCGGATCGTCCGCTTCCACTTCAACCAGCTTGCCGTTCTCAGTTGTGTAGTAGCGGATTAGAAAGTGGCCAGTATAAGAGCCGGAAGTAGCCGCGATCTGCGCCGGCCTGCCTTCTGCTACCACGCGTCCGCCGTCTTCGCCGCCTTCGGGTCCCAGATCGATGACCCAGTCGGCATTCCGAATCACGTCGATACTGTGCTCGATGATGATGACCGAGTTGCCGAGATCGGCAAGCCGGTGCAGGACTTCGAGAAGCTTGCGCACATCGTCAAAGTGCAGGCCGGTGGTCGGCTCGTCGAGCAGGTACAGGGTACGGCCGGTCTGGCGCTTGGAGAGCTCGCGGGCCAGCTTCATGCGCTGCGCCTCGCCGCCGCTGAGGGTTGTCGCGCTTTGGCCCAGGTGCACATAGCCGAGGCCCACGTCGACCAGCGTCTGCAGCTTCTGCCGTACCTGCGGCACGTCTTTGAGCAGAGGCAATGCATCTTCAATCGTCAGTTCGAGAATGTCGGCGATGGAGTGGCCGTGAAACTTTACAGCGAGAGTCTCCTGGTTGTAGCGGCGGCCGTTGCACACCTCGCACTGTACGTAGACGTCGGGCATGAAGTTCATTTCAATACGGCGCTGTCCGTCTCCCTGGCAGGCCTCGCAGCGGCCCCCAGTGACATTGAAACTGAACCGGCCTGGCTTGTAGCCGCGCTCGCGCGCCTCCGGCAGCATGGCGAATAGGTCACGGATGGGTGAGAAGACTCCGGTATACGTGGCCGGGTTGGAACGCGGGGTGCGGCCGATCGGCGACTGATCGATGCGGACAACCTTGTCGATCTGTTCCGCGCCGATGAGCGAATCGTGCGCGCCGGGCTCCTCGC
Source organism: Occallatibacter sp. (assembly GCA_035504315.1). GTDB lineage: Bacteria > Acidobacteriota > Terriglobia > Terriglobales > Acidobacteriaceae > Telmatobacter. The sequence goes on from DATJSB010000076.1 coordinate 45,970, forward strand.
GTGAACCGTAGATGGTCTTGGCCAGCGAGCGGTACAGAATGTCGTTTACCAGCGTGCTCTTGCCGCTGCCGCTCACTCCGGTAACCACGGTCATGACCCCAAGCGGAATTCGAATGTTTACATCGTGAAGGTTGTGCTCGCGTGCGCCCTCGATGGCGAGCCAGTTGCCGGTGAGCCTGCGCGGCTTGGCGCGCTGCAACATGGTGGCCTGCCCCGAGAGGTAACGGCCGGTGAGCGAGTCCGGCGATGCCATGATCTGCTGGGGAGTGCCCTCGGCTACAACATGCCCGCCGAGCCGGCCAGCACCGGGGCCGAGGTCGAGGACATAGTCGGCGTGGCGAATGGTCTCCTCGTCGTGTTCGACAACCAGAACGGTGTTGCCCAGGTCGCGCAGCTTTTCGAGTGCTTCAATCAGCCGGTTGTTGTCGCGCTGGTGCAGGCCGATGGAAGGCTCGTCGAGGACATAAAGCACGCCCCGCAGCCGGGAACCGATCTGCGTGGCGAGTCGTATGCGCTGGCCCTCGCCG
>DATJSB010000077.1:0-8872 GCA_035504315.1 Occallatibacter sp.
AGTATCGGTTCAGACATCAATCGCATCGGGGATGCTCTTTCTGCCATGTACACTCGTACCGTTCTGCGTGAGGTCGATTCTCTGCTGGTCAAGGGCAACGATCTTCGCGAGAAGGCGTTGGCGATGGGCGGGGCGCCGGAAAAGACGCGCTCTATCCTGAATGGTTGCGACACGTCTGTTTTTTACCCGGGAGACAGGCTCGTTGCACGTGCGGACTTAGGTGTCAGCCCGGTTTCGGAAGCCGTTGTCTACATCGGACGCATGGATGTGAAGAAGGGCCTCCGAGAACTCATCGCCGCAGCGGTCTCGCTTCATCGGCATCGACCCAACATGCATGTGTATCTTGTTGGTGAAGGACCTGACAGGTCGCTCATCGAGGGCTCTATCCAGGCTCACAATGCTGGCGATTACATCCATACGATGCCGGGATGTGCCTTCGATGAAGTCGCCACCTGGATGGCTGCGGCTGACGTAGTCACTTTGCCGAGCTACATGGAGGGCTGCCCCAATGTCGTTTTGGAGGCGCTTGCCTGTGGCAGGCCGGTCGTCGCCACAAACGTGGGCGGTATCCCGGAAATTCTTAGTGAGAAGTGTGGGCGTCTCGTGCCTCCGCGCGACTCCCGGGCATTAGCCAGTGCTCTGACCTCGGCCCTGGATGCCGCATGGGATGCAGCGGCGATTTCTGCGCACGGGAGCCGGAGTTGGCACACTGTCGCTGACGAGCTGTTGGGAATTTTCGAATCCCTTGTGTCTGCGCGCCGAATGCCGGCTCTATGCAGATAAAGGCTGGCCGAGGATTCTCAGGTTGGATGCGCATGCGGATATTGAGAAGATTTTGTCGAGTGCTCTACGGATTTCTTGCCGCCACAGGACTCATAACTGTCCTTGTAGTCTGTACGCCGGTGGTCTCGTGGTGGGCGCATACGTACTCCGGGCCGATCGACCAGCCTAAAGGTGACGTCCTGATCATCCTCAGCGCGGCTTCCGATGACCAGGGAATGATTTCTTATTCATCCTACTGGCGGGCACGCGCGGCGCTCGACGCGTGGCATACCGGCGGTTTTAAGACGATCGTGATCAGTGGTGGTGGCGGTCCGGGAATCTTCGACTTCCTTACCGCCTATGGTATCCAGCCCGGCGTGATACTTGTGGACCCCCGACCCTTCAGCACGCGTGAAAATGCAGTTGACACTGCGCAGCTGATCCCGGGTATGCCCGGCAGAAGGGTGCTGCTTACCAGCGATTTCCATATGTACAGGGCGATTCGCGCCTTCCGCAAGGCAGGCATCGCGGTCACCCCCCTTGCGGTTCCTGACGTGCTTCATTCCACGGAGCACTGGAATGGGCGTTTTCGAGCCTTTGAGACGATGCTGGTCGAATCAGTCAAGATTCTCTACTACAGATTCCGCGGCTGGATATAAGGACTCCTGTGCGCGGCGTGGGGCTTGATTCTGAAGGGTGAGACGAGGGAAGGTATCGTCCCGCTCTCGTCGCGCTTTCCGAATGAGTCATGACTCAGGAAGGTTGTTGGGGGATCAGATCGCGCGGTCTGGTTCGGTGCGACTGACATGTGACTCGCTCGCCATTCTGGCGGAATTTGCGGCGCCCTTGCCAGCAGTCGCGCGCCGACCATCAGGGCCCGTTAACAGATCCTTTCAGATGAGGTTGTCTGATGTCCCGTTCGTTTCTCATTGTTCGGCGTTTCCGTGGCGTACTGCTCCCGGTACCATCCAACAGTCTGGCGCAAGCCATCCTCGAAGCTGACCCTGGGCACGTAGCCAAAGGCTTCGCGGGCCGCGGAGATGTCGGCCAGGGAGGTCTGGATATCGCCGGCACGGGGCGGTCCATAGATTGGCGCCTCCCTGAAGTCGAGCAGTTCCGCAAGAACACGGAAGGTTTCGTTCAGGGTGTGGCGGACACCGCAGGCGACATTGAAAACCCGGCCGGCCACCTTTACAGCGGGAGCTTCAGCTGCCAGCAGATTGGCAGAGACCGCATTTTCGACGTAGGTGAAATCGCGGCTCTGTTCTCCATCGCCGTTGATGGTGGGCCGCTCCCCCCGCATCATTTGGAGGGTGAATTTGGCCATGATGCCGCTGTAGGGGGAATCCGGCACCTGGCGGGGGCCAAAGATATTAAAGTACCGCAGACAAACAGTCTCTATTCCGTAGACCTGCCAGTAGCTTTTCATGTAGAACTCGCACGCCACCTTCTGAACCGGATAGGGCGCGATGGGCATGGGCATCATGGTCTCGCGGCGGGGAAAGCCGGGCTGGTTACCGTAGGCCGAGGAAGATGCGGCGTAGATGATGCGCCGGGTACCGGCTGCCCGCGCGCCTTCCAGCAGGTTGAAGGTACCATCCAGGTTGGCAGTGTGGCTGGTGCGCGGGTCCGCTACTGAGCGGGGGACCGAAGGTCGAGCCGCCTCGTGAAAAATGATATCCACACCTTCGCAGGCGCGGGCCGTGGCCGCGGGATCGCGGAGGTCGCATTCCAGAAGCTCAAAGCGACCCGCCAGCGGGCCTTTACGGAGGTGGCTCAGGTTTTCGCTGTTACCGGTCTCAAAATTATCGAGGCCCCGGACTGTAGCGCCACGCTCCAGCAGGGCCTGGGTGATCCACGAACCGATAAAGCCGGCACAGCCGGTGACGAGGTAAGCAGGCATGGAAACAGGTACTCCGAGAAATTCGTGCCGTTCAGGAAATTGAACCGACGAGGTACGTGCGTATTGCAGTTCCCGGTGTGTTTCGCCTTATCCAGTAAACGGCGGGGACAAACATTCGGAGGTGAAACGATGCTGATCCCACCTGCCAGGACTGTGATTCCGTCCTCCGCACGGTTCAGGTTGGAACTATTTTTTTAGCCACGACGTCATGGCTGGCGTACAACCGGTTGCGCCGGGGCCTCCTGAGCATCTCCCGTCGGTTGCCGTGTGCCTTGTACCTCCTGCAATTTATAGAGAAGCGATCGATAACTGATATTCAGCCATTTCGCAGTTTTCCGGCGGCTCCAGCCATTCGCCTGCAATACCTTGAGGATGACCTCTCTCTCAATCGAACGCGTTGCAGCCTTTGTGAGCTCCTTGAGAGAGAGAGGATTCTCCAGATCAACATCGGGGAGCAAGGTCGCGGACGCCGAGGGAACCGTGTCCGCTACGAGGGCCTCCTCGCTGCCGATCAGAACATAACTGCGGAGCATGTTCTCCAGCTGGCGGATATTACCCGGCCAGTGATAATGATGCATCAACTTCAGGATCTCCGGCGACAGTGGCCGGGGCGTAATGCCGAAGGTTGTCGAATGCAGTCTCAGGAAATAATCGATCAGCTGCGGGAGATCCTCTGTTCGCTGACGCAGAGGGGGTAAATCGACGGTCACCGCGTTAATGCGGTAGAAGAGGTCCAGGCGGAAGCTTCCATTTTCGATCCGCTGCCGCAGACTGCCCTTCGCCGCACAAATAAGCCGAATGTCCACCCGCAGTGGCTCGTGACCGCCAACGCGCACAAACGTCCCGTCCTGGAGCATCTGCAGGAGCTTGACTTGCGCAGTGATATCGAGACCGTCAACTTCGTCAAGAAAGAGCGTGCCCCGGTGAGCGTGCTCGACGCGGCCGCGTTTCGTTCCATAAGCCCCGGTAAAAGCCCCCCGTTCGTAGCCAAACAGCTCCGATTCGATGAGGGAGTGGGGAATCGCCGGACAACTCACCTTGACCCACATCCCGTTCGTGCGCCGGGAATGCGCGTGCAGCAGCCTGGCAAAGACTTCCTTTCCGGTGCCGCTCTCTCCCTGTATCAGAACCGGGACAGTGGTCTCAGCGATTCGGCTGAGCTTCTGGCGAGCAGCAGCCATCGCGGAAGATCTCCCAAAGAACACTTCCAGCGGCGGCAGATCGCGGGAGTTCACATAACTGTTCGCGAGCGTCAGGTTATTCTCCGTAGGATGCAGGCTCTATGCGTTGGCTATCTTCCTTGCAAGATGTGGGCCACGGCCAAAAGCCCCTCACCTGTTAAATAAGCAGACGTCGCGCCCGATGCCTGCGTCATGACGTCGGGCGGTGGGTCGAGGAAGAACTCGGGCGGAACGGCCCGACCGCTGAGGCCACGATAAAGCATTGCAAATGTATGAAAACATTGGCTTAAATGGCCAATCGGGGGGTGCGATGGGCAAATCGCCTGGGGTTGCGGGCAGATCAATGCCAGAAGAGTAATGGCACTGTCACCCTCAGGTAACCGCAAAATCTCCTGTGATTAGGTACCCTTGGATGAGTAAAACGGTGCACAAAAGATGAAGTGTTTTTCCTATGAGGCGTGGTACTATTGTCTCCCTTCAAGCCCAGTGCTCGCAATTAGTTCTGCGGCTGAGGATAAATTCCCGACTGATCTGCTGGGAGCGAAATGATGGTAGTCACCCGCGAAGCCGCTGTCACCAGAGGTGTAGGCAGAGATAAGCCACATATTGCGGTTCTGGACGCCGATCCTGAAATCCTGAAATATCTCCATCACATCCTGGCGGAACGCTTCCATGTGAGCGTGTTCAGCCATTCGGAGGTTCTCGATGAATGGATCGAAGCAGCCGGGGCGCCCGATGTGCTTTTGATGGACTGGAACGTTGCAGGCGACGGCGCCGACCGAGATGCCCTCGAGCTTCTTGCCCGAACACACGCATCCTTCCCATCGCTTCCAATTATCCTCCTGGCATGTTCGGCCGAACTCAATCAAGTCGTGGTGGCCGCGCGGCTTGGGGCTGCCGACGTGGTTCTCAAGCCCTTCAATAATGCCGATATAGAGGTCGCCGTCCGGAGGTGCCTCCGCGAGGAAGTTCGCCATGATTCCCCCGAGCTCTTTAGAGAGATCCGAATTGACGAGGAAACTACGTTCGTTCGATCCAGCAACTGCATGCGGGAGATCGAATCGCAGTGCGCCCTCGTCGCGCGTGTGGACATTCCTGTGCTTATCCTTGGCGAGAGCGGCACGGGGAAGGAAGTCGCTGCAAAGCTGATCCACAAGATGTCGGCCCGGAGTCAGCGCTGCTTCCTGAAGGTGAACTGCGCGGCGATGCCGGCTGATCTGCTCGAAAGTGAATTGTTCGGTTACGAACAGGGCGCTTTTACAGGTGCGGTCAAGTCGAAGCCAGGCAAGTTTGAGATTTGTGACAACGGCACAATGTTTCTGGACGAGATTGGCGAAATGCCGACATCGCTGCAGGCCAAGCTCCTCCAGGTTCTTCAGGATGGCAGCTTCTCGCGCCTGGGCAGCCGATCCAGCCAAAGAGTCAATGTCCGCGTGATTGCCGCGACAAACATCGACATGAAGACGGCCATCGCACAGAAGAGATTCCGGGAAGACCTTTACTACCGCCTGAACGGGTTCACGCTGAAAATGCCTCCTCTCAGGCAACGAACTGAGGGCATTCCCAATCTGGCCAGGCACCTGATGCGCAAAATGGCCACGAAGTACGGCCGCGAGCCGCTGCCACTTTCTCCTGCCTTCATGCAGGCTCTAATCAGCTACGCCTGGCCCGGCAATGTTCGCGAACTGGAAAACACGATGAGACGTTATCTCGTCCTGGGCGACGAGCAGGCGATTATTGGCGAGCTGCTGCCTCAAAAGAAGGTGCCATCCTCGGCAATGATCGATGAGGATGCAGGCGGAGGCCTGAAGCATCTCGTGCGAAACCTGAAAGGCGGTGCGGAATCGGCGGCTATCTCCCAGGCACTGGAAAGCACGGGATGGAATCGCAAGGCTGCGGCTGGCACGCTGCAGATCAGCTACAAAGCCCTTCTATACAAAATCAAGCAATATAATCTGCAGCCATCCCACAATGCCGCGGACGCGGACGGTGCGCTCCGAGCATGACCCCGTCACCCGTGACTACGTTGGGCTACTTCATTCCAGGAGCGAACTCAATTCAGGCATCGTCGGCGTCCATTTCTGTATATGAGCGACGCGCCCGCAGGGATATTGAAAAGAATATTCAAAGATAGCTATAACTGCGTTGTCAGGAACGACCTTCCCTCAGATCGAACAGTCCTCCAATCAGGAAGAACCGCCAGGCACGATTCTTCCGATACAAGCTGGCACAGGATGGCATTCAATTAGCACCGCACGAGGATTGAGTTCAATGCGCCCGATTCAGGATCGTGAGAGCATGCAACAGCGCATGCCTGAAGATGGTTCCGCCAAATGCGTCCGGGAGATCGATGAACCCACCATGCAGGCTGGTTCGTCGTATCCCGCGAGGGTAGTGGTCCAGTGCGGTACAAAGATCGTCAAAGGCTACCTGGATACGCCGGCCTGGAACTCAATCGAGGATCTCCTGCGTAACGCCCCACAGGGACCTCCGGAAACGTTCCGGGTTCGTCTTCTCGATTCCGATTGTATCGAGGAGATTCCGATTCAAGATGTGAAAGCCGTGTTCTACGTCGACAGCTTCGCAGGTAATGCAAGCCGAAAGGACATCAGTTTCCATACGCGAGCGCCGATCGTTCATGGAGTGTGGGTGCGCCTCCAGTTCCAGAGCGGTGAGGTGATTGAGGGGATCGTCTACAACTCCATCCGATACCTGGTGGACTCGGGATTCTTTGTGCTGCCCACAGACCCCGGAAGCAACAACAGGCTCATATACGTTGCCAAAACCGCACTCGTTGACCACCGCATTCTTGGTTTGCGGAAGCTAAGCGAGGGATGGAGCCGTCGGTAGAATCGAGTAGGTGAGTATCTCCGCCGCGATGCCGGTGAGGTCTCCCGCGGTCACTTCCCGGCGGACCACCCGGCCACGACAGCGGATGAAGCAACAGGCGGAAAGGGTAATTTCCGGGGGCAGTTCGACGACAAACTCAAACTCGGAACCAATCAGATTTTCGCCCGTAAACTCAGGGAAGAAGAAGACCCCACTGTCGCTCAGGTCACGCGTGTAGGCCGGGATCTCCCGATCTCCGGCAATCACAGTCAAAGGTGCGTTAACCGGGAAACGTCGCCTTTTTCGTCGTTCGCCTGATGTATCCACGTGCCCTACACCCCAGCTCAGGAGGTGCCGCGAGAAGGCGCGACACTCCGGTCGTTCATGGCTGAGCCGCATTCCATACCGCAGGGAATGAGAGAAAGTTTAGCGCACGTTAAACCGTGGCATGCGATGTTAAATACTTAGATATTATCTTCATTGTATATGTGACTCCTCTTTATTGAAGACCCGAGCGCGTGTGGGAGCGCCTTCTCCCGCAAAGATGCCCGGAAGGCTGCCGTGCAGCAGAAGTTCCAAAAATTCGGGTTCGAGAGCTGAAGTGGTTTTGGTCATCTTCACAGGTTGGCGCTGGCCAATTGTGCGGATACACCGGGGCTGGGCCGCCGAGCCTTTCGAAGGGCAAGGAATGCCAGTCCAAGCAGGCCGGTCCCCAGTAAAAGCAAAGAATCGGGCTCGGGTGTAGCCACCAGCGTGGCTGCAGCTGGATTGCCCACGGCATCGGGGATTTCGTTGTTGCTGTAGTTGCTGCCATTGTCTGCGAAGTAGAAGTACATGTTCCCGGGAGCCTCATTTCCAGGGATCCCCCCGAAGGCGCCGGAGAACAGATTCAGTATGTAGCCATTGGTGTCGATAAGCAGGCCATCCCAGTCCAGAACTCCGTTGTTCTGCATCGCCGTGGGATAGAGCAGATTGTCATACAGGAAACCATCATTGTCGGTCGGGTTTGTGGCGTCGGAACCAAACGCGGCCGCTACAGGTGCGACAGGGGAATTGATATCGTAGGTCGTTCCGTTCACTTTGAAGGTCCCGGACACGCTGGTAATGGTGTCAATGCCAGCGGCGGAAGCGCCGGTGAAGCCGTTCTCGTTATTTGCCGTGGCGGTGAGGTAAAGAGTGGCACTGAAGTTTGAGCCGTTGATCGTGTAAACGTAGGAATCAGCTATTGCGGACGGAGCCGCCACCAGCGCTGCCGCCATGAGTGAAAATGCAATCGAGAGCCCTCTCATCCTTATCCCCCTGGAATGACATCATCCCCGCCTGCGAAATACCCCGTCCCTCAACCGGACCGGACGTTCAATCCGGCATTCCTGTTCTTGCTGTACGTCTCATTGCATTTTGGCGACCACGGAGATGGCTTCGTAGATTCAGCAAGTTACACGTGTATGGACCTCGAAGTATGCAAGGTCTTGCGCATGGATCGCCTCAGTCGATTCCGTGCTGCACGATAGCCGACACCCCCGCCTGGATCGAGGGCCAGTGATCACGGGGATCGTGCGCAGGATGGCGCCCCACCGACCGTGCGGCAAGCTGATGCCTCATTGCTGCGTTCGCCTCACATCCGTCACTGGACCGTTGCCATGCGTCGGCCCGGTCAACCGTATCGTTGGGGTCCGATCCCGCTCCACAGACCCTGCTACTCCTTCCAGCCCTTAAGGGGACTGCGTCTTCTCGCTTCCAGACATCGGGTTCGCTCATTGCTGCAACCTCGCGGGACGAAACTCCGCCAGGCGAGCTGGTAAACGATGAAATAGTGGCTATGCTGCCTCGCTCCTGCTCGCAAGATTTTGCGAGGCTCCGAAGAGGAGCGGCGGATAGCAGACTCGAGCGGAAAATCAGGGAAGAGACGTGCGAAGGAGAAATGTGAAGCAGGCGTTTTTGCGTGCTGCTGGTGCGAATGGAGCCGACGACCGGACTTGAACCGGTGACCTGCCGATTACGAATCGGCTGCTCTACCAACTGAGCTACGTCGGCCTGGATGCGCCCCAGGCGGGAAAGCATTGGGGGCTCGTTTGATTTTATCGTTCCCGCCGGAGAGCGTAAAGGTGACCAGCGGCCTATACTGCTGGCGATGCAGAACGATCCCGGCAATGAATGGCAGAGGCTCACGGCTCTTTACCACGAGAAGAGTGACGAG
>DATJSB010000078.1:0-5772 GCA_035504315.1 Occallatibacter sp.
TAGTCGCCATCTCGTACACCTGATCTTCTCGTTCGATTACCAGTGCAATCGAGCGCGGTCAATTCTTGACTCGGCCGATCAGTATCGATAGACGGGTCAGGTTTTTGGATTCGCTAAAGTTCATATAAGCTATTTATAATAAATCACTTACACTTACTTGCCGATGCAGAAGGCTGAGAAGATCAGGTTCAGAATGTCGTCGGGAGTGGTTTGGCCGGTGAGCGAGTCGAGGGCCCAGAGAGCGCGGTAGAGATCGAGCAGGATCATTTCGTGGGGGATGGAGCTGGCATTCGCGCGTGCAGCATCGCTCAGCGCATTGAGCGTGGTTTGGACGGCCTGGTGCTGGCGCAGGTTCGTGAGCAGCCCCGGCTCCTGAGCGGCGCCACCCGTAGCGAGACCCAGGATCTTGGCTCGCAGCTCCTCGATTCCCTCGCCGGTCAGGGCCGAGGTCAAAAGAGAGGGCATGGGGTGCAGTACTTCGAGATCCGAAGCGGGGCGTCCATTCGCGACAAGGTCGCTCTTGTTGACTGCGACAAGCGCGGGCCGGCCTTCGGTAGCAACGAACAGGCGGCGTTCTTCTTCGTTCAGCGGCTCGGTTGCGTCGAGCACAATCAACACCAGGTCGGCATCGTGCAGGGCTTCGCGGCTGCGCGCGATGCCGATCTGCTCGACCTCTTCGCGTCCTTCGCGGAGCCCGGCGGTGTCGACCAGCTCGAGGGGAATGCCTTCAAGCGAGATGCGCTCCGTGACCAGGTCGCGGGTGGTGCCGGGAGTGGCCGTAACAATGGCGCGTTCGCGCTCGACGAGCCGATTGAAGAGCGAGCTTTTGCCGGCGTTGGGCCGGCCGACGATGGCCAGCGTCAGCCCATCGTGCACCAGCCGTCCGCGGGCAAACGAAGCTTCAAGAGCGGTAAGCGGCGGCATGAGCGCTTCAATTCGGCGGGCAATCTCCCGCTGCGGTGCTACGTCCACATCGTCTTCAGCAAAATCTATGCCGGCCTCAAGAAGGGCGATCAAATCAATGAGGGACTGCTTGACCGGCGTCGCGCGCCGGCTCAGTGCGCCTCCCATCTGGCTGGCGGCCTGGCGCGCCTGGGTCAGGGTCTGCGCTTCAATCAGATCGCGGACTGCCTCGGCCTGGGTGAGATCGAGCCGCCCGCTCAGAAAGGCGCGCTCGGTAAACTCGCCGGGCACGGCCAGGCGCGCGCCGAGCGCCAGCGCGCGGCGCAGCAGGAACTCGAGAATCACCGGCGAGCCGTGGGCGGCGATCTCAACCACATCTTCAGAAGTGTAGGAATGGGGCGCCGCGAAGTACGTTACGACGGCTTCGTCGATCACCTCCGGCTCGGCGCCGGGCCCCGGGTCGTCGATAACATCGGCCAGGCGCGCATGAGCGGCAGCGAGCGGATGGTGCAGGCGCACGAGCTCGGCGGCGATCGAGACCGAATCGGGCCCGCTGAGCCGCACGATGCCGATGCCGCCCCGGCCGGGAGGCGTGGAGATGGCGGCAATCGTGTCGGATGGAGCGGTGCGTTCCGTCATGGACCGATATCAGTGTACGGGTACGACGGCGCGGTGATCTTCGATCCCGCTGAGGCGAACCTGCCTGACGGCAAAGGAACCTACTTCTGGGACGGCGCGGCGGGAACGTGGTTCTGGGTGAACCCCACCAACGACCTGGTTTTTGTGGGAATGATTCAGCGCATGACGAGTCCCGAGAATCACAGTCTGCTCTATCGCACGCACGCCGCAGTGTACGGAGCGCTGGTCGATCCATCGAAATAAGTCGGGCATACCCCCTGGTATTTACTTCAAATAAATCGAGTGAATTCATCGGTTTAGTCAAAAGTTTCGGGGGTAACCATTTGAAAACACGCGATTAATTTGTAGGCGTATGAAAACAATCTGGTTATGGGCCGGATTTCGTGTGCCTTGCGATGCAGCTCCACGAAAACCGAGCCCGGCATTGGCGTGCAATTGGCTTGCAAAACGGCACGGAAACGGACGGTGACTGAGAACCTGGAACGAGTGCTGAATTCACATTACCTCAATCCTATGAAATTGCATGCAAATGGAGTTGGGATGGGCGCGGATGGGAGTGGAGCGGGAAGGGCGTTTCTCAGGATGAACGATTGGAGACGATCGCTCGAAGCGTGCCGGCCTGAGCTCGCCGGAGGACGCAACACCCCTGTCGCATCGAAACGAGCTGTATGATTTCCACATGCCCCGAATCGAGAAGAGCATCAATGTAAATCGGCGGAGTTTTCTGCTGCAGGCAGGCGCGGCGTCCCTCAGCGCGGGGATTCTGGCCACGCGCGCGTCCGCTGCGGAGGACGTGAGCGCGGCTGACCGGGAAAGGATGCGATCCGTCGCCGCCTTCACTGCGGAGACGCTGAGCACCGATCATCCCATGGCCTTCGGCGCGGACATTGTCAGCACGGCTACCGGCGAGCGCCTGATGCGCGCCGTCAATCGCGTCGGCCCCGACCACGATCCCAGCGCCCATGCTGAAACCCTGACTATTCGACTGGCTTGCGCCAAGCTGGGCTCGGGTTCACTCAAGGGCTACACCCTCTATACCACCTGCGAACCGTGCGCGATGTGCATGGCCTGCGCTCTCTGGTCGGGCCTCGACCGGCTGGTGTTCGGCGCCACCATTGCCGATGCGGGCCAGTTCGTTTCACAGATTACGATCCCGGCCAAAGAGGTAGCCCGCCGCACCGACATGCACTGTGTAGTGGCCGGCCCCGTCGAGCGCGAGCTTTGCATGAAACTCTTTACCGATCCCCGCATGCAAAAGACCTTTGCAATGTGGAAGGAGCATTGAGCGAACGCAGGGACATGAAGTCAGCTGTTTTCTCACGCTGACGACTGCCGCTTCTGACGGCGCGTCGATAACAGCAAGCCGGCGTGTCTCCATCAAGGATGATTGGCGAGAACGGCGTTTGCGGGATCAATCCGCTTCTGGGAATGGCTCGCGCGATCCCAGGTTGTAGTTGGGCTAGGTTCTTGAGATGCGGCTACCCATCGGGGAATAGAATGGGCAGAGTGAAGCCTTTCCACAAGACAACCAACGGGACCATTTTACTCGGGGACTCGCTCGAATACATGGCTAGCCTCGGACCCGAGTCGCTGGACCTCATTATGACCAGCCCACCGTTTGGCTTGGTTCGGAAAAAGGACTACGGCAACGTGGAGAGCCATGAGTACGTTGATTGGTTCGAGCCTTTCGGCGAGCAGTTCAAGCGCTTGCTCAAACAATCAGGCTCCCTTGTGATCGATATCGGTGGCGCATGGATTCCAGGCCAGCCGGCGCGTTCCTTGTATCATTCAAAAAACACCTTCCCTGACGAGTCTAGGTGTTGACGGTTAAGAGGTTGCGCAGATGGGATGTGAATGCGAGCGAAAAGGATACATCCGTTCAGGAATCAAGGGGATTCTCGCTTGTCTTGCGAATAATCAAGGCGTGCTTGTGATTGAGCGGTGTGATGCTTGCGAGCGATTCCATTGCGATGAGGCCGCGGCGATCCATTACGCGACATGGAGGGGCGGAACGCTCCGCTACAGTCCCGGCGCAAAAGGGATCTTATGGACCCCTCGCTGACTTCCGCCTCACCGGTAAGCTTGCTGAGTGGTCCGTGGGATGCTCAGTTTGCTGACTTGTTGGGGGCGGCGGGAGAGTTTCTTCTTTTGGCATCGCCATTCATCACGCGTCGAGTTACTACGTGGGCTGGGGACTGCCTGGCCAAGAACTCCCATAGTGGGCTGCTGCAGATTGTATGCCTGACCAACCTCAAGATTGAAAGCGTTTTGTCTGGCTCACTTGAACTCGACGGAATCACGGAGATGGCCCGCGCATTTCCGAATTTCTCTGTGATTCACATGCCATCCCTTCACGCGAAGGTGTTTATTGCAGATAACGAGCGCGCAATTATTACCTCTGGGAACCTGACCGATGGTGGGTTGAGGAAGAATTGCGAATATGGCGTCTCCATTCGTACCCCCAAGCTCGTGAAAGAAGTTCGTCGTGATTTCGAGGAATATGCGCAACTCGGAGCCCCGCTGTCCATTGGGGAAATCGAGGAATTTGCTGGCGAGCTTGAGGGCCTTCGGGTAACTTATCAAGCACAGAATCGCCGTTTGATGAGCGACGTCAGGACAAAGTTCAAGAGCAGACTCAAGAACGCTGAAGATCGGGTGCTCCAATTCCGGGCGCAGTCGACCACAACTCAAAGTATCTTCCGCAAGACGATCCTTTATCTTCTAGCGAAATCCCCGCTCAGGACCGCAGAGCTTCATCCGCTCATCCAACAGATTCATCCCGATCTCTGCGATGACTCTGTTGATCGTGTAATCGACGGACTGAATTTCGGGAAAAAATGGAAGCACCACGTGCGCAGTGCGCAGCAAGCCCTCAAACGCGAGAGGCGGGTGATCTTCGACGGTGAGATGTGGCATCTGGCGAAAGCCTGACTCGTTCAGGCGGTTCCATTTTGCGCGTCATAGCACATTCACCGCCGGTTCTCCGTCCGTTCAGATTGACCTGACGGAAGTCCAGCGGGCGGAGACCGATGGTCTAAGTTTTCACAGGAAGGACAACGATGAGATTGCGATTGGCATCCGCCCCGACATGTTCATGGCCTATTGCTTGAACGCCACGCTCCTGCATCGCTACGGAAGGGATGCCAACGTCCTCCGGCTCCTAAATCAGGTTACTCATCTCCAGCAGCCTCCCCAGCAAGAGATCGAAGCCCTGCCCACGCCCCGCCAGCGCGTCGTTCAGGAAGTGAGCCGACTGAGCCGCCTCGCCAGTTTCCGCCGGCAAGTTCTGTTTGCTTATGGCAACTGTTGTGCCGTGACGCGTGTCCAGCTTCGCTTAGTGGACGCGGCACACATTCTTCCCGTTGGAGCCGCTGGAAGCGCAGATCACGTGAAAAATGGAATTGCACTTTCTCCTACATACCACCGGGCATTTGACGCGGGGCTCATCTACCTTGATGAGAACCACCATATGCAAATTAATGAAGGACAGCTTCAGGTATTGCATCAGTTGAACCTCGCGGGGGGAGTTAATACGTTCCGAGCGCCTTTAGGACGACAAATATTCCTGCCGCCGGACCCCAATCAACGCCCTACGCAGGAATTCATTCGCCGTGGGAACCGATTCCGGCAGATTGCACTGTAGTGCTGCCGCGGCCCCTTGCACTCGACGGAGGCGGAAGCTTGGGATCAGTCCTCAAAAGTCGGCTTATCGTCGCCGAATCTTGGCTCGATGGTTTCACGCCGGAGGAACAAACACAGGTCCACGCTCGACTTCGATCTCTGCGCGATTTTTGTTCAGGGCTGGCATTCGACTCCGATTGCCGCTGGCGGAAGTCGCTCGGGGTCACGTTGGTGAGGCATGGCTCGTGCTTTCCCAGGCTGTCCCCGGTCCCCAAATGCGAGAGACCAGGGGCAACCTCATTCATGGTTTTGGGGAAAATTGCGCGGATCGGGGCCAACTGCCAATCCACGCCAAATGACAGAATGCGCTATTTTTTCGCGACCGCGGGATGAAACGGTACGCGGACAATGACTTCATTGTTCACCAGGACGAACATGCGGGAAAATGACTCGTCGCCGACATCCATTAAGGATTCGTAATTGGCGTTGAGCGCGACCACGTTGCCGCGCAGCTTGGCTCCGGGTCTTCGATCCATGGCGAAGGTCACGTGCACATCGTTCAAGCCATCGCCGTCGAGATCTATCCGCTCATCCACAACCGCGGGCAAC
>DATJSB010000079.1:0-20402 GCA_035504315.1 Occallatibacter sp.
CTTCCAGCGCACGCCGTCCTTTGCATCTTCGATTACGATGCCTTTTTCTGCAAGCTGATTGCGAATGGCGTCGGCGCGGGCAAAGTTGCGCTGCTTCTTGGCCAGGGTGCGCTCGGCCACCAGCGCGTCGACCTCCGCATCGCCGATGGACTGCGCGGCGCGCAGCCCGGGGGCAACATCGGCGGCGCGGCCTTCGCCCTCGGCCCACTCCAGGGCTCGTTGGGTGGGTTCGGCGTCGCGGTCCCCGATCACGTCGAAGACCTGGTCGAAGTCGCTGAGGACGGCCAGGATTCGATCGCGGTCCGCGGCCAGGAACTGGCCCTGGTCGATGGCCGTGTTGGCGGTGCGGATGAGATCGAAGATGGGGGCGCGGGCCTCGGCGGTATTCAGGTCGTTGGCCAGCGCCTCGCGGAAGTCCGACTGTGCGTTTTGGGCGGCTGCCTGCATGGCCGGGTTGGCGCCCTGGTCGAATCTTCCCGCCGTCAGTCGATCGTAAAACGTGCGCAGCCGCTCGATAGCGTTGGTGGCCTCGGTGAGACCCTCGAAGGTGAAGTTGAGCTGATGCCGGTAGGGAACCGAGATGAGGGCCAGCCGGATGGCCGAAGCCTTGTAGCCCTTGAGCAGCAGGTCGCGCAGGGTGAAGAAGTTGCCCTCGCTCTTGGACATCTTCCGGCCGTCGACCAGCAGGAAGCGCACGTGCATCCAGTGCCGCGCGAAGGGCTTGCCGGTGGCCGTCTCGCTCTGCGCGATCTCGTTCTCGTGGTGCGGGAACATCAGGTCCTCGCCGCCGGCATGCAGGTCGAAGCTCTCGCCCAGGTACTCCATGGCCATGGCCGAGCACTCGATGTGCCAGCCGGGACGGCCACGGCCGATGGCGGTATCCCACGCGGTTTCGCCGGGCTTGGGCGCCTTCCAGAGCGCGAAGTCGCGGGCCGAATCCTTCTCATATTCGTCGAGGTCGACCCGGGCGCCATCCTCGATGCCGGTCAGGTCCTTTTTGCTGAGCTTGCCGTAGGCCGGGAAGGCGGCCAGGCGGAAGTACCACGACCCGTCCTCGGTCCGGTAAGCGGCGCCCTTTTTCTCTAACTTTTGGATCAGCTCAACCATCCGGTCAATATGCTCGGTGGCGCGGGCGATCTGCTCGGGGCGCTCCACGCGCAGCCACTCGAGATCTTCGAAGAAGGCGTCGATGTATCTCTGCGTGTACGCGCCGATGGAAAGGCCGTCCTGGGCGGCGTTGCGGATGATCTTGTCTTCCACGTCGGTGATGTTCATAACGTGGCGGACCCGGACGCCGCAGAGCTTGAGGAAGCGGCGCAGCACGTCGATCTGCAAAAACGTGCGGAAGTTGCCGATGTGGCCGTAATCGTAGACCGTAGGACCGCAGGCGTACATGCGCAGCGATGCGCCGTCGGCAGGCGCGAGCGGGTCCAGTTGTCCCGAGAGGGTGTTGAAGAGGCGGAGGGTCATCGTTCCCGGACCGTTTTTCCTGGGCCTTGAGAAGAATCGAGCAGAATACGCAGTTTTTGAGGCCTTTTTGATTGTAGCAGCGCGATTTCCGCCCCACGGACGAAGACCTGTCCGGGAGGCTCCGGGAAAATGCCCTTCAGCAGTCGCAGTGCCGGGGTACGGCAATTCGGGAACCGATGCCGGTACGGGTGGTGTCAGACCAGCAGCTCGCGGCGCGCGGTCTCGGCCACGCGGCCCAGATCGGAGGTGGTGAGCACGCGGATCCGGTGCTCTTCCATGGTCTCCACGCCGAAGCGGTAGAGGGCCAGCCGTTCCGGCTCCTCTTCGGTAGCGCCCAGCCTGGCCGCGGGCTCGATGATGGCCGTCAGCTCCAGATCGGCCTTTTCGATCCGCTCAATCCCGGCGCGCAGCGCGCTGGCCGAAAAGGCCAGCACCTTGGCCATCTCCAGGCCTGGTTCCAGGCTTACTGCGTGGAACATCCTGATCAATCCATTGGGCCGGTAGCCGAGGTCGATGCGCAGCGGGTCGCCCGGCCGCGTGTACTTAGCGGCAGAGATGCGCTTGTGCAAGAGGTCCCACACCCCGGCGTGCTCGAACTCCGTGCGCATGCGGGCCTGGATGGCGGCGCGGCCGCTCAGCCGGGGCAGTTTTTCGCGCGGCGGCGGGTCGACGTAGAGCCGCATCAGCTCCTCGACGCCGGCGGGAATGCTTTCGGCGAGATACGCTTTGGCCTCGGTCATCTGCACGCCCAGCGAGAGCGACTCTTCGAGGATGCGCATGAGTTTTGCGTCGGAGTCCGCGGAGAGCCGCCGGCGCAGTTCCGTTTCCATGGATTCCAGCAGGCTGGTGTCGGCATCCGGATCGAGGCAGCGCACCCGGCGCCAGTCGCGGGTGAAGCGCACCTCCATGTGCGGGCTGCCCTCTTCGCGCAGCATCACCCCGATGTGCACGTACTCGTTCCGCACCGCATCCGGTACGTACCGGAGCAGCCGGAACTCGCAGGCGCGGCGCTGCTGTGAGGTGGGCATAATTGCGTGTTCTTCGTTCCAGCCAGTAGCCGGTAGCTAAAAGCTATTCCCTATTCCCTATTCCCTATTCCCTATTCCCTAGTCCCTAGTCCCTAGTCCCTATTCCCTATTCCCTATTCCCTAGTCCCTATTCCCTAGTCCCTAGTCCCTATTCCCTAGTCCCTAGTCCCTGTCTTCCTCAATTCACCCTCCCTGACATCGTATCGCTGCGTAAGGGCTGGCTCCACGGAGACGCGGCCAAATCATTTGGCCTCGTTCCCCAATTCGGAAAAGGCCTGCGGTCCGAGTCCCGGAATGCCTCGATCAGTTCCCGGATCCGGCCGCGGCGGGCGAGCAGCTTATCGACCAGCGCTTCCATATCGGCCAGATCGCCTCCGTACCACTCCGGCGGAACCTCGTTGGCGGCATTCCAGACAGTCTCCCCGGGCATGGTCTCCAGGCGAGTGAGCCAGGGCTCGAACGACTCCCACCCGGTCACGTTGCGATAGACATCGTTGCGATAGTAGACCCCGCGCAGCGCCGCATCCTCGAACTTCCACTCGCCGGCGTGAAAGCAGTACCCGAAGTCGATGAAAACCGCCTTGTAACGGCGTTCCCGCTGGCGCCGGGTGAAGACCGCCTGGCGGCCGTTGGCGTTGGCGGTCCACTTGTCGAGGGCCAGAATGCCGGCGAACTCCTCGAGATTCTTCACCTCGGCCAGTTGTTCCTCGGCCAGGTAATCGACGACCTGGCCGGGCATAAGCCCGCCCGCGAACCGGGATCCGAAGTGCAGTCCGGGCCGGCAGCGGTCGCGCGTCCGGCCCAGGTCGATCTCCAGCTCGGGAGTGTTCTCGACCAGCCAGCGCGATACCTCGATCAGTTCGACGTGGGGCACGGTAAACCCGGCGGCAGCGGCCAGCCGCGCGGCCAGCAGCTCGTTGGCCAGCACCCGGGTGTGCTGCGGATTGTTCTGGAACTTGACGACGTAGAACTGCCCGTCGGCGCCCAGCATGAGCTGTCCCTGCGCGCCGCCCCGCATCCGCCGGATCTGCTGCACCGCCAGAACCGCCAAAACCGCACCTGCCAACCGCCGCCGAATTCAATTCGCATTCTAACGGCAGCGGGCGGCAATCGGCTAAGAGCCAGCAGCCAATAGCCAAGAGCTGAGTGCTGAGACCTACCGGCTATTGGCCCTCCTCCAAGGCATCTCCTCCCGCGCCGCCAGCCCAATGGCCATAGCCATCACGCAGTCGTCATGGGCCCCGGCGCGCGCTCCCGTATTGCCATTGGGCAGGCGCACAAAGCTGCGGCACTCGGCCAGCAGCCGCCGGCTCTGGAACCGCGCCGGCTCGTCGACCAGCGCCGCGCCCAGCCTGCCCAGCGCTGCGGGCCGGCTGAGCGAGGTGGTCAGCCAGCCCGTCTGCCCGTCCTGCTGCCCGTCTTGCCGCCCTCCCTGCCGGTAGATGCGCGGGCAGCCGCAGGGCGACTCCAGATAGGCCAGCACGCCGCTGCCGTGATTGTTCCGCTCCACCACCACCCAGGCCCGGTTGTACTCGCCGGCCAGCTCGGTGATCATGCGGGCCAGCTCCAGGCCGCCCACGTGCCCGGCATACTCCGCGCATTGCATGCCCGTTTCAAGATCGAGCACCTGGATCGCGGAGTAGTCGCCCTCGCTGCCGCCGCCGGCCGGATCGACGGCCAGCAGAAACTCTCTGCCCGCCAGCGGTGGAAGCCAGATTTGAAGATCGCCGTTGAAGCGGCGCTCCACCGGTTCCGGGATGGTTCTGAGGCGTTCATCGAGCGCGCCGATCTCAAAGACCGATTCGCCGCTGGCCAGAAAGCAGCTCTCGTCGTCTTCGGCGAACTCCTGCCGCGCCAGCCCGCGGAGGTCCGCGCGCAATTTGCGCCGGAAGGCGATCTGCTCCAGGTCGAGACTGTGCCTTTCGATCAGGGCCTGCTCTTCTTCCGTCAATGTGCCGGGATCGACGGCCGCAGCGCGGTAGCGGCTCTCCAGCCACCAGGGAAAGAAGTGCCTCGCCATGCCGGTCTCCGGCGCCTTGAGCCACAGCTCGTGAAAGCAGCCGCCCACGCCGTCGGGCGTCGATTCCAGAATCAGCTCGCCGGCGGGCGCCAGCGCGGCGCGCAGGCCGGCCAGCGTCTCAGCGGGATCGCCGGGCCACCGCGCCAGTTCCGAGCAGTGCATACTTTGCACCGACAGGCCGCGGCCGGCGTTGCGGTCGCCGGCCGTCACCACGCAGTATTGAGAATCCAGTTCGGGAAACACGATTTGACGCACGTTGGAACGGCCGGTCCTGAGCGGCCCCCGGCGCAGATTCCCGGGCAGAAGATCCACGAACCGGTGCACGATGGCGAAGATCTCTTCGGCGGCCTGCTGGGTGTGCGCCACCTGCAGGGTGAGCGTGCCGGGCTGGGTGACGGTCTTCAGAAAGAAGCGTGCGGCGGTCCAGGTGGTCATCCCCATCTGCCGCGCCTTGAGAACGATATTCTCCCGGCCCCGGCGCTGTTCGAAGAGTCTCTGCGCCGGGTTGGGATCGAGCCGTGCGGTCTTGCCGTCCCTGGTCCTCACCCGCAGCAGCAGCCGGGCCAGCGCCATCAGCACCGATTGCCCTTTCAGAAGGGGAGGACGCTGGTCGAGGATCAGGCCAAGACGCAATAACTCGGGACCATCCAGAGGCCGGGTGCGCAGCGTACCCGGGCGGGAGATCTTCCTGACCGCCGGCTCATCGATTGCCATGGACCCTCCACGAACAGAGACGGAGCAGCCGCCGGCGTTACCGGCCGCATTGCCGGAAACAGCCGGCCTACCGCTCCGCATCGCATCCTCCACGCTCACGCGTTTTTATTGTCAGGGCTCACTGACGTACATTCTTGATGCCGTTTCCGGGACGCCGTCACTGCGATACCGTCACGGCGCTCCGACCAAATCGACAGCGTTCCCTTGTGCGGGGCCGAGCGTGATGTTAAAGGCCGTGTTCCCGGTGCATGCCGCTACCGCTCCAGTTACCACCCTGAAATTTCTGTGTACCAGCCCGCCGCGCTTGCTCCGGGCGTGCCGCATCCGGTAAATGATCCGCAGCTTCCAGCCGCACCCGCAGCCACGTTTACCGTGGGCCATGAAGTCTCCGTTGCTTGGGAAGAGAGAATACCCACGCCACCCCCGCCGCCGGCAGATGCACCGGTATTGTTAGCCACCGCGTTGTTGCCGTTTGCCCCGCTAAGGTTGATGGTGCCGGTGCCGGTAATCGAGCCACAGATCAGGGTCAGGCCGCCGCCGCCACCCGCCGCTGCGCCGCCCGAACTTCCGCCCGCCGAACTGCTGCTTCCGCCAAAGTACTGTCCATCTAAGCCTGCTCCACCATTGAACAACGCTCTCTGGGTTGCGGTCGTAGGCGCGATAGCAGCACCCCCGTTTCCTCCAGAAGCTCCACCCGCTGCTCCGGGCGATGAGGCTTGTTTCCCGACAGTCTCAGCCGTATTGAGGAAGGTAGAGGACCCAGCAGCCGCTGCCGCCGTGCCTCCGCCCGAGCCACCAGCCGCACCGCCGCCAATCCCGAAGTTGTTTCCCTGCCCAACGATTGTGCCGTTGATTGTGCAGGCTCCCGTGGCGTGTATCGTCAGTCCTGCGCCTCCACCTATGGTGCAAGTGTCCCCCAGCGGAACATTGAAGGTGGTGTAATAGTAGTCCCCCGTAAGGGTTGTGTTGCAGGTCTCTGCGCCGTCTGAGCCGGAGCCGAGATTTTGGAGCCACGCCGGCGTCGCGGTATTGAATGTTGTGAGACTGGAGGTTGAAATGCCAGAGTCAACGTCATTTCCATTGCTGTCGAAAGTGACTATATCGCCGCTTATTTTCGTGGCCGCGGTTGTATGCTGGAGAGCCGTTCCATTACCCGCAGAGGAGGTCATCGCGGTGCTCCCAAATCCTACTTGAAGGCTGCTGGCAATCAACGCGGCATTCCACGGCTGTACTGCAACCCACCCAACTGACACCGCATAGGCTGGGGTTGTCGAGCCGCTGCCGAGGTGAATACCAAAGGAACTCCCAGCCGCAACCGAAGATGCATTCACGTCGCAGGAATAAACGGTCCAAGTGGTTGTGAGCGTCGGAGTGAGACTGCAACCGAGGCTGGTTGTGGGAGCGCTTCCGGACGGTCCATAAGTCACATCGAGGGGAAACGCCTGGCTTCCCGATGCCTTCAAGTAGAAGTAGACGCGAAGATAAGTGGCCGGAATCTGCGAGCCAACACTCCATTGCGTGCCATTTGAGCCATTCAGGGTATAGTTAGTCGTCGTGCCGGTTGGAAGCACGATTGAAGCACCAATCTGCGCGTTGGTGGCATCTGGCGTCCATGCAGGCAGGCCACCGGCATACGCAGATACTTCGGTGGGCCACAACCACAAATCCTCACGGTTCAAGAAATAGGCGCTGGCACCCTTGTCAATGAAATCGGCAGTTCGGTTGAAGGCAATTGCGCCGCGCGCGAGCAGTGCAGGACCGACGGCGGGAGCGTATAGCCCTGCGTACTGGCAGCGACCAACCGCACCGCCCTCATTGCCGCACGTCTCAAGGGTGTTTCCCGCTCCAGTGATGTTCCAGACACCCCCGCCTGAGCTGCCCGACATCTCTGCCAAAGACGAGACAAAATGATTCACGTTGCCCGTGATGTTTATGGGGCTGAAAGAGTCGAATTGCATGTTATCAACCGTCGAGTCGCTTGCGTCCCACTGGAAAGCTACCGACCCGGGCGAGCAGTAAGTGGACGCAAGGCGATTGACGTGATGAGTCCTGCCAGCGATCCGATAAGCCGTCCATCCCGCAGGGCAAGTGCGCCCCGTTGCCCAACTAGCTTCCTCCTCGGGTATATCAATATCCCACGTAACCGGTTGGCTTTGATAGGCAGGTCCGGCCAAGATATTGGGGCCTTGATTCATGTCCGAAAGCTGGATTTGCTCCAACTTGTTCGCGCCACCGCCGTAGGACAACCAAGGATAAATGCTGTTGATCCAGGTATGGTCTACCACGTTGTAATCGCAGATGCCGCCGCACTCGTTGTAAGTTCCGGTGACGAGATTGGCAGGAACAAAGACAAAGCCGAAATCGGTGTAAATATCGTTGTGCTCCCAGCGATCCTGGTAAGGCGCTGCGGCTCCCTGGAAGAAATAGCCGCACTGGTTGTTGAACTGCTGTGCCTGACTCAAGCTGGTAGGCCGAATATAAACGTTTGTGAAATCAGCCGCAGTCGAGCCTATCGGGTTTTCAGCGGCGAGATTATAGGCGCTCGCGTCCATCGCAAAAGCACAATTGCCAATGGTCTGCGTAGCGGAGAGCCCCATCACCGAGACATAGACTTGAGCATTTGAAACGGTTGTGGAAGCGGCGGCAGTGAGAGTTAACTGCGTGGATGAAATCCAGCCCGCGACCGTCGTAATCAGGCAGTTCGTCGGGCCGCTCTGCGGGCACGGCTGCGTTCCGGCTCCGTAAACAACGATATTCTGCCCCACGTCTCCGGGCTGCATGTAAGTCGACGCGGTGGTCAGCGTTGTGCCGCTCGCAGTCATCGCACCGTCGTAGGTAGTGCGTCCCGGCAGGCGGTTCGGGAATTGATTTGTACCGCTCGAAGAGGCATCCACGCTGCTGTCCACAATGATGCCGAGATCCCGAACGGCGAAGCGAGGAAGCGGTGCCACGTACCCCGCCGAACTGGGATCGCCCACCGCAAAAACATCTTTGCCGGCATTGCCGCGCACCGAAACTGAGGGCACGCCGTTGGCCGGACTGCCCGCCGCGCCGGCAGGCCCGCGCAGACTCACACCTTTAGGGTTGACCGGGTTGGCCACGTAATAAACCGTTGACGCATTGCTTATGGCCGGATTCGGTGGGAACACCACGGTACCGCCGACCGTGTAGGCGGCGTTAATCGCATTCTGGATAGAGGCCGTATTGTCCGTGCAGCTGGAGTTCGATCCCGCGACCGTGCAATTACCCACTGCGCCATACGCGGTCACGTAAACTTCAGGAGATTGACTCGATTGCACCGTCCCTGCCGCGACGCTTCCCGAGCAGTTAAGATTTGCGCCCGAGTTCGTGGTGCACCCGTTGGCCGGCAGCGCGCCCAGATTCGCCATCGCTGCTGACGCACTCGTCGCCCCGGTCCCTCCCGCGGTCAAAGGAACAGCAGTCATTCCCGCAATCGATGTACCGCTGACTGTGTAGTACGCAATCTGCCCTGAAGTGCCCGTGCTCACTGTGCCGTTTCCATTGCCCGAACCGCAGGCGATGCCCGTGTTCGTAATGTATCCGGAGTTGTCGATTTGCAGGCAGTAATGCCCTGTACCTGCCGCCAATCCCGGAAACTTGATCGCCGTCGGCCCCAGAAATGAAGCGACGAGGTTTGCACTCGATCCCGAATAAACGTCGGTTTCGGCGCCTGAGCCCGTTTCGTAGTTCAGTCTTATATGTCCGCTCGCGTTGCTCGCATTGATGTAGGTGTCGCCGCTGTTGGTGCTCTGATACGCTTTGAAACTATCCAGGCCGCCCAATGCCGAATTCAACGCCCAGTTATTGCTTGAGTCCTTCAGCAGGTACCACTGGCTGTTGCCGTTCCAGTCCTTGTAGGTGAACGATCCCTTCTGGCTCGTCGTCAGTCCCGGCCACAGGTAGTAGTCCACTTCAGTATCGGCATTGTTTCGAACCGTCATGGTGCCGGTCGATTGAGCTGTCCCGCCCACTTGCAATGTTCCGTTGAACTGCGCGTTGCCGCTGTTGTTGATGGTTGCCACCGTCGCTGGACTTGCGCCGCCCGACCCGAAGATCACGCCTCCGGTTCCCGAGTTCGACGTGGCGTTCAGCACCACCGCGCCGGTCCCGGCGGAGTTCATTACCGTCTGGTTGTTGGTGCTTGACTGCCCGTTGTTGTATTGGCCGATTGAAAGCCGGTAGACGTTGTTCAGTTGATCGAGGATCTGGTAGAACTGCTCGCCGGCAGTTGCGTCGCTCAGTCCTTCTGTCCAGCGGTAGCCATAATCGGTCTGATACTCGTTCAACAGTCCGCGCTCATTTCCCGCCCCAATTCCCAGGCGGAAGTGGTTCGTCACCGTGGCATCCTGCTGGCTGCCGTACCAGTCGCCATTGATCCCGTTGAAGCTGCGATGAAAACTGTCCTGGAAACTGTTGCGGGTGCCGTTATCGGTCAACTGACCGGTGAACATCGTGCCGCCGGTAATCCAGTTGTTATAAGAACTCCCCGCATCAGCCACTACCTGGCTCGTCGAGTTCTCATTGCGCAGACCGATGATGGTGTTGTTCTGCGCATTCAGCCCCAGATGCAGCGCGGTGGAGCATCCCTCCACGTCGCCACCGGTGAACGTATTACCGTCCCCTTGTTGCAGGTTGATTCCAATGGTCCCCGCGATCGGGTTGCCGTTGCTGGTCGGGCAATCGATATGCAGCCGCACAAATGTGCTTGCGTTCATCCAATCCGTCGTGGCCGGGTTCGTGGCCTGGTGGCCGATGGCATTCACCGCGGTCTCGAATCCATCGAATTGAACGCTGCGAATTGTTCCGCCTGTATAGTTTCCGGTTCCGTCCAGCGTCATGCCGGTCTGGTTCGAGTTGCCCAGGAAATACATATCTTCGAGATCGATCTCCTGCGTCCTGTACGCAACCAGTCCCTGCGCTGTCGCACTCGATGACCCGGTCGTGTTGATCACCGAGTTGTCCATGTGGAATCCGGGCGTGTCTACTGCGTAAGTGGGGTCGCCCACCTGAACAGCGGCGCCCGTGCCCGAAAAGGCAAACGCGGTGCCGCCCTGGCTTCCGCTCGACGCCGTCCCGCCTCGCATCGCGCAGCCTCGCAACGCAACATTGCGCGCCCCGGCCGTTACAATCACCTGATTCGCGGTGGTGATAGTCGCACAGGGCAGCAGGATGGTGGTATTCGGCGACGAAACCGTAAGATTGGCGCTCATCGTCTGGCTGCCGGTGAAGTTGCGTGCGTCGCAGGTCCCGCCAAAGGTCGCGTTCACCGCATTCACACACGCCTGAAGTTTGGCGCCGAAGTTCGCGCCGGGGAACTGGTCAACCTGGAAAGTTGATCCCACGCTGTTGTTGGCGACAAAGGCCGGATAGCTTCCGCCGCCCGGCAGGTTTCCTCCGCCCCCATTCACCTGCGTCCCGTAACTTTGCGCGCCGGTTGCATTCCAGACCGTGTAACCTCCGTGCCCGCGCAGCAGGCTGCCCGCAAAAAATGTCACATTCTGCCCGCCGATCAGATTGACAGGCGCTGCCGTGTCCCAGTTGCCGGGCGCGTTGATGCTGGCCGTCGTCGTCGACGAGCAGCCCGCTCCGCCCTGCGTCATCGTGATTGCACCGATCGATCCGTCGCTGTTCACAGCCGCATTTGCCTGTGCAGTACAACTGCCGCTGAAGGCGAGCGGCACACTGGTTCCATACGGATCCCATCCCAGCCCGTGCTCCGGGCCAACCGTCACGCCCGATACGGCTCCGCTCGCTGCCGTCAACGTCAGGGCGGGTTGAACTGCGTTCCAGTTGGGCACCACCACTGTGTTCCGTACGGTCCATCCTTCCTGTGAACTGGGAAGGTCCAGGACGATTCCTGTCGGCGGTTCGCCTGCGGCTGCTGAGTTGCCCGCCATCACCGTCACATCGTCCAGAATCCCGTTACAGCCTGCCGCCGCCGTGAATCCGTGCGTGGCCTGAATCGTAATGTTCTGCCAGCGATTGGAATCGGCAAGCAAGCCCGAGGGAGTCGCCACCGGCAGCGCGGGTATTGCAACGCCGGTGTTCAAGCCGCGAATGTCGATGTTCTTGAACTCGCTCCACTGCGGCCACTGCGCGAGGTAAATTCCACAGGTGTGTGTCGAATGGGCTCCCGAATATTGCGCCGCCATCGGGTCGGTTCCGGTGGCAACAATCTCAAGATTCTCAATCTGCGCATTCTTCAACCCGTTGCCACCAGCCCCGGTTGCGGCCTGCATGGCGATAGCGCAATTGCCAACCGACCATCCGGTGCCGCTTCCCGCAGTTCCACTCAGTCCGTTGCCGCCCGGAGAAAAAACCGTGTTGCTCTCCATGGGGCGATTCAACTGGCAGTTGCCTGCCGCTCCGCGGCCTTCAGCCGGCGAACAGCTTGCGTCCTGGCTCTGGTCAACGTAGATCGTCAAATCATGGAGTCGCGTGTAGCTGAAGATGTTTGGATTGTCCGGCGTTGTCGCCAGCACATCCTGCCCCGGAAATCCCATCAACGCCGAAACCTGTTTGCCCAGCCCGCCAATCGATTCCCCATGCCAGTTCAGCGTCCGTGTCTTGCAGGTTCCTTCCGGAATGGTCAGGGCAACCCCGTGCGCCTGCGCATAATTGATTGCCGACTGCAACGCATTCGTGTCGTCCGTTACGCCGTCGCAGACTGCGCCGAATTCCTTTACGTTGCGCTCCACCTGCTGCGCCACCGACGTACGCAAATCCGTTACCCGCACCCCGTTGGGATTGCTGAACGTGTCCGTTCCCGCGTAGGTTGGCGGAATCTCCATCGCCCCGCTCGTTCCGGCAGCGTTCATCGCCGCCTGCAGCGATGTTTGCGGGCTATTGGCCGCGGGAGCTTCCACGCCATTCATCGCCGGCGTGCTCAACGGCCCATTCATGTTTCCACCGGCCAGCGGCACTGCTGTTGCCACTTGTGAATCGACGTAATGCTTGTCGGCCGCCTGCATCGCCTGCGTCGGATCTCCACTCAGGAACAACGGCCCGCTCAGATTTCCACCCGAGGCCGTCAGCAGACTCTGCGTAAGCACCGAAATCTCCTGGTCCACGTAAGCCTTGCTGACGGCCTGCACCGCCTGCGCCGCCGGCATCACCTGCGCCTGAATCTGCGCCAGCGTCGCTTGTGCCGCCGCGGGCACAATCCAGTACTGCGTGTTCACCGTGCCATCGCTCATGTAAAACACCGCAGTGTAAAACTGGCCCGCCGGTGTTGCCCCCTGGTTCGGCGCCAGGTTGATACTCACAAACCCGTCACTGGCGATGCTCACGCTTGTCTGGTCTGCCGCCACCAGTTGTCCAGCCGAGGTCGTAAATGTGGGCCAGCTTACCGTCAGTGTTCCGCCGCCCGGCTGCCCATTGGCCAGGTAGACTGTTCCCTGAACGGTCGTTGTTCCCACCGCCTGCCCGTTAGCGGCCATCCCCAAATGGAACGCTGCCAGGCAAAACACCGCCAGCCTTGCTTTGCGCAACCACCTATTGTTCGCGAGTCTCATCTCTGTCTCGTCCTTCTTCTTCACCGGGATTCACCCGTCCCCGTACGCAGCGCACACCTTCGCACCCAACGCGGAATCGAAATCCCGCGCCCGCGATGCAAACTTGTGACTGTCAGCCTTTGTTGGTTGCCTCGAATTGAGGCGTGACGCACCGCAGCCGCAGTTCCCATGCGGCCGCTTCACAAACGGCGCTTCAATCAAAAAAAGAGCGGAGAATTCCCTCAGGAATTCGTTCCCGCTCCGCTCACTCAGATATGAATGTTCTTAGCTTAACGAATGTGTGCGGAATTCCCTGCAAACAGCGGCGATCGCCAGCGCGATTGATTTAACAAGCACTTAGGTGCTTCCGGTCCTGCCGCTCTCTTTGACAAATCCGCTTCGTCACGCCAGTTTCAATGCCGGATCGCCGCTCAAGTCAGCCGGCGCAAACTCGTTCGCCGCAAAGCGCGGCCACGCCGCCGCGGCAATCATCGCTGCATTGTCGGTCGAGAGCGCCCGTGTCGGAAACGAGATTTGGAACCCCCGCGCCTTGGCCTCATGGCTGAATCGTTCACGCAATTCGCGGTTCGCCGCCACGCCCCCCGTCACCAGAATCCGGCTCGCTCCCCGCCGTTCAGCGGCGCCGAACGATTTCTTCATCAAATCCCCGATCACTGCATGCTGAAAGCTCGCCACCAGATCCAGCGTGCCTTGCGTGCACAGCGCCATCGCCTCCGCTTTGGTCTGCGGAGGATTCACTGTACTACTTCCATCTCCCTCCGTCCGCGCCGGGTAGAGAAGATCGGCTCTGCGTGCTGCCTCGTCCCGCAATCCGTGTACCTCCACGTACCGCAGCACCGCCGTCTTGATTCCCGAAAATGAGAACAGAAATTGCGGATCGAGATGCGCAATCGGCGACGACTCCGCCCCCTTGGTTCTTGCCGTCTTCCCTCGCAAATGCGCCTTGGCCTTTATCTGCGCAAACGAAAAGGGAATCGCATGCGGGTCCCCGAACTGCGCCAGCGTATCGATCCACGGCCCTCCCGGGTAACCCAGGCCCAGCAGTTTTGCCACCTTGTCGAATGCTTCTCCCGCAGCATCGTCCACCGTGCGTCCAATCAGTTCATAACTCCACAAGTCACCGTGCGGCCGCGCCAGGTACAGGTGCGTGTGTCCGCCCGATACCACCAGCGCCAGCAACGGCTCCTCATCTTGCCGCGCAGCGTTCTCTTCCCGTTCTCGCAGCAGCACCGCATGAATGTGTCCCTCCAGATGATTCACGGCAATCAGCGGCAGCCGGTTCGCAAAGGCCAGCGCCTTCGCATAAGCGATCCCCACCAGCAGGGCTCCGGCCAAACCAGGTCCCGCGGTAACGGCTATCGCATCCAGATCCTTGAACCCAACCCCCGCCTCCGCCAGCGCCGCTCGCACCACCGGCACAATTGCGCGCAGATGCTCCCGGCTGGCCAGCTCCGGAACCACCCCGCCATATCGCGCGTGAGTGGCAATCTGCGAAGCAACCACCGACGAAACGGTCCGCCGCCCGCGCTCCACAACCGCCGCCGCAGTCTCATCGCACGATGTCTCAATGCCCAGAATCAGCCCCGCGCCCATCTCTTCAGTTTATAGGTCGGGCAATCCTTTTATCGCCGAGCGGCCACGTCCGAATCCAACGGCCTCGGCCTCCTCCACATTCGTGCAAATTGCTGTCCACACCTCTCTCACCTCACGTATGATTCCCGTCATGCCTGTTCCCCGCCGCAGTTTCCTCAAATCCGCCGCTGCAGTGTGCCCCGCCCTCGCCGGGCTGTTGTCTTTCCGTCCAGCGTGGGCGAGCGAATCCCGCCTTCACTTACCGCCCGAAGCTGGCCAGAGTGACATCGCGCCGCCTGCACCCACGCTTCATCCCGTCGCCGCCGGTCAGGATCGCTTCGGTTCCCCACACTCGCTTGGCTTCAGTTCGCTCGCCTTCAAGGTCGCAACCTCTGATGCAAACGGCAATCTGTTTGTCATCGAACACCGCGGACTCCAGCCCGGCGCCGGCCCGGCACTCCACCTTCACTACTCGCAGGAGGAGTGGTTCTATGTCATGGAGGGCCAGGTCGCCTTTCAGGTTGGCGATCAGCGCCTGAGCCTGCGCACCGGCGAGTCGGTTCTTGCCCCGCGCCAAATTCCGCACACCTTCTCCGCCGTCGGCTCCGCTGCCCACCTGCTCATCGCCTTCACCCCCGCCTGCAAAATGGAGCAGTATTTCATCGACGGCGCGGCTCACCCCTCCCTCGCCGCAACTGAAGCCTTCATGAACCGCTACGACATGAAATGGATCGGCCCCTCCCCATTCTGGAAAAGCTGATACATCACTCTCTGGAAGAGCTCATTCATCACTCTATGGAAGCGCCGATTCACCTCTGCTAGTCGAGGATTATGTTCTTGCTCTGTGTGTCATCGAGCTGAGCTCCGGCGACCCCTGGGTTGTCCAATCCCAGTGGCCACTCTGTGCTATCAGAATCCTTGTTGAAGCGCAGAGTGACGTTCCCAAGACCTCTCAGATCGGCGGACCCTATCCAGGTATTGTGCAGCGAAATTTCTATTCCTGAGAAGGGGTGCTCCAGTCGCGGAGCAAAGCCGGGGAGAAAGCAGCCGTCTAGATTAATTAAGCCCTGCGGGAGAATTGCTCTCTCGATTGCATTTCTCGAGCCGGAAATCATCGCTACGACTGAGTCCAAATCCAGACCAGCGACGGCGTACAGCGACTCATGTTGAAGGCTTCTTCTGGACAGAATCGTAGAGGCGATCCTGCTTCCGACTCCAGGTATTCGTAGGGGAGCAAGCCTGCGCTCGACTCGCTCTAACCATTCGTCATCGACAAAAATCCGATGGGTCGGATCGGGCCCGGTCGAGAACCATCTACCCCCGGTATCGCTCCGATGGTTCTCATTCGCTGGAGTGTTTCTCGTATAAGCAATCCAATCTTCGTAGATCGCCTTATCGAGCAACTTCCACGCTCTCTGGTTCGCGCGGGTTGCAATCTCGATGGGGCCTGAGTAGAAAGGCTCTCCCGGATCTCCGTGGCCTTCGACATCTGGGAGCGAAGCGAAAATGATGTCCAGCTCCGCGGCCGATGGAAGCGAATCTGAGTCGAGCCTTTCCTCCAGTGCGTCTCTCGCGGCCTCTCTTGTTCTGCGCAAATACTCATCGACTCCGTTGATTTCTGCTTGCTGAGCTGCCAATTCCACGGCTTCTTGTCTATCTTCGTCAGTTTGCGCCGGCGTAGGCTTGGGTGGTCCCTGCAGCTCGTTCAATCCCCGGATTAACTCGAACGCTCGCCCTTGGTTGGGTGATTCGCCAACGAACTGTACTATGGTTGCAAGCGCGGCGACTGCGTCTTCTGGTGTCCTGGCGCTTCGCAGCTTGGCCTTGGCCTCGGACAGTTTCTGAAAGTCCTGAGCGGCGAGCTTGAGAACGTCAGCAACGGCTGCCCCGAATTCCCGGTGCGCGGATTCCCTTGCTTCTAATTTTTGCCTCTCAAGTTCAGATTGGGCCTTGGTTGCAGCCTCTTGTGCCTCTCGCTCGCGCGCATCGGCTGCAGCAGCATCGGCTTGGGCTTTTGCCGCTTCCGCTTGTTTTTGCTGCGAAAGCGCATCAGCCTGGTTCTTGGCGGCTGTGCTGCTCATCTGCTCAAGTTGCAGTTTGAACTGATTATCGGAATCTCGTTGTGCGTCCTCCTCCTTCTTTAGGCTCAATTGGAATTGTCGCTGCTCCTGAGCCCTCTCATCTGCGTCGTGCTGGCTGGCGTTCCGAATCTGCAGCATGCCGAAGGCAATGCCGGCAAGAGTCGCGACGGTGCCAACGATGGCGCCAGCCACGGTAACCCATCGAGGGATACCCTTGCTTGCAGGCACTTCGGGTTTTTCGATCCCGTCGGGCGCAGGTGGTGATGGCAGCTTGGGAAGATCAACGCCCTCAGAATGGTTCTTGTCGCCTTCTTCAGCCATTTCAGCGCCGCCTCTGACTTAACGAAGCATTGGAACCTAAGGGAAAGTTGACGGAAGTATAGACCGAATAAGGGTGCAAGTAAATCAAGGTCAATGACTCGAATCGTCCGCAAAGACGCATTCAGCTCGCATCGGCATCGTGAAGTCGCCCAGGCCCCCAACCCGCCGACTCGCCGGCCTGCTTTTCAGTCCCTTAGTCCCTAGTCCCTGCCCTTTTGCCGATAATTATGCCCAACACGCGCACACTGGAATCAGGAGTGATTCCAGATGACTGAAATGTGCAACTTGCCAGCCACCCAACCCGTAACCGAACCCGGCCCATCCGACCCAACCGCCGCCGCCCTCGCCCGCTGCCGCGCCGCGTGTCTCCAAGCCAAGCAGGCCTATGCCAAGGTCCACGGTCCGAAAACGATCGCAAGCTACGAAGCCGAAAAAGCCGGCCGCGAAGCCTACCGCAACAACATGCCCGCGCTCTCCAGCCGCGATAACATCCGCGCCTTCATCGCCTGCGTCGTCGAGGGACTGCTCATTGATGCCATCCGCGAAAAAGCCTCCGGCCACCTGCTCTACGCCGCCCAGGTCGCCCTCGCCGGCCTCCCCCGCGAGGCCGCAAAGCCTCTCGCCAACACCACCGCCCACGCCAATCGAAAGGTCGGCAGACCCCGCAAAACCGCCAAACCTCCGGCCCCACAACCTCAGCCGGAAGCCGCAAGCTAGGAGCTGGAAGTTAGAAGCAATTGTTACTAGAAAATTACTTCCCCCCACCCCCCTCCCCCGGGGTAATTAGAAAAGTAACAGGCAAAATCTCCAATAAACCGTTTGAAAGGAGCGTGATACAAGAATGTAACAATAAGAAAGCTGTTACATTTGTTTCGACACTTAACCTCAAAACGCCCCAAAATCCCTGTTTTATTCGAAATTCACGCCAATTTTCGCAGGAATTGTTTTCGCGCCGATGTTTACTCAGTGTGTAATACGCCTTGCTCTCCCGTAGAGCCGGCCTCCGATTCACCGGACAGGCTCAGAATGCGTTACAGTGGTCCTGCCGGTCGAGATTTTTCGGGCGAACAGCGAACCGAGTCTTAACCGTTTGTGTCAGCCGAGGGGGCAATCCCACTAAGGGCCTGAGGTACTTAAGCGTTTGCGTCTAATCAAATGAGGTGTGGATGCGGGTGAGAGGCACGGGAACGATTGCGGCGGTGGTGGCGGGGCTGGCGATGGCGGCGTGGCCGGCAGCGATGGGGGCGCAGGCGTCCGATGCAACCCAGCAGGCCAACAACGAGGCGGCGAAAAATGCGCAGCAGGCGCGGGCGGCGCTCGACAGCATGGTGCAGGCGATGGGCGGGCAGGCGTGGCTGGATATGAAGAACAAGGAAATCGAGGGGCACGTGGCTGCGTTCTACCATGGCAATCCCGACCTGGGGACGACTCTGACATTCGAGTTTCACCAGTGGCCCGATCATGACCGGATCGAGGTGACCAAGCACCGCGACGTGGTGGAGTTCTTTATCGGACGCGAGGGTTGGGAGGTGACCTATCGCGGCAAGCGGGCGATGGACAAGGAGATTCTGGACGACTATTTGCGGCGCCGCGACCACTCGATTGAAACAGCGATCAAGGTTTGGCTGAAGGATCCGAACACGATCCTGGTTTACGAGGGCACGCACATGGTGGAGCGCCGCGAGGCCGTGCAGGTGACGCTGATCTCGGCGCAGAATGAGGCAATTACCATCCTGATGGATTCATCGACGCACCTGCCGCTGAGGAGCGAGTTCCAGTGGCGCGATCCTCTTTACCACGACAAGAACACCGATGCCGAAGAGTACGACGATTACCACACTATCGACGGCTTTCCCACGGCGTTTACCATTACGCGCTTCAAAAACGGGGACATGTCGCGGCAGTACTATGTGACCGGAGCCAAATACAATCTGGCGTTGCCGGCCGACTTCTGGGACGTGGACGCGACGGCGCGAAGGATCAAGAAGAAGTAGGGATGCAGGGGTCGAGTACGAGCCAGTAGCCAAATAGCCAACAGCCGATAGCCAGATAGCCAGAAGCTCTTTCTCAGTCCCTTAGTCCCTCAGTCCCTGACTTCTGATCCCTTGTTTATAATCCTGTGGAGCGTGAAACAGCTCCGATTGCGCGCTTGACTGGAGCTCGAGCATGACCTTTTCCATCCAGGAGATCCTGGACTTCCTGCCTCACCGTTATCCGTTTCTGCTGATTGACAGAGTGTTGGAGTTTGAGCCGGCCAAACGGCTGGTGGCGATCAAGAACGTGACCATCAACGAGCCTTTCTTCCAGGGACATTTTCCGGGTTTCCCGATCATGCCAGGGGTGCTGGTGATTGAGGCGATGGCCCAGGCCGGCGGCATGATCATGATGGCCGAGATGCCCGATCGCGACAAGAGGCTGGTGGTGTTCACAGGCATTGAACGAGCCAAGTTCCGCAAGCCGGTGACACCGGGCGATCAGTTGCGCATCGAGGTTGAGGTGCTGGCGTTTCGTTCGCGGGCGGGGCGCATTGCGGGTCGCGCCACGGTTGATGGCAAGCTGGCCTGCGAGGCCACGCTTACCTGCCAGGTGGTGACGCGGGAGCGCGAGCAGAAGGCGCATGGCAACAAACCGGCGGGGACGGGAGCCGAGGCGGTTGACGGCGCGGCGGGAGCCGGGGCAGGCGCGGAGTGAACATTCACGCGAGCGCCATGGTGGCCGCGGGCGCAGTGATTCCGGAGTCGTGCGAGGTAGGGCCGTATTGCGCGATCGGACCCGAGGTGGTGCTGGGCGAGGAGTGCAAGCTGATATCGCATGTGGTGCTCGACGGGCGCACCAGGATCGGCGCGCAGAATGTGGTGTATCCGTTCACGTCGATCGGCGTGCCGCCGCAGGACCTGAAGTACAAAGGCGAGCCAACCGAAACAGTAATCGGCGAGGGCAACACGATTCGCGAGTGCGTGACCATCAGCCGCGGAACGGTGGGCGGTGGCGGGATAACGCGCGTGGGTTCGGGCAACCTGCTGATGTGTTATGTGCACATCGGGCACGACAGCCAGGTGGGTAGCCACTGCATCTTGGCCAACAACGCGACCCTGGCCGGCCACGTAACCGTTGAAGATCACGTGACGCTGGGCGCGTTTTGCCCGGTGCATCAGCATTGCATTGTGGGCTCGTATTCGTTTATCGGCGGCGGAACGATTGTGACGCAGGATGTGTTGCCGTTTTCGAAGACCTCGGCGCGGCGCGAGAACAAGGCCTTCGGGATTAACTCCGTGGGGCTGGAGCGGCGCGGATTTACACCGGAGCGGATTGATGCTCTCAAAAAGGCATTCAGGCTGCTTCTGGTTGCGAAGCTGAACACCACGCAGGCGCTCGAGAAGATGCGCGAGCTCAAGAGCGATGACGTGGCCACGGTGGTGAAGTTCATTGAGCAGAGCGAGCGCGGAGTGATCAAGTAAGAATGACCCTCGGCCTCATCGCCGGTAATGGCCGCTTCCCGTTTCTGCTGCTGGATGCGGCGCGGGCGCAGGGATTTTCCGTCGTTGTGGCGGCGATCCGCGAAGAGACCGACCCCGAGATCAACCATCGTGCGGCCTGCGACGAGCGAATCATGGTGTACTGGCTCTCCCTGGGCGAGCTTTCGCGGCTCATCGAGGTTTTT
>DATJSB010000080.1:0-12411 GCA_035504315.1 Occallatibacter sp.
CTCGGCCATCTCTCCGGCTCTTTGAGAGCGATTATACCGGAATGCGCGCTGAGACGCTTACTCACACTGGCGGATCCTCAAGAGAACTCGCTCTACTGCTTTATGATGGCGGCACCCCGCTGCCGTAGTCCGCCCCGGCCGACGGTTCGCTGCTGGATCGTGTGTTTCAATTCCGAACGCTGGCGCGCGACGATGATCACCAGGCGTGAGTTTGCCTTTGGACTCCTTGTGCTGGCACGGGCCGTGCGCCGCCAAAGGGATTCCGGCGCCGAATCAGTTGGCGGTCCGCTGTCGCCCTGGTCGCCAGGCACTCTCGACATCCACCATATTGATACTGGCCGGGGAAACTCCGCGTTCATTGTTGCTCCCGACGGAATCACGATTCTGATCGATTGCGGAGCCACGAATGACAGCCTCGATGAGTCCGCGCCCTGTCGCCCAAACGATTCCAAACGCTCCGGCGAATGAGTTGCGCGCTGCGCGCTCCGTCACGCAAAAGCCGCCGGACGCGACTCGCTCGACTATCTCATCGTTTCGCACGTTCATCCAGACCACCCAGGGGCAGGCGGTTGTGCGCGTTGAACCGGGCGGCTCACGCTACCGGATTTTTGCCGTCGATAGCACTCAAGAGGACCGGCCAATTTCTTTTGCGAGCAACCTCTACCGCTCAAGGTCGTAACGCGATAAACTCTCCCTCAATGCAACTTCGCCCCAAGTCGCACCGGCGCGCCATCAGGATGCTGCCGCTCATCGCAGCCACCTATTTCATGGTGTCGGGCGGGCCCTACGGCATCGAAGATATTCTTGGCGGCGCAGGATTCGGCAGAGCCATCCTGATCCTTTTGCTGCTGCCGCTGGTCTGGAGCCTGCCTACTGCGCTGATGATCGGCGAACTCGCCGCGGCCATCCCCGCCGAAGGCGGATTCTACGTATGGGTGCGCCGCGCCATGGGTCCCTTCTGGGGCTACCAGGAGAGCTGGCTTTCGCTCACGGCCAGCATCTTCGACATGGCGCTCTACCCTTCGATCTTCGCGCTCTACCTGGGCGCGCTGGCACCATCGCTTACCGCGGACTGGCGCTCTTACGCCTGGAAGCTTGCGGTGGTTGCGGTGTGCTGCGCGTGGAATCTGCGTGGCGCACCAGAGGTAGGCGAGGACTCAGTCAAGCTGGGCGCGCTGCTGCTGGCTCCATTCGCCGCATTCGTCATTCTCGGCCTCTGGCACGGATTCGCAGCGCATCCCACCATAAGTTGGGGAAGGCCGGCAGCGGGTGCGGGCATCTCGACGGCGCTGCTGGTGGCCATGTGGAACTATATGGGCTGGGATAACGCTTCGACGGTGGCGCGGGAAGTTGAAAATCCGCAGCGCAACTATCCGCGCGCGATGATCGCTGCGGCAATCCTCACGGCATTCACTTACGTGATTCCGCTTGCCGCGATGGCTTTTGGCGGACTGTCGCCCAACGGGTTCACCACGGGCTCGTGGGCCGACGCAGCGCGTTCGCTGGGCGGCCAGATGCTGGTGCTGGCGATCGTGGCCGGCGGCATTATTTGCGGAGTAGGCATGTTCAACGCGCTGATGATGAGCTACACGCGTCTGCCGATTGCCATGGCTGAAGACGGCATGTTGCCACGCGTACTGGCCAAGCGCAACAGGCGCGGCGTGCCCTGGGTGAGCGTGCTGGCCTGCGGCGTGGCGTGGGCGCTGGCGCTCAAGCTGCCGTTTGAGCGGCTCATCTCGATCGACCTGATTCTGTACGGGTCGAGCCTGCTGCTCGAGTTTGTGGCGCTGGTGGTACTGCGCGTTCGCGAGCCCGGACTCACGCGGCCGTTCAGCGCCGGCAACTTCGTTTCGGCGTGCATGCTGGGCATAGGTCCGGCTTCGCTCATCGGCTATGCTCTGTGGGCGTCGCGGAGTGAAAAGCTTGGCGACCCGAATACCTTGTTCGGCAATTTTTCGGCGCTGGTGTTCGCCACGGTCATCGGGCTGCTCGGCCCGGTGTTTTACTGGGTCACAACCGGAGGCTGGCGCGCGGCGCGAGAACCGGTTCGCCCGCCACGGACGGCGCCCGAGGCTGAGGGCTAAGGCAACTCCTGAGCTTGAGGCGCCGGTGACTTTTCGATGCATTCCGGCGCGGATTTGAGAAAGTCGGGCGGCGCTCAGAATCCGGTATAAACCTCACTGGTTCATAGGTTTGAGGCGCCGACACCGGGGCCAGCGAAAAACGTGCAAATGCGGCTAATCGGGCCAGATTTGCGCTCTAAGTCCTTTAAATCGCGAATCTGCCCGACACGAATGTAACAGATTTTTTGTTACATTTATTGAGCTAACTCGCTTTGTTTGCCGTCATTTAATGCCGAATCGACCCTATTTACTTTCTGAGCACCTGGGGGGTGCAGTTTTTGGGATTTTCGCGGTCTCGGGTCCTTGGGAAGGGCACGGAGGGCGGCGTGGGCCGCGTAGATGAGCTTGCTGCTGGTGTTCTCTCGAATGACCTCGAGGACGACGCCGACGGAGACGCAGGCGATGAAGTCGAGAATGTTCTGGCGGGTAGAAAGTTGAGGCAGGGCGTTGCGAAAGGCCTCTTTCCCTTTCTGCCGGCTGGGATATTCAT
Source organism: Occallatibacter sp. (assembly GCA_035504315.1). Taxonomy (GTDB): domain Bacteria; phylum Acidobacteriota; class Terriglobia; order Terriglobales; family Acidobacteriaceae; genus Telmatobacter. The sequence goes on from DATJSB010000080.1 coordinate 2,614, forward strand.
TGGCTTTTTGCGGACCGCCATTGAGCTCGATGTAACGGGCCTGGGCTTTGAGAAACGCTTCGCGGCAGCGAGCGATGGCAGCGGCAGTTGATGCTGAATTGGACATTTGGAATTACTCCTGATTCCAGTGTGCGCGCGAAGGCCGTAATTACCTGCAAAAGGGACGAAAGAATTAACGGGTTGAGGGGCCAGGGGACTTAGGGACTTGGGACTGAGGGGCGGGTTGGCGGGTTCATGGACTTTGGCTGACTTTCGTTCCTGATCGCTCGCCATGGTTCAGTGCCTTGCCGGGGGATTTGGATACTAAACCGGAAAGGGCACATTCTCGTTGCGCGAAGAACTCCGAAGCGGCACGACATTGCAACGAAAGTTTTCGATTGTGGAGAGGCCGAGCGGTTCGTCATACTAGGCCGCAGTTGGTTCCCCGCGGAGGTTCAATCCGCTGCCCGACGATCTCACAACATTGCAGGCACCCCTGGCGCCGCACGGCGGCGCTGTCACCCGATCCGCGGGCGCAGCCAATGTTGCAGCCGCGGCGCAAGCAGCATCTGGGGACAAGCCGCCGCTTCCATCCACTATCGGACGTTACCGCATCATTCGCTTGCTGGGCGAGGGCGGGATGGGCGCGGTCTACGAGGCAGAGCAGGACCAGCCGCGGCGCAGCGTGGCTCTGAAAGTGATCAAGGCTGCCTGGGCCAGCCCCGAATTGCTGCGCCGCTTTGAGCAGGAGGCGCAGGCGCTGGGCCGGCTGCACCATCCCGGCATCGCGCAGATTTATGAGGCGGGCAGTGCCGACGCAGGCTTCGGCGTGCAGCCGTTTTTTGCCATGGAACTGATCCATGGCGAGCCTCTGGCGGAGTACGCCAACCAACACAAGCTGAACACGCGCCAGCGGCTGGAACTGATGATCCAGGTTTGCGACGCGGTGCAGCACGCGCACCAGCGGGGGATTATTCATCGCGATCTGAAACCGTGCAACATTCTGGTGGACGAGGCTGGCCAGCCCAAGATTCTCGACTTCGGCCTGGCGCGGGCCACCGACTCCGATGCCCAGGCCACGCGCCAGACCGACATCGGCCAGTTGCTGGGCACGCTGGCTTACATGAGCCCGGAGCAGGTGCTGGCAGACCCGCTGGCGCTCGACACGCGCAGCGATGTGTACGCGCTGGGCGTGATTCTCTATGAGCTGCTCGCCGGCAAATTGCCCTACACGCTCTCGCGGCAACTGCACGAGGCGGTGCGAACCATTCAGGAGACCGATGCGGCGCCGCTGAGCACGATCAATCGGATCTACCGCGGCGACATTGAGATCATCGTCGCCAAGGCTCTCGAAAAGGACAAGAACCGGCGCTATGGTTCGGCGGCGGCGCTGGCGGGAGATATTCGCCGCTATCTCGACGACCAGCCGATCACGGCCAAGCCGGCCAGCGCCAGCTATCAATTGCAGAAGTTCGCGCGGCGGCACAAGGCGCTGGTGGCGGGCGTTGCGGCAGTGTTCGCGGTGCTGGTTCTGGGGGTTGTGGCCAGCACCTGGGAAGCGGTGCAGGCGAGGCGCGCGGAGCGAGCGGCAGCGGCAGCCGAACGGCAGGCAACGGCGCAGCGGGATCGGGCCCTGGACGCGGAGAAGACGACCCGTCAGGAGCGGGACCGCGCCGTGGCCGCTGAAGCCCAGGCGCAACAGCAACGCAATAAAGCGCTCGAAGAGAAGCGCCGCGCCGATACAGAGACTGCGTCGGCAACGGCAGTCAACAATTTCTTACAGAAAGACCTGCTCGGACAGGCCAGCGCTTTTAACCAGTCGAGCATGGGCGCCAAGCCGGACCCTGACCTGAAGGTCAGAACCGCGCTCGATCGCGCCGCCGCGAAGATTCAGGGCAAGTTCGACAAGCAGCCGGAGGTCGAGGCGGCCATTCGCGACACCATCGGCGAGACCTACGAGGGTCTTGGCCTTTACCCGGAGACGCGCAAGCAACTTGAGCCCGCCTTAGCGCTGAGCCGGCGCGCGCTGGGCGACGACAACCCGAAGACGCTGCAGCTCATGGCCGACCTCGCTGCCGTAGATGAGGAACAGGGCAAGCTGCCCGAGGCTGAGTCGCTGTATGCGTCGACGCTCGAAAAGGATCGCAAGGTGCTCGGTGTGCGCAATGAGCAAACGTTGCGCGTGATGGCCGACCTGGGCGGCATTTACGACGACGAGGGCAAGTACGCGAAGGCTGAGCCTTTGCTGGTGGAGGCTCTCGCACTCGATCGGCAGGTGCCTGGTCCGGAAAACGAGTTCACCACACTGACGATGGGAAATCTGGCCGAGGTCTATCTCGATGAATCCAAGTATCCGCAGGCCGAGGCCCTCGACAAACAGCTTATCGATATTGCCCGCAGGCTGCATGGCGCTGGAAGCCTGGATGAGACAGAAGAGTTGGTTAGCCTGGCATGGCTATATTACCGGGAGGGCAAGTACGCTGATTCCGAGGCGCTGAACAATCAGGCCATCGAGGTATATCGCCGTGTGCTGGGGCCCGAGCACCCGAGTACGCTGAACGCGATGCAAAACCTGGCGACCGACTACTTGGATGAAGGCAAGTATACCCAGGCCGAAGACTTGCAGAAGAAAGTGGTAGAAAGCAGGAAACGTGTGCTCGGGCCGGAGAATCCTGAAACCCTGGTTAGCATGAACAATCTGGCCCTCACTTATCAGGCAGAGGGGAAATACCAGCAGGCCGAGGAGTTGGGTAGCAAGGTCCTGGAGGTCGACCGCCGCGTACTGGGAAACGACCATCCCGATACGATCGACGCGATTGAAAACCTGGGAGTCCTTTACTGGCGTGAGAGAAAGTTCGAACAGGCCGAGACGATATTCAAACAGACGCTCGAGCAAAGGCTGCGCGTCCAAGGTCCTGAGAATGCCCGGACGCTCACAAACATGAACAATCTGGCTGTTATTTACCAGCACGAAGAGAAGCTTGGGCAGGCGGAGGCGTTGCTCGGCCAGGCGCTTCAGGTTGAGCGGAGAGTTCTGGGTGCCGATCATCCCCAAACGTTGCAGTCGATGAACAATCTGGCCGTGGTTTACGAGAGGGAGGGACGGTTTGCGGACGCCGAGGTGCTATATACCCAGACCCTTGCGACACAACAGAAGGCGCTCGGGCCGACACATCCCAGCACCTTGCTGACGATGTCGAACCTGGCCGAAGTTTACGGGCGGGAAGGCAAATACGCGCAGGCTGAGGAGGTTTATCGCAGGGCAGTCAAAGCCAGCCCGGATAATCCTGTCATCCTCAACCTCCTCGCATGGTCGCTGGTAACGGCCCCGGACCATCGCCTGCGCCGGGCCGACGAGGCGCTGGAACTCGCTCGCCGGATTGCTAAACTTGCGCCTGACAACTCAGATGTTTTGAATACTGTTGGGCTGATCGAGGTACGGAACGGACTGTGGGATGAGGCCATCGCCACGATGAACTAATGCGTCGACGGGCACAAGGGAGCGGAGCCCACTGACTTTCTGTTTCTGGCCATGGCTTACCAGGGGCGCGGAGACAAGGCCGATGCGGAGCGAAACTTCGAGCGCGGAGCTGAGCTCGCAAGCAAGACGGCCGCGGACAGTACCGAGCTGAGAATGCTGTGGGGCGAGGCTGCCGAAGCGCTGGGCAAGCCGGGCCCGGTGCCCACGCTGCCCGAAGCGAAGGCCGAGCCGGACCGCGTGATAGAGCGACTGAAGCAGATGGCGGCAGCCGGATTCGTGAGGCCGGAGACGCTCAAAACCAGCGCCGATCTTGCTCCTTTGCGCGACCGGCCCGATTTCCAGGCGCTCATGAAGCAAATGCGCTCGCCGGAAACGCAGATGGCGAAGTGACGCGGTGCGAACTTTTCCGCAGCAGCCGTCTTTCCGCAGCTTCGTGCATACCAGGCGCGTCTAGTTCACCCTTTCGGCTTTTTTGCCGGCTCAGAGTGTTTGGTCTTGTTTTCGACATAAAGCTTAACGGCGCGGGCCACGCGATCGCGGGCGTAGGCGGCGTCGTGCCAGCCTTTCACCTCAACGCGCTTGCCTTCAAGGTCTTTATAGATGGAAAAGAAGTGGGTGATTTCTTTGAGCAGGTGGGGATAGATATCGGTGTAATTCCAGACATTGGAGTAGCGAGGATTGTTTTTGCCGACGGCCAGCACCTTTTCGTCGAGGATGCCCTGGTCGAGCATCTCAAGCAGGCCGATGGGACGCACCTCCTGCACGCAGCCGGGAAAGCTGGGACTGGGCACGAGCACGAGCACGTCGAGCGGGTCGCCGTCGTCGCTCAGGCTGGAGGGGATGAAGCCGTAGTCGCCGGGGTAGTGGACCGGCGAGTGCAGGTTGCGGTCGAGCTTGAAGACGTGAAGTTGCTTGTCGTATTCGAACTTCTGCACGCCCTCCTTGGGAATCTCGACGACACAGCGGAAGATTTCGGGGCAGCGATCGCCGACGGGCAGTTCAAGGTAGTTGACCATATTTCCTCTTTCTTCGGTAAGGGGAGCGGATTCCGATGGAGACGAAGCAAATTTGTTAAAAGGGCGGAGCACGGTCCGGGCGAGCCATCAGGAAGATGCCCGGAACTATATAATCACGGATGATGAAGGCGCATGTCTATGTCACGCTGAAGACATCGGTCCTTGACCCGCAGGGCCAGACCATCCAGAACGCCTTGCGCAAGATCGGCTTTGCCGGAGTAACGGCGGTGCGGCAGGGCAAATATTTTCAGCTTTCTCTGGCCGGGGATTTGACCTCAGAGGCAGCCAGGACGCAGGTAGAAAAGATCGCGCGCGACGTGCTCACCAACCCGGTGATTGAAGAATTCAGCTATGAAATAGAGGAGTGAGCAGGCCCCAGGGAAGCTCTGATCAAATGGCAAGATTCGTATAACCCATCCCTCAGGGCCTAAAGGCCGCGGTGTATTTGCGCCATTTACGGCACGGCTGAAGCCGTGCCCTTTCAAAACATCGACTTGACATTTGCGGCACGGGACCCAGAGGGTTCCCCGCCGTGCCCTTTCAAAACATCGACTTATTCAGATATTCGCTAGGCCCCTAATGCGGGAATTCCGGTTGGTTGGTGACTCACGATTTCGCAGGACAGCCCGGGGCGGCAGCGCCGGAAGAGATCGATGCCCACGCTGCTGGGCGTGATGTCGAAGTTCTCGGTCTCCACATACGATGTAAAGTCAAACAGCCGGTCGATCAGGCCGAGGTTGTAAAGATAGGCGACGTCAGTGGCCAGGCGTGCCACGTCGTACATGTGTGTCACCTCTGACAAGTCGTGAGGCGACAGCACGATGCGTTCGCGGGGCGCCGCGTCTGTCTCCTGCATGGCTGAAAGCGCCCGGTTGCAGCCTTCGATGAAGATGACCGCCTGCACGGGAGTGATGTTGACGAGCATGTCGGCAAAGATCATATTCGCGTCGTCCGCACCTTGCGGCACGCATGAATTGACGAGAAGCCCGACCCAAAGCTGCTTCTGCTGAACGGAATTGGACCAGGAGCCTTCACGCAAAAGATGTGCGATCAGTTTGGGATGAGCACGCAGGTTGCCGGCGTTGGGGTCGGCGTCGAGCAGCTTATCAGCGCTGTGAGCAATCTCAAAGACGCATTCCGTCCGGGTGGTATCGAGTTGTCCGCCGAGCAACAGAATTGCTTCCTCGGCTCCCGACCCGCACAGGCGGCACAGGAAGAGGATGGTGCTGAGGGTCCGGAACATGTGGGCGATCTCGCTCGCCTTGGTCAGAATTACGGTGTTCCTGACCAGTACGCTCCAGAGATTGGTGTCGAGCCCAGCCGGCAAAACGAAGGTGAGTCCGACTCCGTCCTGCCCCTGACGGACTACACGTGCTTCCACCCTGATCTCCAGTTCCGACTGTTCAGTTTCCGAGCCCTGAGCGTGAAGACTGAGATGTACGACTTCGCCCGAGGCGAAGCGCTTTTCGGTGACGAGATACAGCCCGGTCGAACTGATGTCCTTGACTCCGGCATCAAGGTGATTGAGCTCGGAATCGCAATGGGCTGTGAGGTTGGCGGCGGGGAGCCGCTCGGCGCGCTGTTGTTCAGGGTGCCCGAGCCTTTGAAGTTTGCGCTTCAGATCGTCAAACATTGTTGAGAAGCTTTCCGCATCAGATTCAGAAGTCTCACCCCGGAGTTGCTGCAATTCTAGCCAAAGTTCAGCAAAAAGGGCAGTGTCGAAGTTTGCAACCCTTTAGCCTGGGGGTGATTACCCGCCGCGCGAGAAAGTAACTGCTGGTTACTCAATAGTTTCGAGGTTACCCTGTGCAAACCGGTTTGTCGCATAGAATGAAGCCATGTGCGGCATAGTCGGGTACGTTGGGTCAAAGAAGGTTGTGCCCGTCATTCTTGAGGGGCTGAAGCGTCTGGAATACCGCGGCTACGATTCGGCGGGAATTGCCGTGGGTTCGCCCGCGAGCGAGAAGTTGGAAGTGTGGAGAGCGCCCGGCAAGCTGGCCAATCTTGAGGAACTCTTGCGCGACCATCCGCTCGATGGGACCTTCGGTATCGGGCACACGCGCTGGGCTACGCATGGCCGTCCGACCGAAGAAAATGCTCACCCACACCGCGACTGCACGGGCCGCATCGTGGTGGTTCATAACGGCATTGTGGAGAACTACCTTGAGCTCAAATCGGAGCTGAAGGCATTGGGGCACAACTTTGTCACCGAGACCGACACCGAGATCATTGCCCATCTCATTGAGCAGATCCAGCGCCAGGCGAAATCTGAAGGCAGGCCGATTCTTCTCGAAGAAGCATTACGGCGGGCGGTGCGGCGGCTGACGGGTGCATTTGCTCTGGGAGTGCTTTCTGCCGCGGAGCCCGACAAGATTGTGACCGCGCGGCTGGGGCCTCCGGTGATCGTGGGCGTGGGTGATGGAGAATATTTTGTCGCCTCCGACGTGCCCGGAATTCTGCACCACACCCGCAATATCTACTTTCTTGCCGACGGCGATATGGCCATCATCACGCGCGATGGTGTGGAGCTGACCGATTTCGACGGACACCCCATCAAGCGTGAGCTGACGCGCATCCAGTGGGACCCGATCCAGGCGGAAAAGGGCGGATACAAGCACTTCATGCTCAAGGAAATCTGGGAACAGCCGCGGGCCATCACCGATACCACGCTGGGCCGCGTTTCGCTGGACTCAGGCAAAGTCTTCCTGGGGGAGATGGAGATTGGCGACGAAGAACTGGCGCGCGCATCGAGCATTAGTATCGCCGCCTGTGGCACGAGCTGGCACGCTGCTCTTACCGGCAAATACATGATCGAGCGGCTGGCGCGTTTGCCGGTGGATGTGGATTACGCGAGCGAGTACCGCTACCGCGGTCCGATCGCCGACCCCAACGCGCTGGGTCTGCTGATTACTCAATCCGGCGAAACCGCCGACACGCTGGCCGCCCAGCGCGAGATGAAGGAGCTTGGATCAAGGACCGTTGCCATCTGCAACGTAGTGGGCGCCATGGTGGCGCGTGAAGCGTACGGAGCCGTCTACACCCACGCCGGCCCCGAGATCGGCGTTGCCTCAACGAAGGCTTTTACGGCGCAGCTCACCGCGCTTTTCCTGCTGGCGCTCAAGCTGGGCCAGTTGCGCGGCCATTTAAGCAAAGACCAGTCGATAGAACTGATCACGGAGTTGAGCCGCATTCCCGCCAGGATCGAAGAAATTCTGCGCGCTCGCTCGGCGCAGTGCGAGATGCTGGCAAAGGAATTTGCTTCGTCTCGGGATTTTCTCTACCTGGGCCGCGGCATTCATTTTCCAATTGCTCTCGAGGGGGCGCTCAAACTCAAGGAGATCTCCTACATCCACGCCGAGGGCTACCCGGCGGGCGAAATGAAGCATGGGCCCAATGCATTGATCGACGAGTCGCTCCCGGTAGTGGTGATTGCCACACGGGACTCTGCCGACGCGGCCTCGAAACTGCGCTACGAAAAGACGCTTTCGAATATTCAGGAAGTGACCGCGCGCTCGGGCCGGGTAATCGCGGTCGCCACCGAGGGCGACGCATTGATCGGCGGCCTGGTAGAGCACGTCATACCCATTCCGCCCGCTCCCGAAATGCTTTCGCCGTTGATTGAGATAGTGCCATTGCAGCTGCTTGCCTATTACATCGCAGTGCGGCGGGGCTGCGACGTGGATCAGCCACGTAATCTGGCGAAATCGGTGACGGTCGAGTGAACGCCGCAGCCCGCGTCAGGTAGCGCGTAGCCTTCGCCGGCAAATTATGCGGGATGCGTAACTCAGGATCTCCGGCGAACTCGCCACAGGCGCTTCACCAATTTGCAACTCCTGTTGCGGATATGGTTCTGTTGGGGGTGAACTTCAGTTTGTTGTCAGCCCCGACCGTGAAGCACTTGAGAGTGCCGGCGTCATAAACAGCGTAGACAGGGAACGGGCCTGCATGCTTGCGCATCGCGATCACGACTTCATTCCCACTCTTTAGAACCTTCGCATGTTCTATGAAATATGCCTGCCTTCGCATGCGAAGAACTTCAGGGGTGACGGGTATCATTTTGTAGCTCTTATCAGGTCCTTTGTCCTTGGTGTTTCCCCCCAGGGAGTAACTGACTTTATAGGGGAGATTGTCTGTGCGGCCGGGTGTCGCCACAGCGACCAGGCCGGTATCCATGTCGAGCTCGTTGGCGAGTTTTACTCGCGTCATCTCGCTTCGATAACCGCGGATCAGCGTGTAAAAGTCTCCGAGCGTTGCCTTGAGCGCCTTTGCATAACGAGTGAGCGTATAGATCACGTATTGATCTTCCGGTTTCGAGATGGGCAGAAAACAGAAGTGCGGTTTGGTCGATCCCTGGTGGTGACTCTGCTGCTTGATGTCCGTATTCGGAATCACCAGTTTTACGCTGAGGTCGTGGAGGCCATTTTTATACTTCGCCTCGCGGGTCGCGAAATTCGCAGGAACTGCAAAAGCGGAGGCGTCGATCCCGCGATTGAGTTTCGCATAGGGCGACGGCGGAGGTTCCTGGCCTTTCTTCCACCCAAACATCGGTGGTTTAGGTCCCGAGACTGCCTCCTTGAAGGCGGCTTCATGTTGGGTTGGGTCTGTAACCTGTGTACGGTTGGAGTCGGAGTAGAACCTGCTCGTCTCCGCAATATTCATAGGCGCCGTCTTTTTTACCTGGGTGTCGAAGGCTTCCCCAAACGACCTCATCGTCATCCGGCCCTGCGCCATGGCGGTGTTGAAGGTGTCATGTTCTTCCCATTCTTTATAGGCATCCCACCATTCACCGATAAAGTGCCTTGCGTTATTCCAGTTGTTCTGGATGAATGCGGTTGCCAGGGGATCTCCCCGCTCCTCGCCGTTGGGTAGATCGAGATCAAGGATATTTCCATGAAGTTGAGTGCGTTTGATTTCCAGATCTGCCATGCTGGTCGACACCCCTGAATGGCGCGCTCACGATCCCGCTTTCAGATCATCTTTGACACCATTCATCCGGGGACCTCCTGTGTCTTATTGGCGCCAGTATACACGGCGATTTGCAGGGTTGATTACAAGGATTTCCCGCCAAAGACCGGTCCAATATTTTCCGATGCCGACCAGCGTATTGCTAATAAGAAACAAGACCAAGTGCCGACAGGTTGAGATTCGTGGTCTCCCACCCTGACGGCAAAAAGCGCCGCCAGGATGGGGCACCCAGATTTTTCATTCATCGCGGGTCGGCAACGACGGTGGCGGACTGATACAAGACCATTTCTTGAGCACTTTTCGGCACGGCTGAAGTGCTTGGTGAAAAAGTGGATCTGCACGAGAGAGAGGCAACAG
>DATJSB010000081.1:0-10200 GCA_035504315.1 Occallatibacter sp.
CAAACGTGCAAAGTTCACACGTTTGGGGCCCGGGGTTGCGGCGCAAATCGTGCCATACGTCGTTCTCGCCCTCGACCTTGGAACCACCAAAGCCTTCGGGCTCGGCCTAGTCTGGCCCGATTTTCGCTCGCAACGCCAACCACCCCAGTAGTGTTAACAGGCCCTAGGGATGGCCGGTAACTCTGCAGTGGAGGCTGCTGGTCATGACGGCCAAACCGCAGCTAACATGGTGTTCAGGCATCAAGGGGGTCAGGGGCCATGGAGAGAAGTGTCTCCGGCGTCGGCAAGGAGACGCGGGCGAGTGAGCGTCTGATTCGATTGATCATCATCGTGGTTGTGACGTTTGCTCTTTCGTCATTCTTATACTCGCAGTCGCGCATCACAGAACCAATCGACAATACCCGGTTGACGGCGCTTAGCGGAAACACTCTTCCGCTCGCACAGGCCAGGTACGATCAAGGCGCGGTTCCCTCGAACTTTCCGGCCGATCGAATGATTCTTGTGCTGAAGCATTCGGCAGAGCAGGAAGCAGCCCTCCAGAGCTTTCTCGGCCAGGTACAGAATCCCACATCGGAGCTGTATCACCAGTACGTGACGCCGCAACAATTCGGCGCGCAATACGGCGTGGCCCAGGGCGATATCGACAGCATCTGTTCCTGGCTCAGATCAGAAGGATTTACGGTAAACCGCATTCTCATCGGGCATACCGGGATTGAATTCTCAGGCAATGCCGGCCAGGTGCAGACTGCCTTTCATACTGCAATTCACCGTTATCTCGTGAATGGTGAGCAGCACTACGCCAACTCCAGCGATCCGCAGATTCCCTCCGCCCTGGCGCCAGTGGTAGCAGGCATTACGCTGAACGATCTTGCTCCCAAGCCAATGGTTCGGTCTGCCGGCGAAGCGATGCTCGATCCAATTACCCATCGCGCGGCACCGCTCTACAACATGCCTTCCCCGAACGCGCCCTTCTGCCTGCAAGGGTATTGCTTTGCTGTTGTGCCCGGCGATTTTGCGGCGATCTACGACACCAAGCCGCTGCTCAATGCGGGCATCGACGGCAAAGGGGTGACGATCGGCGTGGTGGGCGACGCACCCATCGACACCTCGATGGTTCAACTGTACCGAGAGAACTTTCTGCCGGCTTATAGCGCCGCAAACGTGCCGAACACCATCGTCGATGGTCCCCCGCCCACAGTTTATGGTTCCGGTGACGAGCTGGAAGCGTATCTCGACGTGGAGTTAGCTGGCGGCGTGGCGCCGAATGCCGCTGTGAATTTCTATGTTGGAGCCAACAGTTACGTAAGCAGTGGCGTAGGGCTAGCCCTTGCCCGGGCGCTGGACGACAACCAGGTTTCGGTGCTTTCAGTCAGCTTTGGATTGTGCGAGGCCTATCTGGGCACGGCGGGCAACCAGTACTTCAACAACATTTACGAGCAGGCCGCCGCACAGGGAATCACCGTGCTGGTGTCGACGGGCGATACTGGTTCGGCAGCTTGCGATCCGCCCCTGAACACCTTTGGACCCTCACAGGCGGTAGCCGGTTTCTACGTCAGCGGACTTGCCTCTACGCCATACGATGTGGCCGTGGGCGGCACGGATTTTTACTATCCCGCGAATGCCACGCTCAGCACGCTGGGCGCCTATTGGAATATGCCCAGCGCGACAGATCCTGACAATAACAACGACTGGAGCTCGGCCAAGGGCTACATTCCCGAAAAGCCCTGGAACGACAGCGATCCAACGCTCGATCAGGTGAATCTCGGCGCCTCGCTCGCAGCAGATGGGGGAGGAGCGAGCAGCTGCGTTGTCTATTCCGGGGCACCTCCCGATGCGGGCCAGAGCCCGGTGCAGTCCGACTGTGTGAACGGTTACGCGAAACCCGCATGGCAGGTGGGATTTGGCGACGACAAGGCGCGCGATCTGCCCGATGTTTCGGTCTTCGCGTCGGATGGATCCAATTACAGCTTCACGGCCTTCTGCGCGTTTCCACCCGACTGCGCAGTGCCCAATGGCGGGCCCAACAGCACCACGGCGCCGCTCGAGGTTTCCGGCGTGGGCGGAACCTCAGTCTCCGCCCCAGCCATGGCCGGGATCATGGCGCTGGCGGTCGAAAAAACTCAATCGCGGCAGGGCCTGGCCAACACCGTTCTTTATCCTCTTTCGCAGCAGATCCCGCAGGCGTTCCACGACATTACAGTGGGCACCAATCGAGTCGGTTGCGAGACGGGCACGCCCGATTGCGGATCGGACGGATACCTGACCGGCTATAGCGCCGGGCCGGGCTACGACATGGCCACGGGCATCGGCAGTGTGGACGCAATGATGCTGGTGAATAACTGGTCGCAGGTCACGTTCAAGCCGACTGCAACAACGCTGTCGATCAACCCCACGAAAGCCGCCAACGGCACCGCACTCAGCTTCACCGTAAACGTAACCGGCGGGCCAACAAGCCGCGACATCGCGCTGCTCCTTGACCGCGGTTCGGGCAATCTGAACGGTCAGTACACCACGACGTGCGCGTCATTCCCCTGCACGTTTTCTTACGCAGGACTCCCGGGAGGCAGCTACAGCGTCGCCGCGCGTTTTCCGGGTGACAGCGTCTACGCATCCAGCACATCCGCCGAGGTTCCGGTCACCATCACCGCCGAAAGCAGCGAGCTTGCCATTTATTACCAGGTGGTTGCCGGCCAGTTGGCTCCCATCAACGGCGCGACGCTGGAGTACGGCATGGGAGTGGACTTCAATGTAAGACCGGTTCCGGCGGGCTACACGCTTCCTCCTAGCGAGAACAGCATCACTTCAACGCCGGCTACCGGGTCGATCACAGTAACCGACAACGGCACACCGGTCGGCTCGCCGCTGGTGCTGGATTCTACCGGACAGGCAGGCTTCGAAGGCTATGCCTTTGCAGTCGGCAAGCACTCGCTTGTGGCTTCTTACCCGGGCGACGCCAGCTATCTGCCGAGCAACACCATTTCTCCGCTCGCCACGCCCATGAATTTCACCGTCACGCCCGAGGCCACGACGCTCGAATTAGACCCGTACTACCAGGAGATTCTCCCGGGCGCGGGAGCAACCGTCTTGGCCAGCCTCAATACATTTGGAGCGGCGGCTCCGACGGGAACCGTTACATTCACCATCACACCCGCCAGCGGTAGCGCTGTTGTTCTTCCAGCGGTTCCCGTTGTTGTGCCTTCCAATGAAGGGTTCGCCGAAGCCACAGTGAACATTCCTGCAGCAGATATCTATGTCGGACCGCCCTCCGTATCGGCGCCTGCGAACAACACGGTAAGTGCTTCGTACAGCGGCGATGCCAACTATCTCCCCGGCACACAGACATCGACTGCGGGCATCTACGACGCGCTGGCATATACCACCACTTTTGTTTCCACGACACCATTAACGACAGCGGTCGCGGGCCAGGCGATCGCCATCACAGCCGAGGTGGGAAGAGCCGTGGCTTACCCGCCTTATCCCGGATTTCCGGGCGGCACCATCCAGTTCTCCGACGAAAGCGGTAATCTTCTCGCCACGCTCCCGGCTGCGAGCGATGGCAACGGCAATGGCGTCGCAACTTACACGACGTCTTCTTTATCGGTGGGCGTGCATACCATCACCGCCAGTTACAGCGGCGACGCGCAGGATCAACCGTCCCAGGGCAACGTCTCAATAAAGGTGACGCCGGCCCCGCCTGACTTCACCATAAGCGGCTCGGCGGTGACCATTCCCAGCGGAGCCTCGAATCCCTCAGTAGCATCGACCTTAACCCTGACACTTAATAGCGCCGCAACCACCGCCAGCGCATTCAGCGTGAACTGCATGCCGCCATCGCAGTCGTTTCTTTCATGCAGCGTACAGTCTACGGTCAATATTCCCGCGGGAATGACCGCTGGAACCGCTACGATCACGATTTCGGTGTCTGGGCTTACGGCAGAAGTGGAAGAATATCAGAGACCGGGTGCGGCAGGGTGGGCCGCGACTGGGGGGATCACTCTCGCGCTGCTGGCGCCGCTCGGTTTGCTCAAGCGGCGCAAGTGGCGTGCCTTCCTCGGAATAGTCATCTTGCTCACCGCTGTCATTGGCTTGGGCTCGTGCGGCGGGTCCATCAAAAGTAATCCAAATGTGCCAGCCGGGAATTACAGCGTCACAGTGAGTGCAATCCTGGGCTCCGTCACCCATGAGGCGACAATTCCGGTGACGGTTCAATAGGGGCCGGCGCTAGAAGACGGGCGCCGGAGCTCCTGAGGGCAGCATCGGGAACGGTAATCAGACATTTCCTGCATTCCCGTTTCGAAGCGATCTGAGCCTGGTTCTGAAAGGATGACCGGCTAATTCGCCGACTTGCTGAGTCGCTGCCCTCTCGCCAGTTCCACCAGCATTTCCGCAATGCGCTCGGCAGCGCGGGGATGCGCCTGCCTGCGCGCGGCTGCTCCCATCGCAGTCAGGCGCTGGGGAGAATTGAGCAGTTCTACCAGGGTTCCAAGCAGTCTGTCCGGCTTTTCGAGCTCGCTCTCCTGCAACATCACCGCGGCGCCGGCATCCACCATGGCCTCCGCATTGCGGCGCTGATGCTGGTCGGCGGCCGCGGCAAACGGGACCAGCAGGGCCGGCTTGCCGGCGGCGGCCAGTTCGGCCACCGTGGATGCGCCGCTGCGGGCCATCACCAGATGCGCCTCAGCGAACCGCTTGGGCATGTCGTTGATGAAGGGCTTTACCTCCCAGCGCGCCCGAGCGGCGCCACTGGCCTCGTAAGCTGCCTGCGTGGCTTCTCCGTGGCGCACTCCGCTCTGATGCAAAACCGTCATTCCCGGGACCCGGTCAAGCAGTGCTGCAATCACGTTGGGCAGATTCCGGTTGAAGATCTGCGCGCCCTGAGAGCCGCCGAAGACAAGCAGATGAGGACACGCTCTGGTTGGGGGGTGAAGGTGAAAGAACTCGGGGCGGACTGGAATTCCGGTGACCTCGCAGTTGCGAAACCACCGCTGGGCCGAGGCAAAATTCACGGCTGCCGCCTGGACTCTTTTCCCCACCAGCCGGTTGGCCAGGCCAGGCATTGCGTTGGGCTCAAAGGCCATGGTTGGAATCTTCAACTGCAGGGCCGCAGCCATGGCGGGACCCGATGCGTATCCCCCTACGCCGAGCACGGCGCCGGGACAGAACTCGCGGATGAGATGCTTGCACTCCGAGATGCTTTGGGGCAGAAGATAGAGGGTGCGAATCCGGGTGAGGATGGAGACGTTCTTGAGGGGGCCTACGTCGATGGTGCGAAGCCTGAATCCGGCCTCCGGCACGAGCCGGATTTCCATGCCGCGGTTGGTGCCAACGAAGAGCACGTCTGCGCCGTGCAGTTCGACCAGATCGCGGGCTACCGCGAGAGCCGGAATAATGTGGCCTCCGGTTCCTCCGCCGGCAATAAGGACACGCAATTGTGGCAACCTTCGCCTCTTAGGATCTTCGAGCGGGAAGAAGTTTATTCCCTGTGGGGATTTGCAGGGAAGTCATTTTGTCGCTACACCGGCGTTACAGTCGCGGGCCGCGGTGTTTAGTTAAAGGTTAACACGGCCTCGGGCGCAGAAGTCTCAAATGCGCCGCGTGGCAGGAGCGCGTCGGCGACTGCATTTTGAGTCGAAGCGCCGGCGTTATTCCACTTTTCTGGTGATATTGAGAAGAACTCCGATGCTGGCCAGCGTACAGAATACTGAGGTTCCGCCATAAGAAATGAAGGGCAAGGGAATGCCCTTGGTGGGCACCATGGAAAGAACAACGCTGATGTTAAAAAACGCCTGCAGAAGAATTGCGGTGGAAAGGCCGAAGGCAACCATGCGCGAGAACGGGTCGCGCGAGCGCAGTACCGCGCGCAAGCCGCGAACGCCGAAGACCACAAACAGCAGCAGGATGGTGATCGCCCCGATAAAGCCTAATTCTTCAGCCACGTTGGCAAAGATAAAATCAGTCGACGCTTCGGGCAGGTAGAAGAGCTTCTGCATGCCCTCCATGTAGCCGCGGCCCGTGAACCCGCCAGTGCCAACCGCAATCAGCGATTGGTTGATGTGAAATCCTGCGCCCTGCGGGTCGGCATCGGGATTGAGGAAGGTGAGCACGCGCTTCCAGCGCCAGGCCACAAAATAGAGCATCGGCGCAACGCCCAGAATCATGGCTGCCAGGCCGCCGGCCACGTACTTCCACTCCAGTCCGGCCAGCACCAGCATCAGGCCTGTCACGCCGGCCAGCACCAGCGCGGTGCCCAGATCGGGCTGGCGAACCACCAGCAGGATAAACAGCAGCGGAATCAACGCCGCCGGCAGCAGCGTCTCTTTCCACTTGTGCATGGCATCGAGACGGTTATGCAAAAACCATGCCAGAAAAAGCACCAGCACCGGCTTGGCTATTTCAGAAGGCTGAAAAGTGAAGAAACTGCCGAAGCGAATCCAGCGGTGCGTATTGTGCGAACTGGGAAAGAAAAAGACAACCACCAGCAACAGCGTTGTTAGACAAAGTGCCGGATAGATGAAGCGCGGAGATTTGTATCGGCCGGCATCGATGTTCATGAGCACGACCATCGCCAGCACGCCTGCCAAAGCCCATCCGGCCTGGCGGCCAACGTAAATATATGGCGAGTTGTAGCGCTCCTGCGCGACAACGGCTGAGGCTGAAAACACCATCACCAGCCCCACCACGACCAGCAGGAGGGTGGTGAAAAACAGCCACTTGTCGACGCCTACGCGCTTTGCCATGCTTTCCCGCCGTGCAGCTGGTTCACAAGATCTTTGAAGACCCGGCCACGATGTTCGTAGTTCTCAAACTGGTCGAAGCTCGAACAGGCCGGCGCCAGCAATACCACTTCACCTGGATGCGCCGCGGCCGACGCACGCGCCACGGCTACATTGAGCGTCTCGCAGGAGTGGATTGAAACGACTCCGCGCAGTTGCGACTCGATCTTTTCGGCCGCCGTTCCGATGGTGTAAATGGCGCGCACCCGCTCGCGCAGCAACTGCGACAGCGTGGTGTAATCCGAGCCCTTGTCCTTGCCGCCCAGAATCAAATGAATCCCGTTCGAGAATGCGGCAATGGCCTTCGCGGTTGCATCAACGTTGGTGGCCTTCGAGTCGTTATAGAAATCCACTCCATGAAGCGTGGCCACATACTCGAGCCGGTGCTCGACCGCCTGGAATTTTTCAATGGCCAGGGCGATGGAATCGGCAGGGACTCCAGCAAGCCGCGCGGCAGTCACCGCAGCCAGCACGTTTTCAACATTGTGCTCGCCTTTGAGCGGAATCTTGGCGTGGGGCATCACCCGCTCAACCTCCGCGCCGGATGCGGCGCGGTAAACCACGTAACCATCCGCGACCCAGGCGCCCTGCCGTACCGGACGCTCGATTGAAAACCAGTAGACCTTCGAGATGGACCGCGCGGCAGCCTCGGCAGCGCGCGAATTGTCGGCGTTAAGCACCACGAAGTCATTTTCGTTCTGCGCGGCGAAGATCCGCTCTTTGGCACGCGCATAGGCCTCGAAGCTGCCGTGGCGATCGAGATGATCGGGCGTGATATTGAGAATCACCGCTATCCCGGGCCGGAACTCCTCGGTGCTCTCGAGCTGGAAGCTCGAGACCTCAAGCACCGACCATGTGTCATCGGTGCTTTCCTCGATCAGGCTCACCACCGGCACGCCGATGTTGCCGCCCACCAGAGTGGGAAGGCCGCCTGCTTTAAGAATCTCGCCGGTCAGCGCCGTCGTAGTTGTCTTTCCGTTCGAGCCGGTGATGGCCAAGATGTGCCCCTTGAGGAATCGCGCGGCCAGCTCGAGGTCGCCGATCACCGGCCGGCCAAAACTGCGAGCCTGCACCAGCTCAGGCGTAGTGAGCGGCACTCCCGGGCTCACCACGATCAGGTCCTGGCGGCGGAAGGTCAGCAATCCATGCCCGCCCGCCTCAACCATGATTCCCTCTTCAAGCAGCGCCGGTATCTCCTTGGCCAGCGACTCCGCGCTCCTGACATCGGATACCGTAACCTGCGCGCCCTGGCGGCGCAGAAACAACGCCGCCGCCAGTCCCGATTTGCCGAGACCCACGACCAGAACCTTCTTGCCCTTTAGCTCCAGCATGCTGCTACTATCCTACGGCTTGCTGCGGTTCTCTTTCGCCGGGCGCGACTCAAACTACTCACTCCCGGCGCCATTTCTTTTCAATTCCCACGAAATCCTGAATCAGAAATCCAGGATCAATCGATGGCGCTCCGCGGCCTGAACAGGCAATCGAACTCAACCGCCGATACCTTGTCCCTGCCGTGGAATCCGACCGGTTCAATCTGAGCGGGCACAAATCCCGCGTCCTCCATGTACTTCACCGCTTCGTGAAATCGCCACGCCCCTTCGT
This sequence comes from Occallatibacter sp., assembly GCA_035504315.1. Taxonomy (GTDB): domain Bacteria; phylum Acidobacteriota; class Terriglobia; order Terriglobales; family Acidobacteriaceae; genus Telmatobacter. The sequence continues at coordinate 8,376 of DATJSB010000081.1, forward strand.
AGGTGTGAATCACCGCCAGCTCCATCATCACTCCCAGAGAGCGCGCCAGCGTCTGCCTGCCGCCCTCGAGCACTTGCCGCTCGTGACCCTGCGTGTCGATCTTCAGCAGGATCGTGCCCGTGAGGCCTGACGCAACCTGGTCGAGCGTGCGCAGCCCGATCTCTTCGTCGCGGCTCACGGCCATCCGGCGGTCGTGCATCTGGGCAACGCCGGTTGTCTTCTGCATCGAGTTGAAGACCGCAAGCTCTGACACGTGCAAGGCCGCACTGCCCTCTTTCGCGCTCAGGCCAAGCTGGTGCGCCTCCCAGTTACCGTCGGCATCCGCCTTCTGTTTGAGTATTTGAAACGCCGCACTGAAAGGCTCGAATGAAACAATCTTTCCCTGGTAACCGCCGGCCCTGAGGCTCTCTCCAAATTGTCCTGTGTTCGCGCCCACATCAATCACCAGGTCGATACCGCGATCGCGAACAAAGTCGTCCAGGTCGCGCGCCCTCCGCTTGCCCCTGTGGACGAGGCCGAGCCGCTTGAATCCCGCTTTCAATATGCGATGCATGGTCAGGATTTTTGGCGATGCGCGTGGAAGAGCCTCCGGCGCGGCGCAGTCAAACTCCGAACTCCCTTACCAATTGTGTACCGGAAAGCGCAGCTCTCTCGCACGCCTAGCGCAATTTGAGCGTGGTGAGTGCAAACAGTGCAAACACCAGCGCGGCAATCCAGAACCGCACAATCACCTTCGACTCGCTCCAGCCCAGCTGCTCGAAGTGATGGTGCAGCGGCGCCATCTTGAAGATGCGTTTCTTGCGCAGCTTGTAGCTGCCCACCTGCAGCACCACTGAGACCGCTTCGAGAATAAAAACTCCGCCGATGAAGGGCAGCAGCAGTTCCTGCCGGATGATGAGCGCCACGGTGCCGATAGCTCCGCCCAGCGCCAGCGAACCCACGTCGCCCATAAAGATCTCGGCGGGGTGCGCGTTGTACCACAGGAATCCAATCGACGCGCCAACCATCGACCCGCAGAAGATGGTTAACTCGCCTACCTGCGGCATGTGCTGTAGTTCGAGATAGTCGGCAAACACCACGTTGCCGCTTACGTAGGTAAGCACGGCCAGCGCGCCGGCGGCGATGATGGTGCAGCCGATGGCCAGTCCATCCAATCCGTCGGTGAGGTTGACGGCGTTTGACGTTCCCACCAGCCACAGCACCGCCCACAACACGAAAGGCGCAAAGGCCAGGAGCCCCAGGTGCGGCAAGGCGGCCGGCCAATGGTGCCATTGCAGATCGGGATGCCAGCTCTTGATGAAGGGAACGATGATCCGCGTGGAAAACATCCTGAACTGTGTAAGCGTCACCAGCGCGACCGACACCAATCCGCCGGCGATTCCCTGCCACAGTAGCTTGGCGCGCGGAGTAAGCCCGAGACTGCGCCGCTGCACCACCTTGATGTAGTCGTCGGCAAAGCCGATGGCGGCGTAGAAAAGAGTCGAAATCACCACCACCCACACAAAGGGATTCGAGGGATCGGACCACAGCACCGTGGGCAGCAGGATCGCGATTCCGATCAGCACCCCGCCCATGGTGGGCGTGCCGGTTTTTTTCAGGTGCGACTGCGGGCCGTCGTCGCGCACATACTGGCCGATCTGGAATTCGCGCAGCTTTTGAATGACGTAAGGACCGATGAACATCGCGATCAGCAGCGCCGTGAGCGAGGCGAAGGCCGTACGAAAAGTGAGGTAGCGGAAGATCCGAAAGGGGTGAAAGAACGGAAAAAGCTTTTCGTAGAGCAGCCAGTAAAGCAAGAAGCCTCCCCGAAGCCGGAGAAATGCGG
>DATJSB010000082.1:0-12532 GCA_035504315.1 Occallatibacter sp.
ACTCTTCGAGCAACTCCACATCTCCATCCCCGACCGCCTCCATCTCGATCAGGAATGTAGTGCAGACTTCGCCACTGCCTGATCTGATTCCAAATCACTTAGCGAATCCCTGACCCGAGTCATGACGAACTTGGGCTAGGATGGGGCACCCAGATTTTTCATTCATCGCGGGTCGGCAACGACGGTGGCGGACTGATACAAAACTCTCGGCGACAGGATTCGTCAGACGCTGCCTAAATGGTGCGCGGTGGGCTCTATTGCACCGGCGATAGCTGTTTCAACCGGTCGGCCGTTTTCTGGAACGCATCGGCGTCGGCGTCGGCGTTAAAGTGCGCGCCGTCGCGCACAAAGTCATGCTCGGCCTTGGGATAGGTGTAGAGGTCGAAGGGCTTGCCGGCGGCCCGGGCCGCCGCGGCCAGGTTTCGCGCCGTGTCTGCGGTGCAGCAGTTGTCGCGATAGTGGTCTTTTTCTCCGGCAAACATGAGCACCGGCACCTGCAAGCGGTCAATAAAGCCGGACACATTCCTGATGAACGAGGTGGCCGGGAACCACACGATCACGCCCGTCACCAGGTCAGGCCACTCGGTGGCGTAATAGAGCGACTCGCCTCCTCCCGCCGAGAAACCCACCAGTGCCACCTTGCCCGGCAACGCGTGGGGCATTTGCTGGGCCTGCAGGATGGCCGCATGCACGGCCTCGCCGTGGGTGTGTTCCATGGCAGAGCCGTCAAAAAGAACTGCGTCGTAGCCGAGCGCGGCAATGTCGCGCGCCACTTTGGCGTAATGCGACGGGCCGGAAAGGCCGCTGGCGACGACCACCACCGGGCCCTTACCCTGCGGCGGCGGAAACTCCTGCTGCGCGAAAACCGCGTTGGATACGGCGATGGCGGCTGCGGCGGCGAGCACCGGGAATATACAGCGGAAAGAAATCATTGGGAACGTCCTCCAGTGCAAATAGGAATATGACGCGCCGCATGATGGCTGACAAGGAATCCTTTGTGAAATTTTTCTTTCGTGTAATTTCGCGCGGTACTACAAGCGCGGGACCGGTTCATGAATGGTCCTGTCAAAGTGTGCCGAGCCCTCGACCGCCAACCCATTTTCCGAGTTGAAACTCTTCTCTTTTGTAACCTGCCCGGCGCTCAATCAGTCACGTTGGATTGTGACCTAAGGCACAGCGGGTGCAATGGGAACGCGATAGCGTTTGCGTGGCGTTTTCTCAGGAAAGCGCCGAATCCATAGGCCCGGGCATCACCCTCGCTACAGCTCGGAATGTCTCGCCGCGGCCCCCTATCTGACTTGTTCCTGGCTGACGCATCAGTCGATGCCCTCGCAATGTAAGTGCGGGCCCGGCTCCGGCCGGATTCGCCCAGTCATACTTTCAGGGCGGCCCGGTTGTGCGGGTTCAGCGAGGACTGTTGTCTCTTACCAGGCCGGCAAATTGTCTCTCCGCCGGAGAGCCGCTTCGCCGACCCGATGCATCAGCCCCGATGAACCACACGCTCCGGCTGCACTCACCGGTTAACCCCGGCAGGAGGATCTATCGTGAGCAATGAAACAGCCATTCGACAACTTATGACCGCATGTGAAAAGGACCCAGAGCTGTTCAAACGGCTCGTCTCGAGTCCGGCGGCAGTCGCCACAGAGTACGGCGTGACGCTGGAACCTGCCGAGATCGAGCAGCTTGGCAGGGTTCAAAAGCTCCAGAACCTGGTTGATGAGTTCAAAGTCGCACGGCCCGGAGTGGGTGGACCCATCAAGTATCCGATTGACGTGGCATGGAAGACAGCGCTGACCAACCACATCATTTACTATCGCCCCATCTATTACCCCATTTTCTACCCCATCTACTACCCCATTTTCTATCAGATCGGCTATCCGGTCGTGGGCTACACACGTGAGCCAACTGCGCAAGCCCGTGCATTGCGCAAAGTCGCGGCCAAAAAGCGCCCCTAAGCAACAGCGGGCGCACCAACCATCCGGCCGGCGGCCATTCCCGGCGCCGGCCGTGATGGAGATCCGGGTTCATGACAACGCGGCGATGTTCGTGCAGTCGATGAGGAGAAAAACCATGGCCAACATTCTTTTGACAACCCGTTGCAATCTGCGATGCCCATACTGTTTCGCCCAGGAGAAGTTGGGCGACGGGCAGAGAATCTCCATGGCGATGAGCGACGTAGAGAAAGTGATCGAGTTTCTCAAGCGCTCCAATCACCCATATTTCCGGGCCATGGGCGGAGAGCCGACCCTCCATCCCGAGTTTCCCCGCATCCTCGAACTGGCGCTCCGGAGCGGTATGCGCGTGGACGTGCTCAGCAACGCCACCTGGCCGGAAAGCTACAACGAGTTGTTCCGCCGCACTTCGCCGCGCCGCGTTTTCTTTCTGCTCAATGTCGATCTGCCGACGCGTTATGCGCCGCAGGTCTGGAAGAGAATCCAGAACAACCTTGATGCGATCGCCGAGCGCGGCAGCGTTACCTTCAGCTTCAATATTTTCGAGAAACAGCCCAACGATGAGTACATTCTGGAATTGACAGAAAAATATGGCGTCGACAAGATTCGCCTGAGCTTTTCGCTGCCCGTGCTGGGTGCGAACAACGCCTGCCTGAAGCTCGAAGATTACAAGCAGATGGCGCCCTGGCTGGTCGACTTTGTTCGCCGCGCTGAGAAACGCGGCGTGCAGGTGAGCATGGACAACGCGGTCCCGGTGTGCATGTTTACTTATGAGCAAGCGGGCGAATTGCTGCTGAAAAGAGTCATCGACCTCGAACGCAACATGCGCTGCGAGCCAGTGATCGACATCGGACCCGACCTGAAAGTGTGGTGCTGCTTCTGTCTTTCGAAGATGTGGAATCGCCACCTTGATGAGTTCCGGAACCTGGACGAAATCCGAGACTATTATCGGAAAGCCCTGGGGCTTTATCAGTCCCGGCTTTATCCCCTGGATGAGTGCGAGACCTGCAGTTATCGCGAGCGATGGAAGTGCCAGGGCGGATGTCTGACGCATACGGTGATGAAACACGGCGAGTTATCGCTGGAAGACGCGCCAGGGTTATGCGGAACGGCCACGAAAACGGGCCTGGAAGACGGCGCGGTCCTCGCCCTCGACGAAGACGTGATCATCCGCCGTTACGACATGCCCGAGGAGTCATTCGCCATCTTCAACAGAAAATCGGGTCTGGAGCTGGAGGTGGACGCATGCTTCCAGCCGCTGCTTGGCTACCTCGATGGGAGTTGCACAGTTCGCGAAGTAATCGACCGGTACCTGAGAAACGGCGGCCAGAACGCCTCACCCGGCAACGGACTTGAGAAACTGACGCAGTCCGCGTTGCGGAAAGGCGTGAACGAACTGCTTCAAGGCCTGCTGCAGCAGGGATTCCTGGTGGAGCGGCCTGCGGTTGAGCCTCCATCCTTGAGGGACGAGTTGGCAACCACACTTCCATCAACCGCTTCTCGCTGAGCGGATAACAAGCAGCGATCCGCGCGCCCAATCCGGGTCGTAGTGGCGCGCCCGGTTACTCAAAATTCGGGAAGCTATGTGCTCACCGGCAGGCGGACGGTGAAGCGGGTGTTTCCGGGCACGGATTCCACGTCGACTTTGCCCAGGAACTTCTGGGTGACGATGCGGTTAACGATCTCGAGGCCGAGACCGGTTCCCGAACCCTGCGGCTTGGTGGTGAAGAAGGCCTCAAAGATGTGGGGAAGCACGTCGGGGGCAATTCCCTTCCCCTGGTCGGCGATGCTTACGGCGAGGATGCCCGGCTCGGTCCAGGTTGAGATGGTGATCTTGCCGCCGTCGGGCGACGCGTCGATCGCATTGTCGATAAGGTTGGTCCAAACCTGGCTCAGGCCGGGACCTGGCGCGCGAAACATTGAGGGCGAAGCCTGGAAGATTTTTTCGGCAGATACGTTTCGGGTGCGCAGCTTGTGGCCGAGGACGGTAAGCGTGCTTTGCAGGCTGTCGTGGACGTCGATCTCCTTGCCCACCATGCGCTCGTCGTAGGCAAACTTTTTGACCGCCATCACGAGATCGGAGACGCGCGAAACGCTTTCTTCAATGGCGCAGACCAGCGAGACGCTCGAGACCAAAGCTTCAAGCCAATTCAGCGAATCGGAGAAGCTGCCTCGATCGAAGGCTTCGCGGGCGCACTCCAGTTCTTCGGGTTTGAATCCGATTTCGACCAGCGCGGGAGCGATGGAGAAGGCGTTGTCGACTCCGGCCGCGGCCAGCCATTCGGCCATTGCTTCTTCGGCATCGGACTGCTTGAGGCTGCTCATAGCGGGCGCCTTGCAGCCGGCGATGGTGTGCTCAAGCAGGTCGCGCATGCATTCAAGCTGCTCTGGTGTTTTGGGCTTGACGCCATGGCGCAGCGAAATCTCCTGCAAGCGGCGCAGGTTTTCGCGCAGTTGCGATGCAGCGCGCTTGGCGGCCGAGCCGGGATTATGCAACTCGTGCATCAGGCCGGCGGCAAGCGTGCCCAGCGAGACCAGCTTCTCGCGATGCAGAGCCTCAACCTGGTATGTCTGCAACCGCTGGGCCATGTCGGCCAGCACCACGGTGCGCACCGCGGGACAGCAGGCCATCATGTTCCAGAACCCGGATTCGTCAAAGCGGATCAGGACCGAATCGGAGTCGGCAAAGATGCGGAAGAGCGAAACCGTGCGACCGGTGAGCAGCGGAACCTCGCCAAATCCCTCGCCGGGCTGCGCGAAGCCGACGCGGGTCCAGCTTCCGTCTTTTTCGGGACGCTCGGCGTGAGTTTTGCCTTCAAGCACTACCCAGTAGTAAACGGCGGGAGCGCCCGACTCAACGATGCAAGCGCCTGACTTTGCGATGACGCGCTCGGCGTGCTGAACGCCGATCAATGCTTCGGCGCTGGTCCCCTGAAATGGCCGGGTGCGGAAAAGCGCATCGCCCAAATCGCTGAGAAGAATCGACTCGACTTCGATCGATTTTCCGTCTTCGCCCATCTTGCTCCTGGTGCTCCCCCGGTCCCTTTTAACAGCTTTCAGCGGCGCCCTAGCCCCGCATTAAGTCTGAGCCCCGTACTATTTGATTCGCGCCGCCCCTGCGGTGCTTCAAAAGCCGGCAAGGTATTGGTGAACCAACTGCACGGCAATTGACCCCTCACCCACCGCCGAGGCCACGCGTTTCACCGACCCGTGCCGCACGTCGCCGGCTACAAAGACGCCGGGCACGCTCGACTCAAGCAAAAGCGGCACCCGCTGCTCGCGCCATATTTCCGCTGATCTTACTTCGCCCTGCACATCTATCCCCGCCAACACAAAGCCGTTCGGGTCGCGCAGAACACACGGCGGCAGCCAAGCAGTCACCGGAGCGGCCCCGATGAAGATGAACAGCGACGTGGCCGGTACCTCATGTTCCCCGGCCGGACTGCGCAGCCGCAACCGCTCAAGGCGCTCGTCGCCCAGGGCCTCGACCACCTGGGTACGAGCCTCTACCACAATATTCGATGTGTCACCGATCTCATCGATCAAATATTTCGACATTGTGGCCGACAGTCCCTCGCCGCGCACCAGCATGGTTACCTTGCAGGCGTATTTGGCAAAGTACAACGCGGCTTGGCCAGCCGAATTCGCGCCGCCGACGATGTAGACCTCCTCGCCCTTGCAGGCCACGGCCTCAACCAGAGCGGCTCCGTAGTAGATTCCCCGGCCCGTAAGCTGTTCCGCACCGGGGACCTCGAGTTTGCGGTACTGCACGCCCTGGGCAAGCAGCACGGTGTGGCTGGCAATCTCGCGGCCGTCTGCAAGCACGACAAACCGGTACTGGCCGTCGAGACGCAAACCGGTGGCGCGCTGCATCACAAATTCGGCTCCGAAGCGCGAGGCCTGGGCGAGAGCGCGGCGGCCCAGTTCGCCGCCCGAAATGCCCGCTGGAAACCCGAGATAGTTTTCGATCCGTGAGCTTGAGCCAGCCTGCCCGCCCGGTGCGTCGGGCTCAATAACCACAGTTTTCAGGCCCTCGCTGGCGCCATAAACCGCCGCGGCCAGCCCCGCAGGGCCGGCACCAACAATCACCACATCGTAGAAATCCTGGGTGGCTTGGGTGCGCAGGCCCACCTGTGTGGCAATTGCATTCAGCTCGGGATCGATGAGAACCTTGCCGTCGGGAAAGAGCAGGATGGGCAGCCGGTCGGTGTCTATCTTGCGGTCGTGCAATAATTTGGCCACTTCCTCATGGTCGGTGACGTCGAGCCAGCGGTAAGGGATATGGTTGCGGGAGAGGAAATTACGGACCTTGTGGTCGCGGAGCATCCAGCGGTGGCCGATGACGCGAAGGCCCTCAAAATGCGGCCGGTAGCCGCTCTTCCAGCCGTCGAGAAGGTCGTTGAGGACGGGGTAGAGCTTCTCTTCAGGCGGGTCCCAGGGCTTGTTGAGGTAGTAGTGAATGCGAGCGGAATTGATGGCCCGGATGGCAGCTTCAGTATCGGCGTAAGCAGTGAGCAGAACGCGCCGGGCATCGGGGTAAACAGGCCGGGCGCGCTCAAGGAACTCCACTCCGGTCATCCCCGGCATGCGCTGGTCGCTGATGATGAGCGCGACAGGCTCCTCGCGCTCTTTGAGCTGGTCGAGGGTGTCGAGAGCGGCCTGGCCGCTGGCTGCGCGCAGCACTCGGTATTCAGCGCCGTATTCACGGCGCAGGTCCTGGACCACCGCTTCAAGAACGCTGACATCGTCGTCGACGGCAAAGAGAATTGGCCGGGCCATATCTCACAGTGTACGGGGTAGGCGCAAGAGGGAACCAGTCCGGAGCGACCCCGGACCCAGACGCCGGCTTTGGAGTGAGCCTGGAGTGAAGACACGCGTTTACGCGCCGGTTGGGCATGGTGGCTGGCTGAGCATTGTATTTAAAGCTACTGGCATGAAAATGGGATAGACGTGAGGCGCATGGGTCAGCTAGAAAGAGACATACACCGCTTGAGTGTCACAATTGCGGACAGAACCAAGTCCACGCCAAGCGTTGCCGATAGAAAGAAAAGGCGAAGCCAGCAGGCCCAGCGCGCCATAAACAGCCGGTTGAGGAGCAAGTTGAAACGGACCGGGGGTTTGACGCGTGACCGGGGGGCTTGAGGGCATTTCCGCAAGTTAAGAGGATTCGGTAACGGGCGGAGTTAAAGAGCGATGAACAAGATTATCCTGGCCGATTCACAGGCAATCTTCCGCGCCGGCACTGCCAAGGTGCTGGCGATGGACGAGGATCTGCGCATTATTGCGCAGTGTACCGACGTGGAGCGGATGTATCACGCGATCACGACATTTCCCGGGTCGATTGTGCTGTTTGCCGCGTCGCTGCATCCCGAGATTCCGCGCCTTCGAGTGCTGCTTGAGTCTTGCGGCAGCCGGGGCATAGTGATTGCCGAAAACAACGAGAACGCCGGAAGCTACATGCAACAGGGGTTCCGCGGCGTGGTTTTTCGCAACGTGACCGGACCGACCCTGGTGGAGTGCGTTCGCCGCGTGGCGGCCGGGGAGACCTGGGTGCCTCCGCAGGTAATGATGCCCGACTCACCCGAGGAAGACATGGTGGGCCTGCGCGTGCGCGACCGGCTTACACCTAAAGAGATGCGGATTGTGGCGCTGATAGTGCAGGGGTGCAAGAATCGCGAGATCGCGCAACGGCTGAAGACCACGGAGCAGGTGATCAAGAATTATCTGCGGTCAATTTACGATAAAACAGGTGTGGGCGACCGGCTCGAGCTGGCGCTGTTCACCATCCATCACCGGGTGCTGGCACAGGCCGCGGCCGAGGTTGGAAGCAAGCTCGAGGCTGAGTCAGAGGCATCGGGGGTAGTAGCGTAGAAGGCTCCTCTCCGGTCGACCAGTTGCTTCAGGCAGCAGACCGCCAAAGATGCACGACGGTCGAGTCATCCTGCATGAATCAGGCTGAAGACCAGAATCGTCAGGACAATCGCACTCACGACCGTATATAAACGGTCGCGTTCCAGAAGGAATCCAACCATCGCAGCGACCACGCGACCGACTGGTGTGAGCACCAGAAGCAGCAGACCCAACTGCATGATGGCCACAGCGTCGCCGTGCGCCACAGCCTTCGCGATTCCTGAGAGCGACCGAATGTTTGACCCGCCTGCAACGAACGTGTGGTAACCAGCCGGATCGGCGTGATGGCCGGCAAGATAGAGAACGCCACCGGCGAGCACGACGGCCGCGGCCAGCAGAACGCCGGTCCGCAGCAACTGGCCGATGATGGATTCGAGTTGCCGATCGTCCATTTGCGCTACACCTTTCCCGTGATGCCGTTCACGATCATCTCGACAGCCAATGCCAGGATCACAAGGCCAAACACTAACCGCAGCGCTTTTGTCGGCGCATGCACCAAAACCTTTGCGCCGAGCAAGGCGCCCAGAAGCACTCCGAGCATGACCGGCATGGCGACGCGCGGGTCAATGTATCCGCGCTCCAGATAAAGCCCCGCGCTGGCCGCAGCCGTTACGCCGATCATGAAGTTGCTGGTAGTGGTAGAGACTTTGAAGGGGATGCGCATGATGCTGTCCATGGCGATGACTTTGACGGCGCCGGAGCCGATGCCGAGCAAGCCGGAGAGTGCCCCGGCGCCGAACATCATGGCGAATCCGCCGGGGACGTGGCGGACGCCGTATTTTTTGCGCTGGCCATCAACAGGATAGTCGGAGCCGAGACGCAGCCTTGTAGCCAGCGGATCGGACTTATCGGTTTCGGCGCCCGGCTTATGCCTGAACGATTGATAAGCGGCCTGCAATAGCACCAGTCCGAACACAATGGCCAGCGCATGGGTTGAGACGCGCGCCGCAAGAAACGCGCCGAGAATCGCGCCCATCGTGGTGGCTATTTCAAGGAACATGCCGATGCGAATGTTGGAGAAGCCTTCACGCACGTAGGCCGCGGCCGCGCCCGACGAGGTGGCAATGACCGAGACCAGCGAAGCGCCGATGGCGTACTTGATGTCGACGCCGAGGGCCAGTGTGAGCGCGGGCACGACGACCACTCCGCCGCCCAGGCCGGTAAGAGCACCCAGAAAGCCGGCCAGCGCCGAAAGAACAAAAACCACCACGATGAATTCGAGGGCAGTCAACGAGTCAGCAAGGCCTCCGAGTGACTCTGCTGGCTGAGACGCCGCAGAAGAGTGAGTGGTTGTGTGCGTGTTGGGTTAGAGTTTTTCCGCCACGCTCTTGGCTTGGGTAAACAAGTAGAGATAGTCGGGACCACCGGCCTTGGAATCGGTTCCGCTCATGTTGAAGCCGCCAAAGGGGTGCGCGCCTACCATCGCTCCCGTGCACTTGCGATTGAAATAGAGGTTGCCCACGTGGAACTCGTTTCGCGCTCGATCGAGCTTGGCGCGGTCAGTGCTGTAAATGGAGCCGGTCAGCCCGTACTCGGTATTGTTCGCCACCTCGAGGGCCTCGTCGAAGTTGTTCACCTTGATAAGCGCGAGGACGGGGCCGAAGATCTCCTCCTGGGCAAGGATACCGTTCGGCGGAATGTCGGCGAAGACGGTCGGCTGCAGATAGAAACCGCCATCGGCAGTCTGCGGCGCCGTGCCGCCGGCAATCAGGCGGCCTTCTTTCTTGCCCTTCTCGACGTACTCGAGCATGGTGGCCAGCGCAGCCTTGTTGATGACCGGTCCGAGGTTGTGGTTTTCTACCGGGTCGCCGACGGTGAGCTGGGCGACGCGCTCGCGCATGCGTTCTTCGAAGACATCGTAGATTGAGGCGTCGATGATGGCGCGCGAGCAGGCCGAGCACTTTTGGCCGCTGAAGCCGAAGGCCGAAGCGGTGACGCCCTCGATGGCCGCGTCGAGATCGGCGTCGGCGCTCACGATGATCGAGTCTTTGCCGCCCATTTCGAGAATCGTCCGCTTGATCCAGATCTGGCCGGGCTGGGTATGGGCCGCGCGCTGGTTGATGTCGAGGCCCACGGCCTTGGAACCGGTGAAGGCGATAAAGCGGGTCTTCGGGTGCTCCACGATGGCGTTGCCGAAGGTTGCGCCGGAGCCGGGGCAGAAGTTGACCACGCCGTCGGGCATGCCTGCCTCTTCGAGCACGTCGACGAACCACGCCGCGATAGTGGGCGAGTCGCTTGAGGGCTTGAGGATGACGGTGTTGCCTGCCACGATGGCCGCCGCGGTCATGCCGGCCATGATAGCGAAGGGGAAGTTCCATGGCGGAATTACCGCGCCCACTCCGAGCGGAATGTAGTGGAGTTCGTTGCGCTCGCCGGGATACTGAATCGGAGTTGTGGCCGCGGCAAGGCGCAGAGCCTCGCGCGCATAGAACTCGAGAAAGTCGATGGTCTCGCCCACGTCGGCGTCGGCCTCGGCCCAGTTCTTGCCCACTTCATACGTGAGCCAGGCCATGAACTCGAATTTGCGCGAGCGGATGATCTCAGCCGCGTTGAGCAGCAGCGACGAGCGCGTCTGCACGCCCGCGCGGCTCCACGTGTCGAAGGCGCGAAGGGCCGCAGCCATCGCGGTCTCGGCGTGCTCTGCGCCGGCCTTCTGGTGTATGCCCACAATCTGCGCAGGCTTTGCCGGGTTGAGCGAGGTGATTTTGCCGCTGGTTTTGATGCGGTCGCCGCCGATGATGAGGTCATACTCGCGGCCGAGCTCGGCGCCGACTTTGTCGAGCGCCTCACGCATGGCGCGCGCGTTGTGAGCCTCTTTGAAGTTGATGAACGGTTCGTTGGCGAATGTGCCTTGGGGAGAGCGGAGCTGAATGGAGGAGGAGATCGCAGTAGCCATAGCTTTATTAGTTTAGTCCCGGGAGGTGAAGAGTGGTCTGTGACGGGTGAAGCGGTGAGAGAGTGAAGAAGTGAAGGAGCGAAAAAGTGAAAGAGTGAAAAGGTGAAAAGGTTTGACGCGGGGTTAGCGGCGTTAGCGGAATTAGAGCGTTCTCGGCAAATAGAGACGGCAGCAAATATCGTTGATTCATAGGTTTACGCATTTCCTCCGTCTCAATGGTCGCGATTCAACGGAACACGGTAGGTAAGCGTCTGTCATTAACTGTTGCGCATTGAAGGTGGCGCACCCGGACTGGTTCTTAGTTGAGAAGGCCGGACGGGGCTCGTGATTCCCGCTAATTCGCAAAAGGCGCGAATGGACGGGACACATGGGGCCTGTCGCCGATCCTGAAGGCGCACCCGACGTTACGCCAACCCAAAGGTCTCGCTCATATCTGGACCTACGTAACGTTGACGCAGTTCCCTTCTGCGAGTACGTTTCCTCTCCAAGCAGCTAAATACTTTCCCTCAGTTTCTCTGTTTTTCCCCGGAGCTGCGCATATATCTTTGGGTTCCCTGGGCCCCGACCTTCATTGATCCCCCTCTTTGGAGTGTGCGCTCGTGGCAACTACATTTGTGCCTCCCAACAGGTCTATTTGCGACGCCCGTCCGCCTGACCAGACCGGCTGCTGCATCAAAGTTCCCAAAACCATTGTTCTCGACCCCGACCCGGAAATTTACGATCAGCAACTCGTGTTTTCGACCGGGGGCGCGCCCACGTTCAACAGCCCCGACATCGATACGGTCGACATATGGCCGGTGCGCCCCATTCCCGCAGTTGAAATCACGGCGCGGAATCTGTCGACCACGGCTTCGGCTGCGAACACGCGCATCGATATCAGCTCGAGCCCGTGGGGCATCGGCATGCCGAAAACGGCGATCGCGTCAGTGTTTGTGAATCTGGCGCGCGCGGGCTATCCGGGCGCCGAGCAAACCATCAGCTATCCCACTCCGCCATCGTTGCTGGCGGGCGGAGTGTTCGGCCTCTTCGTCAACGTGGTTCATCCCTTCGACAGCGATCCTTATAACAACGCGGGCGAACAAACGCTTGATGGATTCCAAACCAGCACGGGGCGATCGCACACCTTCGTGGTTCCGGTGATGAATCCCACAAGCTCTGTCGCGACCATCGCGCTCACGGCCGGCCCATCGCAGGTGGTTCCGTGGACCACCATCGTTCCCTCGTCGTTCACGCTGGCCGGCGGTGCGCAGCAGAACGTGATGGTGACGGTCGACGTGCCTACATCGATTCCAAAGTCTCCGCCTGGAACCGAGATCAGCGCCGGCGTGGATGTGCTGGCCACAATCAACGGCGCATATCTTGGCGGAATCAACATTGCCATTTTGTTCGACGCGTAATGCTCCCGGCATTGAGGGCCCCCACTCACAGCGCATAAGGAGCGATCGATGAGCAAGAAAATCTGCATCAACCTGGGCCTGCTTTCAGGGGCCGCAGTGGGCGCGCTGATGAGCCTGCTGCATGGCTACACATCTTGCTGCGGAGCGCCGGTGTATCCGGCTACGTTCTGGCGGCTGGCCATGGACGGCATGGTGGTGGCGCTCATCACGATGTTCTTTGCGGCGCTCTTCACCCACCTCGTGACCCACCTGCCGCTTTCAGCGGTGTTTCTGTTGGCGTTTTACATCGCCATCGTGACCGGATTCCTGCTCGGTCCTGCGGCTTATCACATTCACAATGCCGGCCTGGCGCTGCTGGTTTGCGCTTATGTCGGAGC
>DATJSB010000083.1:0-9020 GCA_035504315.1 Occallatibacter sp.
GCTGCGCGCCATGGCCAAGCAGGCTGAAGCGGAGCGCGAAAAGCGATCGAAGATCATCAACGCCGAGGGCGAGTTCGCTGCCGCGCAGCGTCTGGTGGATGCCGGAAATATGCTGGCCACACAGCCGCTGACGCTGCAACTCCGTTACCTGCAGACGCTTACCGACATCGGGACGGAGAAAAACACCACCGTCGTCTTCCCGTTGCCGGTCGAACTGATAGCGCTGCTAGGCAAATTCATCCCAATGGCGAACGCCCCCGCACCGCCAACGCCACCGCCTGCAGCGCCACAAGAACCAATCTAATGGGTTAGACGGGATTATGAGAACCTTTGAGGAGACCGAAGAAGAGGAGCAGACCGACACCGAAATCACACTCGGCATGAAGTCACTGCTCGGCATTTTCTTCGGCCTGGTGCTCATCTGCGGAGTCTTCTTCGGGCTTGGGTACTCGCTGGGGCGGGTTGGCACGTCCTCCGCGAAGCCAACCTCGCACACGGATGGGGCGTCCAGCACGCCTGCGCCGAAACCCTCGATACAAGCCCCACTTACATCCTCACCGAGTGAAGACTATTCAGCTGCCACCACCCCATACACTCCCGGACCGGACGCGCGAGAAGCTGAGACTTCTTCGGCCACAGTGGCGCGGAAGCCTTCGGCCAGCGTGGTCAAGCCAGACGCTTCCGAAGACGCGGACAACGCGGCTGCATCGCCCAAACGGGTTACCGCAAATATTTCGGCACCGGCGCCAGAGCCAGTGGTCGCCAAGGCTTCACCGGCGCCGGCTGCTTCTTCGTCCGTGCCCACGCCGGCCGCGCAGGCTGGCGCTCCGGCTATGGTTCAGATCGCCGCCGTCTCGCGTCAGGAGGACGCGGATGTGCTGGTCAATGCCCTGAAGAAGCGCGGCTATGCTGCGGTGGTGCGCAACGATCCAAAGGACAATCTGCTGCATGTCCAGATCGGACCGTTTGCCACCCGTGACCAGGCACGTGCGATGCGCGCGAAGCTGCTGGCCGACGGGTACAACGCCATTCTCAAGTAGCAGCGTCCGCCAACATCCATTTCGGCAACCCCGACGCAATCGCGTCTCGAACTGCGGCCATGAGATCTTCGCGGGCGGCAAAGTCTTTCGGGTCTAGCGGCGCGTGAAAGGTGACGTGGGCAGTGCCGGGGTAAATCCGCAAACTGCCTTTCTTCATCATTGCCTCGGTGCCCGAGATAGAAACAGGAACTACTGGCACGCCCGTTTCCATCGCCAAGTAAAATGGGCCTTTCTTGAAGGGCTGCAGGTGGCCATCCCGCGACCGGGTACCCTCCACGAATGATGTGATATGCACGCCGGATGCGAGCACGCGGGCCGCAACCGCGATACTGTCTTTCGCGCTCTCGACGCGCCCGTCACGATCGACCGGGATGTAGTCGCCCAGCCTCATGGCGTAACCGATCACCGGAATCTTTGTGAGCGAGCGCTTGACGAAGACGGCCGTTCTACCCGGCAACAGCGGCAGCAACACTGGCGGATCAAGATTCGAGACATGGTTGGAAAGAAAGAGGTAGCGCCTGGCGGAATCGAGGGGCGCTAAACGCGTGACTTCGATGCGAATGCCGGCTGCACGAAGCCCGGCGTGCATGATCCACATCGTCCATCGATAGAGCATGCTGATGTCGCCGGAAATCACCGTCCAGGGAAGGCCAATGAGCGCGGCGGGGACTCCCAGCACTGAGTACACGAAAAGTAAGGTCAGGGCGGGCAGCATAGACTCTAGCCTATGCGCGTTGCGCCCGGCTCGCGCAGCCGCTGCGGCAGCTTGTCGTAGATTCCGTCAAATCCGCCGTTGGAAAGAATCGCGACGACATCGCCGGAGGACAATTCCGGAGCAATGGCCTCGACAATGCTGTTCGCATCTTTGTACAGCGCGGCCTCGCAGCCGCTGGTCTTCAACGCGCTTACGACCGCTTCCGGGTGCAGCCGCTCATTCTGGGGAATGCTCTCCAGTTTGAAGACACCGGCCAGGACGACGCGGTCGGCAAGCAAGAGGCTATCCACCAGTTCGCGTTCAAAGACATTGCGCCGCAGCGTGTTTGACCTGGGCTCGAGCACTGCCCACAGGCGCCGGCCGGGATATGCCTCCCTCAACGCCTTCAGGGTCTCGCGAATCGCAGTGGGGTGGTGCGCGAAGTCGTCAATGATGGTGATGCCGTTTACCACCGCGCGCACCTCAAGCCGCCGCTTCACGCTCCGGAATGTAGCGAGCGCCTCGACGATGGCGTCGACGGATATGCCCTGTCCCGCAGCCAACGCCGCCGCCGCGGTTGCGTTGAGAGCATTGTGCGCACCGGCCATCTTCATTGTGAACTCGGCCCAGGGCCTGTCTTCACGGGCCACACGCCAACGTATCTCCGACCCCTGATGTTCCAGCGCTGCGATGCGCCAGCAGGAATCGGCCTCAAAACCGTAGCGTTCAAGTTTGCAGAAAGCGCGGCTTACGCACTCGTCCACATTCGGCGCACCGTCGTAGGCCACGATCCTGCCGTGCCGCGGGACCAGGTTTACCAGGCGCTTGAATGCCGTCTTCACTGCATCGAGATCGTGATAAATGTCGGCGTGGTCGAACTCGACATGGGTCAGAATAAGGGCATCGGGAAAATAGTGCATGAACTTCGGACCTTTATCGAAGAAGGCCGTGTCGTACTCGTCGCCTTCCAGAATAAAGGGTTGGCCGTCGGATAACTGAAAACTTGTCCCAAAGTTCTCGGCCACCCCACCGATCAGGAATGAGGGCCGCAGCTCGGGGCTGCGCTTCGATGCGACCTCATAGATCCATGCCAGCATGCTTGTCGTGGTGGTTTTGCCGTGGGTTCCCGCGATGACCAGCGACTCGCGGCCGGGGAGAAATTCCTGGTGAATCACCTGCGCGAGCGAGGAAAATGGAATTTTCCGGTCGAGCACATATTCCAATTCAACGTTGCCGCGCGAGATGGCATTGCCCACGATCACAAGGTCGGGACGCGGTTCAAGGTTGCTCTCGCAAAAAGGCTCGGCGACAGAAATCTTCAGGCTGCGGAGCAGATCGGACATGGGAGGATAAGCTGCCTGATCCGAGCCCGTGACGCGGTGGCCCTTCAGTTGCAGCAGACCCGCCAGCGAGGCCATCGCGGTGCCGCAGATTCCAATAAGGTGAATGTGCTTCTCACTTTGCATCTTTTCAAACCTGCACAGCCGGCTCCAGGTAACTCAGCCTCGGCTCATCTTCCAGACTCAGCTCCGCTTCGATTCCCATCGGCAGTGTCACGTTGCCGTGCGAGACGTGGCCTGACCGCAGCCCGATTGCAATCGGCCCATCGAACCAGTCAAAGACGCGCAGAATAACTTCATCGAGCAGAGTTGCGCTGGTGCCGGGAGATACGCACTCTAGCATCTCGCCGAAGATCAGGCCGGTAACGCCATCGAACTTGCCGGCCAGCAGCATCTGGCGAAGCATGCGATCCACCTGGTAGGGCTTGGCGGCGACGTCTTCGATGAACAGGAGCGTACCCTCGGTCTGTGTTTCGATCCGGGGTGCAAAGCGCGTACCCAGCGCAAAGGTGAGGATGCTCAAGCATCCTCCGTACATTACGCCCTGCGCGCACCCGGGTTTGAGAGTGCGCAGGCCTTCGCCGGGGCCGGCGGTCACGATGTCTCCGCTGAGCGCAGCCGCAAAGCTCGCCTCGTGAACGCCACCTTCGCGATAAAAGTCCGCGGCGACCATCGGTCCGTGAAATCCGACGAGGCCGACCTGATCGAGGAGCCACGTCTGCATCGTTGTGAGATCGCTGTAGCCAAAAAGCGGCTTGGGATTATCGCGGATCACGTCCAGATCCAGATCCTCGAGTAGGTAATTTGATCCGTAACCGCCACGGGTACAAAATATTGCCGCAACCGCGGGGTCGGCAAAGGCGCGATGCAGGTCGTCCAGCCGTTCCTCGCTTGTTCCCGAAAAATAGGGCGGCTCCTTGCCCAACGCATGCTCCGCGGCAATCGCGTTGTATCCGCGCCGGCGCAGCGCCGCGAGGCCTAGCTCAATCCGCTCTGGCCTGGCGTTGCTGGCAGGCGCGACGACAGCAACAAGCGCGCCCGGGAAAATGGGCGCCGGTTTCACCACAGAGCGCCTCACCAGGCTTCACCCTCGGCAATCAGCTCCGCCGGCCCGGTCAGGACCAGTTCCGATCCGGGACCGCGCCAATCCACCTGCTGTTCTCCCCCGGGAGCCTTTACCATTAGGCGTGCGCGCCCGTGGTGTCCGAAGATCGTCGCCGCTGCCGCGGCCGAGGTACCTGTCCCCGATGAAGTGGTCGGTCCGACACCACGTTCAAAAATGCGGATTTCCAGCGTGTTGGTGCCGGAGACGCGCACAAATTCGACGTTTGTCTGCTCGGGGAAATTGCGATGGAAGCAGACCTCCTGACCGAGTTCCTGCCACGCGCGGCCGTGGGACGCAAATAACTCGTCCTCGGTGAAAATCACGAAGTGCGGGTTGCCCATCGACACCTCGATACCCTCAACCTCTGTCCCATCGCCCAGCCGAACCTGCCTGCGGGCGAGCCTGGGCTCGCCCATGTCGGTGGAGATCCAGAAGCGACGCCCTTCGACATCCATGAGGCGGCAATCGCGCCCGCCTGCGTCCGTGTGCAGGCGTACTGTGTGACCTGGCTCAAGCCGTCGCTGATGAGCGATCCACGCCGCGACGCAGCGCGTTCCGTTGCCGGAAATCTCGGCGATCGAGCCGTCGGCATTCACCAGCCGGATGCGCCCCGAGCACGCACCTGTCCAGGTCAGAAATTCGACGCCGTCCGCGCCAACCCCCGTATTGCGAGCGCATAGTCGCACCGCCAGCTCCGGGTCACACTCGCTTTCCACAATGAGAAAATCGTTACCGCAGGCGTGGGCCTTGACGAACCGAGTCATCCATTCATCCTGCAAAAAAGATCATTTCTGGGTGATGCTACCACCGGCGGCATGGCGGTCTGAACTGTAAATGCGGGCGCAGGGTTGACCAGTCGAGCACACGATGTTGATGAGGGTCAGGCCCTCCGGATTGGCCGCAACAGCCCTGGCCACCGGGTCGCCGTCGGTTGCAATCACAAAGTCAGCCGACTTGGCGGGATTTTTGAGCGCCGGCAGCCACTGGTAGTAATCCGTCTCATTGATCGTCCGCTTGAGAGCAACACCCGCGCGCTGAAAGGCTCCGACATGTTCTGAGGTATAGGCGAGAATGATGCTGTTCTCGGGCAGCAACTGAAGGGCACGCGCGTAGGCCGCTTCAAAGGGAATGCGCGCGCGCGAATTGGCGATCGCCTCGTCCAGAACCAGGGGTTTGGCCCACAGCAAGGCTGCGTTATTCGCAACGACGAGCAGTGCCAGCGCCGCGGGAAGCCATCGAGCTACCAGAGGCTGACGCTTTGCAATCCAATCGGAGAAGCATGCCACGAGAAATGCAAGCGACAGCGCGAAGACGGGCAGCATCTCCATGCCATAGCGGGTGTTGTACCAGGAGTGAGGCCACCATAGCGGGATGAATATCGGTACGGACCCATATGCGACAGAATAGGCATAAAAGGGCAAAGGAATCCAAAGCAGGAAACACGTGAATCCATCGCGGGCACGCCAGCGTATCGCACCCCATGCGCTTCCTGCGATCGATAAGATCAGCAGCAGATCGGCCAAAGGCCCGTACACGGCACCCAACTCGGCTGCCTTGAGAAAATAGAGCGCGGCCACCGGCACGCTGTGCCAGCCTGGATAATGTGGCGCGCCGGGAGCCGCTGTCCGCGCTTCGATCGCTCTTGCCGAATACGGCCCGCGCATGAAATCCAAGGGATCGCCAAACTGCCTTGCGCAGTAGGCCATCCATACAATCGGCGCGACGGCGAGCATCGCTGTAAACAAAACAAACGCTCCGCCGGCTACCGTGTTCCACCGCCGGTGCCGCATCACCTTGCGAAATACGATCAACCAGACTGCGAAAGCGAAGACCCATCCGTCGTAACGGGTATAGACCGCTGCCACGAGAACGAATCCGGCGCAGAAAAGCAGCTTCGCTGACCGTTCGATTTCGTCTGCCCGGAGGGCGCGCTCATACTCGATGATGAGCGCTACGGCCCAGATCATCTCCGCCAGAAACAGCGGCTCATTCATCGCTGTCGTCTGCATGTAGAGCAGGCCAGGATTCAACCCGAAGAACAGCGCAGCTACCAGCGCGCTGCGGGGCTGCACCCACAGGCGGGCAAGCCGATAGATTCCTGCGGTTCCGAAGACGTATGCGCCCATTGACGGAAAGGCGCCTGCCAATCCCGACTGCCACCACTCCTTGCGTGCCACAAACGGCACCAGCAACAGGTGTGGCAACGGGAGCCAGACCGAACCAAGCTGGCGCAGGCCGGGGTTGAGCGAGTCGATGACGCGCCGCGCAATGTGGAGGTGCGCGACGGCGTCCCCGTAGAGCAGCATGATCCCGCGCGAATAGCTAAACGATAGCGCGAACAGCGAAATGAGCAGAGCGCTCCAGGCAACAACGAAGGTCTCGCTGCGCAGCGTTAGACGCTGGGTTTCGGCCTCAGTCAAGGTGCGAGAGTTCGCGGAAGAGGGCAAAGCGTTCCTCTATCTCCTTCGGAACAAGCTGTTGCAGGCGTTCGGTGCCGAAGCGCTCTACGGCGAACGAGCCCATCACGCCGCCGTAGAACATCGCTTTCTTGAATACCGCGGGCGACATCTCTTTCTGCGAGGCCAGATATCCGAAGAACCCTCCGGCAAAGGAATCGCCGGCTCCGGTTGGGTCGACGACCTCAGCCAGAGGCATAGCCGGGGCGCGGAAAGGAAGAAATACCTTGCCGTTCTGGCCCGTGAACGAGCGGGAACTGAAAAATGCAGTGGCTCCATACTCACCGTGCTTGATGACCAGGCTTCTGGGGCCCATTGCCAGAACCTTTTCCGCCGCCCGCACCAGGTTGGCGTCTTTTGCCAGGAGCTTCGCCTCGGTATCGTTAATGAGCAGTCCATCCAGGCCCCGCAGGACTCGCGCCAGGTTGTCGCGATGATCGTTGATCCAGTAATTCATCGTGTCGCCGCAGACCAGTTTCACTTTCGGCATCCTGCTGCGGACGTCGGCCTGCAGCACCGGGTCGATGTTGGCGAGGAAAAGATACTCGCTATCCTGATATTCGGGGGGAATCTTGGGCGTAAAGCTCTGAAAGACGTTCAGCTCTGTGCGCAGCGTCTGCGCTTCATTGAGATTCCTGAGATACGAACCGCTCCAGAAGAAGCTCTTGCCGCTGGTGTGCTCAATGCCGCGTGTGTCAATGCCGCGCCGCGTCAGAATGGCTTCGTGTTCCGCGGTGAAGTCTTCTCCGACCACCGCGATCACGCGAACATCGGTGAAATAGCTTGCCGCCAGGGCAAAATGAGTTGCCGCTCCGCCCAGACAACGCTCCGCGCGGCCCGAGGGTGTCTCAATCGTGTCGAACGCGACACTGCCTACGACCAGGATTGCCATCCGTTACCCTCTCGCGCTTACGTTCAGATATTTGCCGATCAGCAGGTCCAGCCGCTCACGCGCGGCTTCGGAGATTGCCGCGGGACTGGTAAGAATGGCGTATTTCAAAGCCGATGCGCAGGGGCAGGCTCTCTCAGCCGGTATGGCCGCGACGGCAGCTTTGACGACCTTGCAGGCATTGGCGGCGTTCTGATTCAGGACCGCGACAATCTGGTCCACCGTCACGGCATCGTGCCCTTCGTGCCAGCAGTCGTAGTCGGTCACCATGGCCACCGTGGCGTAGCAGATCTCCGCCTCGCGCGCGAGCTTGGCCTCCTGCAGGTTGGTCATGCCGATGACGTCCGCGCCCCAGCTGCGATAAAGGTTCGATTCGGCTTTGGTGGAGAACTGCGGGCCCTCCATGCAGACATAAGTGCCGCCGAGCTTGCCCACCACGCCCACCGCCTTACAGGCCTGGGCTGCCGCATTTGCAACCGTGGCGCATACCGGATCGCCGAATGCCACATGACCGACGATGCCGTCGCCGAAGAATGTGGAGATCCGATGGAAGGTGCGATCGATGAACTGATCGGGAATGACGAAGTCGGTCGGCTTGTGCTCTTCCTTCAGCGAGCCGACAGCGGATACGGAGAGGATGCGCTCGACGCCAAGTTTTTTAAAGGCGTAGATGTTGGCGCGGAAGTTCAGCTCGGAAGGCAGGATGCGGTGGCCCCGGGCGTGCCGGGCGAGAAAGGCAACCTTGCGTCCTTCGAGTTCGCCGAGCACGAACGGGTCAGATGGATCTCCAAAGGGAGTTTCAACACGCTCTTCATGAATGTTGGTGAAGCCGGGCATGGAGTAAAGCCCGCTGCCGCCTATGATTCCGATCTCTGCCTGAGGCACGGTCGCTCCGAACTGGGATGATCTGCGGACCGCTGATAGACGGCCCGTTCGCGTAATGCAACAAACATCTCAGTATAAAGGGTGGAAAGGCAGGGAACGGGGGAACCGGGACCAACGGCTCGGGATCATGGAACGAGGAAAATGGGAGCTATGCGGTCGTGCGTTCGCCGGCAATCTGACCGAGTTGCCGGTCGGTCGCATCCCGAAGTGCCCACCCCGCGATCAGAAGGCTGGGTGAACTCGTCGGGCGGGCCTTGCCGAGCTCCCCGAGAGTGGTGCGCTGGACCTGCTGTTCAGGGCGCGCTGCGTGCGAAACGATCGCGCAGGGGAATTCGCGCGGCAGGCCTTCCTGAAGCCATTGAACCGCAAGAAGCGTCAGATCGCGGCCCGGCATGTAAACGATGCGGGTGGCGTCCTCGAGCTGGGGGATTGCTGCCATGTTATGTGACTGGGCATGGTGGCCCGTCGAGAAGATGACGTTGGAAGCGGCACTGCGGTCCGTAAGGGAACAGGCGATAGCAGCGGCCACAGCAAAAGCGGCGGTGATTCCCGGCACCACTTCGAAGGGAACGCCGGCCGCGGTGAGGGCCGACATTTCTTCTGCGGCGCGG
>DATJSB010000084.1:0-42368 GCA_035504315.1 Occallatibacter sp.
TGCTTTCGGTGGGCGCGTTCTTCTTCAGCCTGCGTTTGGCCGGGTTCCCCCACATTGAAGACCTCCACGGTTCGCCCTGGCAGATTGCAGTGCTGCTGGCGGCCGCGTGGGGAATGGCAGAGACCGCGCGCTGCCTGCGCCGCAAATGGAGCCTTTACCATGCGGGCGTACTCATCATGCTTTACACCGACCTCATGATCCTGGCCACGATTGTGGCGCTCATGGCCCTGGTATGAGCCTGGCGTGCCAAAATGAACCAATCAAGAAAATGCAAGTGCAACCACGGGACCGGCCCGTATAGCATGAGCGAAAGATCGGGCAGCCAGCTTGCACGGCGCTTGTTGGACAGGCCCCGGGATTCTTCAACTTCGGGCTCGCCCAGCCCGTGGATGTTCTAACTGCTTTTGCCTCGATAACCATCCAAATCAATGCAGGGGAGGAAGAAATGTTCAAGGGATTTCGAGATTTCATTCTGCGCGGCAATGTCGTCGATCTGGCGGTAGCGGTGATCATCGGTGCGGCCTTTGGATCCATCACCGCATCGATAACCGCCGATGTCATTACACCCATGATCTCGGCGCTGGTAGGCGCGCCCGATTTTTCTTCTCTCGTCATTCACATTCCGGTGCTCCACCACGTTGCGCCGCCCCCCAATCCGTTGCCGGCCAACTACATCGCGCCGGGCGATCTTCACATCGGCAAGCTGCTCAATGCGCTCATCAACTTTGTGCTGGTGGCCGCGGCCATCTATTTTGCCATTGTGCTGCCCATGAAATACATGATGGAAAGGCTCAACAAGCCGGCGCCGCCTGCCGCGCCAACCACCAAGCCCTGCCCGGAGTGCCTGAGCGATATTCCGCTGGCCGCAAAGCGCTGCGGTCACTGCGCGCAACTGGTGGCGTAAAGTGCGTTCCTTGTCCAAACAAATTGGCCGGCCTGAACGAGAGTTTCAGACCGGCCATACTCGCCCTGATCAATCGCTTCATTCTGGTGGCCGGGCATTTTTGCGCTGGCGCTTGCTTTGGCCTTCACAGCGGGTTCGTGTCCTGGGTGTTATAAGCAATCTCACCAGAGCGCCCAGCGTCAACTCTTCAAAAAGCAAGGCAGAGGCGAGGGTCAGCATCACCGTTCCAACTTCTTCCGTCACGTTCTCAAGCATGTCTATCGCCTCTGAGGGCTTGTTAGCGGGCCCTATTACAGAATTCCGGCAACGACCAGGCTTGAAACCGCCGTTCCGGTGCGAACCAGAGCTGAGGTTACGAAATCAGAAGCTGTTGCCGGGCTGGCTGGTGCGCTTGCCGGGGCCGAGGTAGTTGCTGTCGGAACTGTGCTCGCTTTGCCCGCTTTGGCCAGCACCATCGCCGGTTGGCCAGCAGGAGCCGTTAGCGGCGCGCCAAACAGCCGGGCCGTCTCATCATCGCGCTGTCCCACGATCTCCACGCGATCGCCAACATCTACCCGCGAGTAGAGATCCTCGATATCCGCCTTGCCCATCCGGATGCATCCGTGCGAGGCAGCCTTGCCAATGGAGTTGGGCTCGTTGGTTCCGTGAATGCCGTAGCCAGCCTTGCTCAAACCCATCCAGCGGTCTCCCACGGGGTTGTGCGGTCCGGGAGGAACGGTGCGGCCGTCGTGATGGTAAGTGGGATTCTTGACGCGGCGGGCAATTGTGAATTCGCCAGCCGGGCTCGGCGTCGAGGGCTTGCCAACGGCTACCGCGTAAATCTTCGTCACCTGGCCGTTTTCTACGAGTGCCAGCTTGCGGTCTTCGAGGCTCACGACGATCAGCCGGGTGATTGTGCTGTGGACCTCGGCGTTCTGCACTGCCGCCGGGGCCGTTTGCGTCGCCGTCTGAGTGTTCGGCGTAGCCGCCCGCGCTGCCAGCCCCACCAACATTGCCGCTGCCACCAATCCTGCATTCAAGCTCTTCATCGCATCCTCCCCGTTTACCCCGAGTCGCGTACGCAAAGAGGAGGTGCAAGGAGCGGACCAAATGAACGACGCTCATTCCACAATGGTTAGCTTGTTAAGCCGGGAGTGGATTTGTGTCCGCAGGCGCACAAGTGTGGGTGCGGTGACACAGGGCGAGGTCGCGCGCCGCAGGCGCAACGGTCGTTATTCCAGCGTTTTAACGTGAGGAAAGTAGAATCCCAAAGTCCATCAAGTCTCGTCGGGACGACGCACCCTGACTAAGGCTACAGAATTCGGGCAATACACCTGAGAATCCCAATCCTTCAGACCCGCTCAATCGCCATTGCTACGGCTTCGCCGCCGCCAATGCAGAGCGAGGCGATGCCGCGCTTCAGGCCGTATTTCTCAAGCGCCGCCAGCAGCGTGACAATGAGGCGCGCGCCCGAACATCCGATGGGGTGGCCCAGCGCGCAGGCGCCGCCGTGGACGTTTACTTTCTCGTGCGGCAGGGCGAGATCGCGCATGGTCGCCAACGCCACCACGGCAAAGGCCTCGCTGATCTCGAACAGGTCCACGTCGCCCAGAGCCCATCCCGTGCGCTCCAGCAGCTTTCGAATGCTGCCGATGGGCGCCGTGGTGAACAGGCTCGGCTCCTGCGAATGGGTTGCGTGGCCCACGATGACGGCTTTCGGCGCAGCACCCCGCCGCTCGGCTTCTGACTGTCGCATCAACACCAGCGCCGCCGCACCATCTGAGATCGAGCTGGAGTTGCCGGCGGTCACCGTGCCGTTCTCGTCGAAGGCCGGCTTCAGCAGCGGAATCTTTTCGGGTCTCGCCTTCAACGGCTGTTCGTCTTGGCTCACCACGCGTTCAGTACTGCCCTGCTTTACGGTCACGGGCACAATTTCCGCGGCAAAACTGCCGTCGCTGCCCGCCTTCTGCGCGCGCTTGAGCGATTCGAGAGCGTAGGCATCCTGCTCAGCGCGCGAAAAATCATACATGCGGGCACATTTTTCGGCGAAAGTTCCCATCAGGCGGCCTTTATCGTACGCGTCTTCCAGGCCGTCGAGAAACATGTGGTCGAGCGCGCGTTGATGCCCCATTCGATATCCAGCCCGCGCGCGGTCGAGCAGGTAGGGAGCATTCGTCATACTCTCCATGCCGCCCGCGACCGCGATGCGCGCACTACCGGCAAGCAGCAGATCGTGCGCCAGCATTGTGGCTTTCATTCCTGAGCCGCAGACCTTGTTCACGGTGGTTGCGCCGGTCGAAAGTCTGAGTCCGGCGCCGAGTGCGGCCTGTCGCGCAGGCGCCTGACCAATGCCTGCGGGCAGCACGCAGCCGATGAGAACTTCGTCAATCGCATCTGGCGCCAGCCCTGTGCGTTCAACGGCGGCGCGGATGGCGATTGCGCCCAGTTGCGGAGCGGTCAGGTCTTTGAAGTCGCCTTGAAACGCACCGATGGGCGTGCGGGCTGCGCCGCAAATCACTACAGGATCGTGGGAAGACATTGATCGCTCCTTTGCGCGCTCTCAACCGGTTCGTCTGTCATTTAGTTTTGATCTGCCATCTAGTCTCGATCTGCCGTACGCAGCGTTATTTCGGCGCCATGCGCAGCGCGCCGTCAAGGCGTATGGTTTCGCCATTCAGCATGGTGTTCTCGCAGACGTGCTTGACCAGCGCGGCATATTCATCGGGACGGCCCAGGCGCGGCGGGAACGGCACGCTTTTGCCAAGCGCCTCCTGCACCTCGGCGGAGAAGCCGGCCACCATCGGCGTTTCAAACACGCCCGGCGCAATGGTGACCACTCGAATGCCTGCCCGCGCCAGTTCGCGCGCGATCGGCAGCGTGAGGCCAACCACTCCTCCTTTAGATGCGGCATAGGCTGCCTGGCCGATCTGCCCGTCGAAAGCAGCAATCGACGCCGTATTGACGATCACGCCCCGTTCGCCGTCGGCGCCGGGAGCTTCGCGTGCCATCGCCTCTGCCGCCAGGCGAATCATATTGAAGGTGCCCACCAGGTTGATATTCACCGCCCGCGCAAACGACTCGAGCCGATGCGGACCTTCGCGCCCCAGTACTTTCTCGCCCGGCGCGATGCCGGCGCAATTCACCAGCGCGTGCAGATGGCCGAACTCAGCCAGCGCCAGAGCCACGGCCGCTTTGCCGTCGGCTTCGCTGGTTACGTCGGTTGCGGCAAAGCGTGCGCCATCGCCCAACTCGCCGGCCAGTGCCCGGCCGGCCTCGTGGTTCAGGTCGGCAATCACCACGCGGCCGCCGTTGCCGGTCACCATTCGTGCCACGGCTGCGCCCAGACCCGATGCCGCGCCGGTTACCAGAAAAACATGATCTTTGATCTGCATGGAAAGGGGCCAAAATCCATCTGTCATAATACTCCAGGCCATCAAGCCCTCTCACGGAGGCACATGAACGTGAATTCTGACCGAAGCACCGGTCCACTTACAGAATTAAGCGAAGACGAAAACCTCTTTCTGGCGACAGTGCGCCAGTTTGCGCAGGAGCGAATCGCGCCGCTCACGCGACGCATGGATGAAGACCAGCACCTGGACGCGGGTCTGGTCCGCAGTCTCTTTGAACTCGGCCTGATGGGGATCTCGATTCCCGAAGAATATGGCGGCAGCGCGGGAAGTTTCTTCGATTCCGTGCTTGCGGTAGAAGCCATCTCGGCGGTAGATCCCTCGGTGGGCGTGCTGATTGACGTGCAAAATACCTTGGCCGCGGCGGCGTTGATGCGCTGGGCCGCCGAAGAACAAAAGAAGATGTATCTGTCGCGGCTCGCAGCGGACACCGTTGGCGCCTACGCGTTGAGCGAAGCAGGTTCGGGGTCCGATGCCTTCGCGTTGCAAACCCGTGCCGAGTTGCGCGGCGAAGCGTATGTTTTGAATGGCCGCAAACTGTGGATCACGAACGGCAACGAGGCCGGCATCTTTATCGTTTTTGCCACCGTCGATCCGGCCGCCGGCTATAAAGGCGTGACGGCCTTCATTGTCGAGAAGGGCGCGCGGGGATTCACCGTCGGCCGCAAAGAAGACAAGCTCGGCATTCGCGCCTCCAGCACCTGCGAGCTGATCTTCGACGACTGCGCCGTCCCCGCCGCGCAACTGTTGGGCGCTCCCGGCCAGGGATACAAGATCGCAATAGAAACGCTGAACGAAGGGCGCATCGGCATCGGCGCGCAAATGCTGGGACTCGCCGAGGGCGCGTGGAGGTACGCGGCCAGGTACGCGAAGGAGCGCAGGCAGTTCGGCAGGCCCATTGCCGATTTTCAGGCCATGCAATTCCAGCTTGCCGAAATGGCGACCGACATTGAGGCAGCGCGGCTGATGGTCTACAACGCGGCGCGGCTGCGCGACGCGGGCGCGGAGTTCCGCAAAGAAGCGGCGATGTGCAAGTACTTTGCCTCGCATACCGCAGAACGCGTCGCTAGCCTCGCGGTCGAGGTCTTCGGCGGCTCGGGATTTGTGCGTGACTACCCGGTCGAAAAGCTCTATCGCGACGCCAAGATCGGCAAGATCTACGAGGGAACTTCGTTTATGCAGTTGGCCACGATCGCGAAGTTGACGCTTGGGTGACCCGTGAGTCAGTTTGGAATGCACGGACTTCAACCCGCACATTAATCGACTGCCTCCATGCGACCCTCGCGGGTTACGGAAAAACTCAGCCGATGGGCATAGGTTTATTCGTGCCACGCAACGCCTCCTGGAGGGAGGCGAGGAATTTAGCCCATGACAAGTTCGCGCCGAGCGAACGCAGTCCTGGGTTGGCAGCATAAAAAGAGCCGCAGCCCCGTTGGGGCGGCACGAGTCGACAGGCACCGGCTTCAACCTCTGATTGGCCCGCGCGCCGCGCATCCGTGAAAAAATCAATGTATGGATGCGCACGACGTCGGCCAACTCGGGATCTACGTTTCGATTCCTTTCTGCCGGTCGAAGTGTACCTACTGCAACTTCGCATCGGGGGTCTATCCGGCGAGCGAACACCAGCGCTACGTTGAGCGCCTGATTCAAGACCTTCGCGGAGCGGCCAGTTGGACGCGTGAAAACAGAGTAGAGCTGCCTCGCATCGTCGACTCGGTTTACCTGGGCGGAGGAACGCCCAGCCTGCTCGCGCCTGATCTGATCGCCAAACTATTCGCGGCAATGCGCAACGCATTCGCCCTCGATCCCGACTGCGAAATCACGATGGAGTGTGCGCCGGGCCAGTTGCCGCAGGCCACGATTGAGGCCATGGTTGCGGCCGGCGTGAATCGCGTGAGCCTGGGTGTGCAGTCGTTCATCGATCGCGAGGCGCAGGTAAGCGGCCGGCTGCACAATCGCGCAATTGTTGAAGACGACATTGCGCGGCTGCGCGACGCGGGCATCGCCAACGTCAACGTGGATCTGATCGCCGGCCTGGCCGGGCAAACGTCGGCTTCATGGGAAGAGTCGCTCGATGCGCTCTTCGCAGCGGGCACTCCCCATGCCAGCGTCTACATGCTCGAGGTCGATGAGGATTCGCGCCTGGGCCGGGAGATGCTGGCCGGTGGCGCGCGCTACTACGCGGAACTGGTGCCCAGCGACGAGGCCATTGCAACCATGTACGAGCGCGCGATCGAGCGGCTGAGTGGCGCGGGGCTCGTGCAGTATGAGATTTCGAACTTCGCGCATCCCGGGTTCGAATCCCGGCACAACCTGCGCTACTGGCATCGGCGCCCGTATCTGGGCGTGGGGCTGGATGCGTCTTCGGCCCTCTACGCAACAGACGCAGACGAGGAGATGCGACCGCTGTTTCGCGCCAAAACCACCGACGATTTAAAAGAGTATCTTGCTGGGCCGTGCATTGTAGAGACTGCCTGGCTCAATCGCGTACGGCAGCACGAGGAAGCGTGGTTCCTCGGTCTGCGGCTCAATGTTGGAGTCGAGATTGCTGCTCTCGAACACAAATTCGGAGCCGAACTCGCGGGACCCGCATGTAACGTTGCGCGAGGACTTGCACTCGACGGCCTGCTCGAGTTCGACGGACGATTCGCGCGGCTGACCGAGCGCGGCCGGCTACTGTCAAACGAGGTCTTCCAGGAGTTTATTAGCGGACCAGCAAGTCAGCGGATCAGCGGGGCAAGGTCTGTGAAAGCTTGATTTCGAACGATCCCTGGGGTACTCCAGGTCTCGTTTTTGAGACGCGGAAGACCGAGATGCCACGGTACAATTCCATGCCGTGAGCCTCCAGGCAGCCGAGTCAGCGGATCGAGTTGGCGGAGTTCGTGATCCGTCGAACAAGGGAGCGCAATCACCACGCCAGCAGCTCGTCTCCCGAGGTTGCCGACAGGAACGTGACCGGCGCGGCCGCGGGGCGGGTTGATTCGCCAAAGCAGTGGATCGTCTCAGGTCCCTCCTGTTTGGCGCGCACCAGCGCCTCCTCGGCCTCGCGCAAAACCACCACCGGCGACCGGCCCTGGCTCGACGAGACTCCAAAGCAGGCTGATAGCCGGATCGACTCGCCCGTCACGTGAAAGGGCTGGCTGAAGACCTCGAGCCGCAACCGCTCGGCCAGCATCATGGCGTTGGCAATGCCGCATCCAGGCAGGGCGATCAGGAACTCGTCCATCCCTGGCCGGCCCAGCAGGTCGTAACTGCGCAGCAACCGGTTGGTGCGCGCAACAATCTGGCACAGGAGCTCGTCGCAGGTATCCACGCCGAGGCGCGAGTTCCAGTGTCCGAAGTCGTCCACGTCAAAGAGCACCAGGCACATGGCGGTGTTATGCCGTTGCACGCGATCGGTCTCGCGAAACAGCATGGCCAGCATTGCCTCGCGGTTGTATACGCCGGTTAGCCGGTCGAGCTGTGCGTTTATCACCGCTGACTCGCGCAGGCTGTCGGCCTCCCTTTTGATGTGATACAGGCGCAGCGCATGGTTTAGCCGGAACTGCAGCCACGAACTGTCGGCGTGGCGCGGTGCGAGATCGTCAACCATGCCTTCGGCAGCACGGTCGATCCACGTCTGGGTCATCACGTCCGAAATCAGCACAATCGGGTAATGCTGCCCCCCTTCAGGGGCGCGTGCGGCGGCCAACAGCTGTTCGATCGGCATGCCGGGCAAATCCACGTCGATCAAAGCCAGGTCGGGCGGCTTGAGCATCATCATGACAGCGAGCGCGGCCGGCGCGGTCATTACCACCTGCACCTGGGCTCCCATGCTCAAGAGCACGGGTTCGGTTTTCTTCAGGAACTCGGGTTCGGGTGAGGCGAGCAGGAACATGGGAGACTTTTCAGCCAGCATTTGAGGTTTTCTCCTCTTGGTGGCTGAATCGGCGGGAATTAGAAAAACTTAAGCCGCTCGCGGCTTTTTCTAAGCTTGCGTTCATAACCCTTGTGCAGTGCTCCTGCACCTGAAGTAATGGACACATGGGCCCGCGTACGCGCGCGGCGTGGTGAAAGGATTGTTGTACCCACCCGGGTCTGGTCCAAAATGAGGCAACTCGGAACGACCAGATATCCTCTGCCCGCGCGGACCGGCAACTCAAAGCAAGCCAAAGAGCCGAACTTTGCGCGAACAAGCTGAAGGTTGATCGCCGGGGCCTGAAAACTCGCTTCTAATCCACGAAGTCAACCTGCGGGGTGATGGGAATGATGCCCCGCTCGTGGCCCATATCGAGCAGTTTGTGAATGGCTTCGCGGCCGTCAGGGCCATAATCGAGCGTGCGCTCGTTCACATACATGCTCACAAATCGGCTGGCCAGATTGGCGTCGAGATCGCGGGCGAATTGCATTGCGTACTCCAGTGCCTGTTCGCGATGGTCGAGCGCGTGCTGGATTGAGTCGCGCAGTGCCTTGGAGATGATCTTGTGCGACTCGGATCCAAGCGACCGCCTGATGGCGTTGCCGCCCAGTGGCAGCACCAGTCCCGTGGTTTCGCGCCACCAGACACCGAGATCGACAACCTTGTAAAGGCCGCTTGTGGAGTAGGTGAGCTGGCCCTCATGGATGATGAGGCCGGCATCGTAATCCCCGCAGAGGATAGAGGGAATGATCTTGTCGAAAGGGACGGTCTCGATTTTGATCTCCGGGTTGAAGATCCTGAGCGCCAGGTAAGCAGTGGTGAGAGTGCCTGGAACGGCGACCTTGATGCGGCCCAGATCGGCGTGGGTGAGCGGACCGCGTGAAACCACCATGGGTCCGTATCCCTCACCCACGCTGCCTCCGCAGCCCATCAGCGTGTAGTTCTGCTGCAAGTAGGGATAGGCATGGAAGCTGATGGCCGTAACGTCGTAAAAAGCCTCCTGCTCGGCCCGGCGATTCAGCGTCTCGATGTCACTAAGCGTATGAGTAAAGCGATAGCCCGGCACCCTGATCTTGTTGGTGGCCAGACCATAAAACATGAAGGCGTCATCGGAGTCGGGACTATGAGCGATGGAGATTTCACGCACGCCATCGGCGGCAGCGGTCTGGCGAACGGGGGTGGTCACGGGCAAAATATCCTTTCGATAAAAGCGCAACAATAAGCCAGTAAATATGATGCGTTCAGGCCGTGCGGCGCCACAGACGGGCAGCGCCTGACCTAATGGCTGCGGCCGCGGCAATCTTGAGCGCATCGCCTGCCAGGAAGGGAAGCACGGCGAGCGCGGTTGCCTGCATAAAGGCGATGTGGGTAAGCGCAGCGAGCCAGATCGCGCCGCCGCAGAGAATCAAAAGGTCGCCGATCGCTGCACACGTAAACGCGGAAACGAATCCCCGGCCAGTACGGCGGTAGAGGAACGAGATGAGCACGGCGGCCAGTGGGTAGGCCAGCAGGTAGCCGCCGGTGGGTCCAAACAGGTGCGCCAGACCGCCGGATGCCGGGCTGGGCGCAAAGACCGGCAATCCCGCGGCGCCCTCGACCAGGTAAGCGGCGAAAGTGATCGCGGCCATGCGCGGGCTCAGCGCCAACCCCAGCATAAGCACGGCAAACGGCGCCAGCGACAGCGGAACCGGCGTAAAGAACAAGGGCAGCGAAAGATGCGCGCACAGGGCGGCAAACGCGCTTCCGGAAAGCACGATCCCGGCCCCGCGCAGCCACGCGGAGGTCTTCGACAGCGAGTCAAATGGGGATGTGAGTGCTGCCGTTGTCACTTTGCTCATCGGGACCTCGCCGGAACGATTGAGATAGGTCTAACCGCGCTGGAATCTTGCCTGGTTGCGGGTTTTAGGGTTCTATTTCAGTTTCTTGCGTCGAGTCGCCCACCGAGGAGCTTTGCTCCAGCCGGCCGCGCTGCAGCCAGATATGACGCACCACTCCCCCGGCCGCCAGAAGCAGCGCAGCCAGCGAAGCCAACAGGGCAATCATTAACCAGCGCATACGAGCGAACTCCCCCAAGGATAACAGAGCGTCCCGGTCACATTTTCTTCATTAAGGCTTCCGGCGCAGCTACCCTCCTACGCCGGGTGCTGTCCCTGCAGGCGTCTTAAGCGAGGCAAACAGCCAGTCGAGATATGCGTGGCTGCCGGACTCAACTTCGAGAACCAGGAACTCGGGCACTTGGTAGGAGTGCAGCTCGTGCAGCCGCGCCTCGAGCGCAGGCAGTTTGTCGGCTGCGGTCTTGATGAGCAGGAGCGTCTCCGTGGACGACTCAACTTCGCCTTGCCAGCGGTAGATGGACCGCACCGCGGGGATCAGTGTTGCGCAGGCCGCCAGGCGCTCATCGACTAGGGCGCGGGCCAGGCTGGCCGCCTCATCGGGACCCGGTACGGTGGTGATGGCGATGCGTGCGGACGGGATTGGCTCGGACATGACGTGCTCTCAGATGTTTGAAGCTGCTTGAACCAATGTATTCCTCCGCGAGAAATTCGGCACTGCCGTAAAGGAGAAAATTTTCATTGGACATTACCAGCCGTGTAGCCTGCATCGCTTGCCGTTCCTTCCCCGCTGTTGCAGTATTGAAGGTTGCGGCCCGGTCGATCGGGTCGGTACGGAGAAGAGGATGGCAACCATCAAGTTTGGCACTTCAGGCTGGCGCGCAATTGTGGCCGACGAGTTTACCCAAGCCAATATCCGGCTGGCCGTTGCCGGCATTGCAGCTTACGTCAAGACCCTGCCCCCGCCGCATCGTGTGCTTGTGGGCCGCGATCCGCGGTTCCTGGGGGAGAGCTTCGTGGCCGAGGCGGCGGCCGTGCTGGCCGGCGCGGGCATTGCGCCCATCGTTATCCCCGAGGCCGCACCCACGCCCGCCATTGCCTATGCCGTGCGCACCCTCAACACTTGCGGCGCTATCAACTTCACCGCGTCGCACAATCCGCCGGAGTACAACGGCATCAAGTACTCCACGCCCGACGGCGCGCCCGCGCTGCCCGAGGTCACCAAGCAGATTGAAGCGGCGGTTGCATCGCTTCAGGCATCGGGCGCGGCGATTCCCAAATCTGCGCTGCCGGGCGCAGGCTTTGAAACCGCTGACGTGAAGCCGGCATTTCTTAAACGGCTGTCCGAACTGGTCGACCTCAAAGCCATCGCCAAGTCCGGCATCAAGGTTGTCTACGATCCCTTCTGGGGCGCCGGACGCGGATACCCCTCCGACCTGCTGCGCGAGGCCGGCGTCGTCGTCGAAACCGTGCACGACTACCGCGACGTGCTCTTCGGCGGCCATGCTCCCGAGCCCGACGATCATCTGCTGGGCGATGCCAAAAACAAGATGCGCGAAATCGGTGCGGCCCTGGGCATCGCCACCGACGGCGACGCCGACCGCTTCGGCATTGTGGACGGCGACGGCACCTTCATCCAGCCCAACTACATCATTGCGCTGCTGTTCGATTACCTGGTAGAGACGCGAGGCTGGCGCAACGGCGTAGCCAAAAGCGTGGCCACGACCAACCTCGTTAATGCGCTGGCCGAACATCACAAAGTGCCCCTCTACGAGACGCCGGTGGGGTTCAAATACATCGGAGAGCTCATCAACGAAGACAAGATCGCCATCGGCGGCGAGGAGTCGGCCGGATTGACAATTCGCGGCCACGTGCCCGAGAAGGACGGCGTGATTGCCGGATTGCTGGTGGCAGAAATGGTGGCTGCGCGTGGCAAGAGCCTGGGCGTCCAGCTCAAGGAGCTGTTTGCCAAGGTTGGTTCCTATTACCCGGTTCGCGAGAACTTCCACTTGACCGCGGATCAGAAAGCCGCGTTCACTGAGAGATTGAAGACTGATCCGGCTGCGCTGGGCGGACGCAAAGTTGTCTCCGTAGTTCGCACCGACGGCCTGAAGCTGATTCTCGACGACGGCTCGTGGGTCTGCTACCGGCTGTCGGGTACCGAGCCCGTTGTGCGCGCTTATACCGAGGCGCGCGACGAGCACGAAATGGAGGCGCTGAGCGCAGCTGCGAAACAATTCGTGCTCGGGTAGGGTGCTGAACCCGGCTGCACACCGCCTCTCGGAGGGAGGCAAGTTGTTTCGCCCATGGACAAGTTCGTGAGAGCGAATGCAGTCATGGGTGAACCATCAATATGAAGCCAAGCCCCGTAAGGGCGACAGAACCCAGATCGGAAAATCAATGCCAGACGAGAACGCACAACCCGCCAACGCCACCGATCCCGACGCGCCGCTTCGCGTTCGCGCCGTCGACTGGGTGCAGCGAGCCTGGCGCCCAGTGGGCACGGGCGTGGCTGTAATCCTGGCGCTGCTGCTCACATGGCATGTGATCCACGGCAAGCACGGGCTCTCGGTGTGGCAGCATGAGCGAGCTCAAGACAAGCTGCTCCAGCAGCAAATTCAGCAGTTGCAGCAGGAGAATGCGGCCATGAAGGACCGCATTGAGCACCTCAAGTCCGATCCCGACGCCATTGAGCGCGAAGCTCGCGAAAAACTGCACTACGCCAAACCCGGGGAAGTGATCTACACGCTGCCCGACCCGCCGCCGCAGCCGCAGAGCCCATCGAGGTAGCTCGGGCGCCGAGCCTTTGCGTTTTCATATAATCCACTGGGTGCCCCGAAGACAGGAGGCTTAATCTGTCTTTAGTCCCCCGGGTGTGAGAAGTCGCATGCCCAACTCCCGTTTCCGGTCCTGAGCAAGGAGCGATAGTGCCCAATCCGCAAAAATCCGGCCTCTCTGACAACTCGATTGGCGCAATCGCCTACCTCAGCCCCGCTCCGGCGTTCTTTTTTCTGGCCATCAGGCGCTACAACAAGAGGCCCTTCGTGCGATTCCACGCCTGGCAGTCCATCGTTTTCAATGCTTTTGTATTTCTCTTCGTCTCTCTTTTGAAGCTCCTGCCGCTCGCCAGATTCCTGAGGCCGCGCGCTCTCCTGGCCGTGTGGTGTGTTGTCGGTTTAGTCGTCTTCCTCTTGTGGCTGTGGTGCGTGGTCGGCGCGCTGAACGGCAAGAGCTGCAAGCTCCCCGTTATTGGGGACTGGGCCGATGAGCAGGCCTACAGGTGACCAGGTGTTCCGGCAGCTGTCAGCTATCAACAAACAGCTCTTGGCTTGGTCCTGGTTAGAACAAGGTACAGGACCCAAACCTGTTGAGGATTTCATAAGTAATTTCCAGTAAGCGCGCCGCAAGCCCAGAGGCTGTGAGCCTGCATTTCTCACAGATGGCGTGACCGTCAGGGGTACCTCCTCCCCCGGCCCCCGCCCCCGGGTGTTTTCTGCAATATCTTGAATTCAGGATAGTTGCCGGCCTGGATCTACCCCAAGTACTCTCCTTTGAAGAACTTAGATCTCAAGACCGTGAAACAAAGGGACTTGCAACGGATCTAAATGGAGCTGGCCGCTGGTTGTCACCGAAGAAGGTGGAGCACGGTCGAATCACCTGCTTTCAAGCATAGCGAATCTCGAGAGAAAACAAGCAAACGAACCGCTGTCGCAAGTGGCTGAAGAGCGGTGAGTTGACGGATTTCTTTAGGGGGTGAGCTTGACCGGGAAGGAAGTGCCGGTCGATTGACTTTCGGCCGAATGCTAGCCCAGTGGTTCACCGGTGTCTTCAAGAAACGATCCTTGTTTCTTGGGGTGGAAGAGTGGGGAAAGGGATTACGTATCGCCTTTGCGGAGTCCCCGGGGACGGCGCAAGGACAATTGATTTGCAGGGACCAATAACCGCGGAAAGCGCGGTTGGAATTGGGCTTCCCGGCTCTGGACCCACCCGTCAACGGGGGCCGTTGTTTGCGCGCCTGGCCGCCTTGATTACGTCACAGCCATCGCGGTCGCAACCTGCTATAGTACTCCGCAAATTCCGAACCTCGGAAAAGGAGCGCTCCCATGCGTGACACTACTTTCAGTGTCATCGCATCGATCTGCATCAGGGGAGCTTGCAAGCCGCTCGCAGGCCTTCTCGTCGCATTCAGTGCGATGGCGTTTCTCTCCACAGGGCCCATCTCTTCCGCACAGGATTCCAAAACTCCAGTCGTGTTGCCCGCGCCGTCTGCCGGCAAAGCGATCGTTTGCATCTACCGCACGTACCGGTTTACCGGTTCCGCCGCACACGACGAGATCTTCGTCAACGACACGCATCTCGGCAAACTCCTCAACAGCGAATACATGCTCACTGAAGTGCCGCCGGGCACTGTAGTCATTGCAGGATTGCCCAAGATGTACTACGGAAGCGCCATCATGTCTGCCGGGGCGGCTCTGAACCAGGCCAGGCAGAAAGAAAACGAGCGGGCCCGCTTTGAGGCCGAGGCCGGCAAAACCTATTACCTCAAATGGACCTCCGGAACCATGGCAACCATGATCAAAGTGACGCCTGTGGACGCCGATACCGGCGCCAAGGAGATTCGCAAACTGAAACTTTCCGCGCCACCCGACGACAAGGACCAGGCCAAACCGGAAACGAACGACGCCGGCAAACCGCCCGCGAGTCAAGCGCGTTAGGCTGAAGCGAAGCGCCGACGGCCGGGTGCCGTCGGCGTTCATCTGTCACTCCTGTCTAGGCAGGGCGAGGTTTGGGTTTTCCGGGGTCTCAGAATCGGTACCTGGGGTGCCGGCTGTGTCTACCTGCGGCGTTTGCGCAACCATTTGGGAAGCCGGACCGGAATCGCATTTTTGACCGGCTCCTTCAGCGCCAAGATGAACCGTTCCGCCCATGGAAGCACCGGATGGTCGCAGTTCTCGGTTCCGACTCTCTTTTGAATTTCAGGATCGGTTCCAGCATATCGGTGGCAACCAAGCTCTTGACCGTCGAAGACAGCAAAAGCCTGTTCGAGTTCCGCGGGTGTCGAAGGTTGCTTGATCCAGCGGCAGTGCCCCCGTTCTTCATCTGTCCAGCCAACAAGGTCGGGCGCAACGACCTGAGGAACGCCGCAAGTGATGCAGCATCGGTTCTCTACGTAAAAATCGCCAGGTACTGAAGTCGCATCGGGGACGCCGATTGGAGGGTTCTCCGCCATTTGCGGTAAGTATAAACCGCGGAGACACGGAGGCGCGGAGGGTCTGGAGACCCTCGCGTAAAGCCGGTCTGGAGACCGGGCGCTACTGAGCTTTGGCGGCTACCGCCAGCAGCGTCTGGAACTGAGGCGTGTCGGGGTCTTTGTCGACAACGGAGGTTTCGATTGCAGTAAACCCGGCGGCGGCTAGCATTGCTTCCAGCTCTGACTCGGTAAAGCCCAGCCACTCGTCGGCGTAAAGCTCGCGGGCTTCTTCAAAACGGTGTCGCACCAGGTCGAGTATAAGAACGCGGCCGCCGGCGACTAGAATGCGCGCCGCTTCTTCAAGCGCGCGGGCCGGGTGCAGCGCGTGGTGCAGCGACTGCGAGAAAAAGGCCAGTTCGACTTCTCCGGAGGCGACGGGAATCTCTTCCATATCGCCGAGGCGGAATTCGATGTTGGTGACGGCATTGCGCCGGGCCTGCTCGCGGCCCACATCGATCATTTTTGCCGAGGAGTCGACGGCTATTACGCGCTTTGCGCTTTGAGAAAGTAAGAGGGCGGAAGCCCCTTCGCCGGCGCCGAGATCGGCCACAACCAGCGGAGGCATGAGCCGCAACAACGCCTCGGCCAGGCTCTTCCAGCTTTTGCCGGGAACGTAGTCGCGGCCCAGCCGGCCGGCGACCGAGTCAAAAAAAGCGCGCATCTTGTCCTGCCGCTTCTTGAGCACCCGGCGCATCTCGGCCTGGTCGGATGCCACTTCGGGAATTTGGTTTTCCGCATCTGCGAGAATCTGGTCCAAAACGCCGCCCCGCGCAGCGGCCAGCCGGTACAGGTTGTTCTTGCCGGTCCTCCGGTCTTCGACCAGTCCCGCCTGTTTGAGCTGCGACAGGTGGGTTGAGAGCGTGCTCTGGCCCATCACCAGGATTTCCTGCAGCTCCGCTACGGACAGCTCCTCGGTGCGCAGCAGCAGGAGGATGCGCAGGCGGTTGGGGTCGGCCACCACGCGAAGAATTTTCACAATCGAAGGCATTGACGGCATGGCTTGATTCTGATACATATCAATATATCACGATACGACGATGGATTGTCGAACAGGATTCGAAGTTCGACAATTCAGAAGAAACAGGAGAGAAACGATGGCAAGCTCGACGCTGGAAGTGACGGAACTGAAGTACAAGGTGGCCGACATGTCGCTGGCCGACTGGGGCCGCAAGGAGATCACGATCGCCGAGCAGGAAATGCCGGGACTGATGGCGATTCGCAACAAGTACGCGGCCGAGAAGCCGCTGGCCGGCGTGCGCGTGACCGGATCGCTGCACATGACCATCCAGACGGCGGTGCTGATTGAGACGCTGGTTTCTCTCGGAGCCGAAGTCCGCTGGGCATCGTGCAACATCTTCTCCACGCAGGACCACGCGGCGGCCGCGATTGCTGCGACCGGCGTTCCGGTGTTTGCCTGGAAGGGCGAGTCGCTTGAGGAGTACTGGTGGTGCACTTACCAGGCTCTGAATCACAAGGGCGGAACTGGGCCGCAGCTTGTTGTGGACGACGGGGGCGACGTGACGCTGCTGATCCACAAGGGCTACCAGCTTGAAGACGGCGACGGGTGGGTGAATACGCCGAGCGGGAATCACGAGGAGCAGGTGATCAAGGATCTGCTGAAGAAGGTTCACGAAGAAGACCCGCAGCACTGGCACAAGGTAGCCAAAGAATGGCGCGGCGTGAGCGAAGAGACCACGACCGGCGTCCACCGGCTTTATCAAATGGTGGAGAAGGGCACGCTGCTGGTGCCGGCCATCAATGTGAACGATTCGGTGACCAAGTCGAAGTTTGACAATCTGTACGGCTGCCGCGAGTCGCTGGCCGATGGCATCAAGCGCGCGACGGATGTGATGGTGGCCGGCAAAGTGGCCGTCATTTGCGGATACGGCGACGTGGGCAAGGGTTGCTCGCACTCACTGCGCGGCATGGGCGCGCGCTGCATCATCACTGAGGTCGATCCCATCAACGCGCTGCAGGCGGCGATGGAGGGCTTCGAGGTGACGACCGTCGAAGACACCCTCGGCCGCGGCGACATCTACGTCACGTGCACCGGCAACACCGACATCATCACCCTCGAGCACATGAAGAAGATGAAGGACCAGGCCATCGTCTGCAACATCGGCCACTTCGATAACGAGATTCAGATGGACCGGCTGAATGCCGAAGCGGGCGTTGAGAAGCTGAACATCAAGCCGCAGGTTGATTTCTACACCTTCCCCGACGGGCACGGAATTTTTGTGCTCGCCGAAGGGCGGCTGGTGAACCTGGGCTGCGCGACCGGCCACCCGAGCTTTGTGATGAGCAACAGCTTTGCCAACCAGACGCTGGCGCAGCTCGATCTGTGGAAGAACAAAGACAGCTACGAAAACAAGGTGTACGTGCTGCCCAAGAAGCTGGACGAAGAAGTGGCGCGGCTGCATCTTGAAAAGATCGGCGTGAAACTCACAAAGCTCAGCCAGAAGCAGGCGGACTACATCGGCGTGCCGGTAGAGGGCCCGTACAAGGCGGAGTTTTATCGCTACTAAGGCACCAGGGACCTAGGCAATAGGGACTGGGGAAAGCTGCTAGCTTATGCGAATGGCGGAGTTTCAAGAGAGAGACTGCGCCATTTTGGATATCCGCTGATTTTCTGGATTTATTGAGAGCTGCATAAGAAATGTCCTAAGCGCGCCGTAAGTGCAGTGGTTGTTAGCCCCGCGCTTCAGCGTGGGGAAAGGTAAGGTCAAACGATTCCGGAGTCCCGTAGGGACGACGCTAGGACATTTCATTTGCAGCGACCAATGGCCAATGATTGATAAGGCTCAATCTCGATGCATACGAGTGAAGATGCGACGTGTTCTATTGGATACCTGGGATCCGATTGGAATTCAGGATGAGCCCAACGCCCAGGATGAGTACGACGCGTATATCGGCGACATTTTTGACCTGCTAGTGGCTGGCGCTCCCGATTCGAAGATTTTGGACTACCTGTTTTGGGCGGCTCATGAGCACATGGGCCTTGATTCGTCCAGAAGAGAGGATATGCTTCCTACCGTGGCCGAATTGAGGAAGATCGGCATTTCGCCCATCGACAATTCTCAGGATCCTCACTTATGAGTTCTCCCCTCTCACTTTCGTTCGAATTGTTCCCCCCGCGGTCGCCGGAAGCTGCGGCCAAGCTACCCGATGTGATTAAGCAACTCGCGGCGCTCAAGCCCGATTATTTTTCGGTGACGCATGGCGCAGGCGGGTCTGATCAAGAGGGAACCTACGAGACGCTGTTGAAAGTGGTCGAACACTGCGGCATTGAAGTTGCGCCGCACCTTACCTGCGTCGGCTCGACGCGCGCGCAGGTGTCGGCGCACCTCGACCGCTACCGGGCAAGCGGGGTCAAGCGCATCGTAGCGCTGCGCGGCGACCTGCCGGCCACGGCCATGAGCGCATCCGCGCCCGGGGAATTCCACTACGCCAGCGAGTTGGTGAGCTTCATCCGTCAGACGCACGGCGACTGGTTCAAGATCGAGGTCGCGGCCTATCCCGAGATGCACCCGCAGGCAACTAGCCCCGGCGCGGATTTCGAGCACTTTTGCCGCAAGGTCGAGGCCGGCGCCGACGCGGCGCTCACCCAGCTCTTCTACAACGCCGACGCGTACTTCGACTTTGTCGATCGCTGCCAGAAGGCCGGTATCACCATCCCCATTGTGCCGGGCATCATGCCCATTACCAGCTTCGCCAGCATCACGCGCTTTACCGGCGGCTGTGGCGCCGACCTGCCGCGCTGGATTCGCCTGCGGCTTGAAGAGTTGCAGTTCGACAAGGCCGCGCTGCACGACTTCGGCGTCGGGGTGGTGACGCACCTGTGCGAAACGCTGCTCAAAAATGGCGTGCCCGGGCTGCACTTTTACACCATCAACCAGGCTGAGCCCACGCTGCGGCTGTGGAAGAATCTAGCGCTGTCGGTTCCTGCTTGAATCGGCCGGACAATGTCCTAAAGTAACGCGAAACATCGCCGCATTACTCTTGAAGTTCCCCAAGGATACGAAGTACGCTCTTGGTGTGCTGCGATCCGGGTTAAAATTCGGCGACATCCTTCTCCTGAATGACACGCCCGACAACACCACATTTAAACATACTCTAATCGAGGTCGGACAAGCGGCGACGAGCGTTAATGTCACGCGGGAGAATATCGGCCAGGCCAAAATGGTCCATGCCCTGATCTGGATTGGGGACGGTTCTCTGGACGGAATAGATGTGGCGGAGGCGAGCGGCGAGGCGGGACGGGTGCGAGCCACCTTTGTGCGCGCAGGAACCTACAGTGTCTTCAGATGCGTGAATCGGGATCTAGCGAGCCGTGCAGTGGATGCCGCCAGCAACTGGTCTCGGCATGGGACGATGGCCTATGCGAAGCGCAAAGCGATTACGAGCATCGGTCATTCAGACGAGCTTGGGCGGCACGGCCGGGCGCGTGCGCAGGCGTATGCGGGTCAGATTGACCGCGAGGGACCTGCCTGGGGAGGAGGCCGCTCATTTTGCAGCGAGTTCGTTGTTGCGTGTTATCAGGCCGCTGCGATCGACCTCGGTCTGGCTTTGGAAGACAGCGACGTTCTCTGCTGCGATGCAAAGCACTGCAGTGTGCGTGCGCTTCATGACCGGCTGCTCCACGACTGGCTGTTCCGCGAGGATGGGCTGTTTGTTCACGCAGGCGATCTGACCCTTGATCTGGGTCTGTCGGTTGCTGAAACAATATGAGCGAGGCTGAGATCGCAGGCCACCTGGTCGTTTTTGAAAGCGCAGTCTTCTTGAGAAGTTTCGGCGACGCTCTACTTCTCTATCGGAGGCGTGTTTGCGAAGCTTGCGCGGGTCAGCGGTTCCGTTTGCGGTTGCGATCGACGAGCCGGCGCCAGGCGCGCCACAGGCCGTTGTGCATTAGCCGCGTTTGTTCTGCCTTCAGGGCTTGGTAAGAGCGCTCAACGTAGGAGTCGAACTCGGGCGGCCAGCCGATGGTGGAGCGACGCTCGCCATAGTTGCCGTCGGCCCACTTGGCCAGCACGGCCTTGTAGCCCACTACATGGGTAACAAAGTCGAGCAGGCAGCGCGGCATCTGCTCCTCGACAATGAGGTGCGCGTTCTCAATGATGATTTTCTCGCGCACGTCGTTCAGGGGCATGAAGATCGTAGTCATCCACAACACCCACTCCTTCATCTCTTCATCGCGGATGGGATGACAGGTTTTCTTGCCCTGCTTCTCGAGCAGCGCACGATAGGCAATGTTACCGGCCACCGTGGCCACGTAGAGCGGACCGTAAAACTCGTTGAGCCGCTGGTTCACCAGCTTGAGACGGTCGGCGCGGCGGGCCATCATGCGGGTGAACATGAACGTGACCAGGTAGCCGGCGAAGGCCAGGATGATGGTGAGCACGAATCCGTTTTGCAGAGAGTTGGGAAGGCTGATCGACGATGGGTCCATGCGCGGCTTACCTCGCGGG
This sequence comes from Occallatibacter sp., assembly GCA_035504315.1. Lineage (GTDB taxonomy): Bacteria > Acidobacteriota > Terriglobia > Terriglobales > Acidobacteriaceae > Telmatobacter. Next base: position 20,737 of record DATJSB010000084.1, read on the forward strand.
GCTCGGTGACGGAGCAAAGTATACGCGGGACGACGGACGGCGGTCGGTGATGCGCGGCATCGCTGACTTTAACCCGGGTCCCGAATTGCTACTTGGGTTTTTGAACGGGAACGAGCTTCGCTTTTCTTGGCACTACTTTGATCTCGAAGAGCTTTGGCCAAAGTTTGCCGGTGACGAAGAGCCGGTCGTGGGCGGCGTCCCAGGCGATGCCGTTCAGCACCGCGTCGGGATCGGTGCGCTCGCTCGCGGGTAACAGCCCCTTCAGATCGATCCAGCCCAGCACCGCGCCCGTCGCCGGCGAGATGCGCGCAATGCGGTCGGAGTACCAGATGTTGGCGTAGATCTCGCCGTGGATATACTCGAGCTCGTTGAGCTTGTCGACGGATTTGCCTTGGTCTTTCACGGTGATTTCGCGTAGCTCGTGAAAGGTTTCGGGATCGAGGAAGCGAAGGGTCGCACTGCCGTCGCTCAGGATCAGGGATTTGCCGTCTTCGGTCAGACCCCAGCCCTCCCACGGGCAGTTGATGGTGCGAAGCCGGCGAAAGCTGAACCGGTCGTAGACGAAGGCCACGTGATTCTGCCAGGTGAGCTGCACCAGCGTGCTGCCCCAGGGCGCGAGCCCCTCTCCGAAGTACTGCTGCGGGAGGTCAACGCGCTGCTCGACACGGCCGGTTGCAAGATCGACCATGCGCAGCGACGAGCGGCCGTAAAGGCCGGTGCTCTCGTAGAGATGGCCGTCAATGTAGACCAACCCCTGGGTAAAGGCCTGCGGGTCGTGCGGGTAGACATGCACAACCCGGTAGCCATCGGCGGCGTGAGCGCGAACGGCTACTGCGAGGCAAAGCGCGAAGAGAGCGGCGCGGGAACGCGGCCAAAGCTGCAACCGACCGCGAAGCTTCATCGCCCGCCGTGGAACTGGCCGAAGTGCCTGGCGAGATTCAACGCCATAATCAGCGCGCCCATCAGGGACATAGAGACGTGCACCCAGTTGTGGAGGTCGAAATTGGCCAAGCGAATCAGCAGCAGCCATGCGATGAAGAGGTTGATAAATCCCCATATCACATTAATAGACGATGGCGAGACACCCCTGCCCGGAGGCTTGGCAAAGGGGGTTTGAAAAGCGCGGCCCGAGATGCCGTTGACGATATGCGGCACCGCGTTGGCGAGGAAAGCCCCGCCAAGCAAGAGTGCGACAAATGTTAGCCAAATCATCGAAACCTTCCATACGGGCGCATTGGGGCCCGCAGATGGAATTCTAAGGGGGATTGGCGAATATTGTGACACCGAGGTATCTGATTAGTCCACCATTCCAATTTCGTGAAGTTGACCCCCGGAGACTTTACAACTCCGATACGCGATTTTCCGGCGCTCCTCAGCTGGCGCTCATGTAGATGAATCGAGCCAGGAAGAGTGCCGCCAAAATGTAGAGCAGCCAGTCCTGCTTGCGTGCTTTGCCGGCGGCCAGGTGCAGCACCGCCCATGCAATGATCCCAAATCCCAGGCCGTTGGCGATGGAGTAGGTGAAGGGAATCATGACCAGGGTGAGAAAGGCGGGCACGGCTACCAGCGGATCGTACCAGTGAATCTCAGTGATTGCCGCCAGCATCATCGAGCCCACCAGGATGAGCGCGGGAGCGGTTGCCGCCGAGGGCACAATGCCGATAAAGGGCGCCGCGCCGATGCTGGCCAGGAAAAGAAGGCCGGTAACGATGGCCGTGATGCCCGAACGGCCGCCTGCGGCCACGCCGGCGGTGGACTCCACGTAGCTGGTCACGGTCGAGGTGCCGACCAGCGACCCGAAGACCGTTGACGTGGCATCGGCGAACAGAATGCGATTGAGCCGGGGAATCGTGTGGTCGGGGGCAATAAGTCCGGCCCGCTTGGTGACGGCGACCAGAGTTCCCAGATTATCGAAGAGGTCGACGAAGAAAAAGACGAAGATGATTTCCAGCAGGCCTTTACTGATGGCCGCGCCGATGTTGAGCTTGAACGCGGTCTGCGTAAGGGCGCTGAAGCCAAAGGTGGCGTGGGTCCAGTGCACCAGTCTCATGGGCCACCAGGCAATCGCGGTGACCGAGAGGACGCCGATGAGAATTGAGCCTTTTACTTTGCGAATTTCGAGCGCAACCATGAGGATGAGGCCGAAGAGCGAGAGATACGTCGTGGGATTGCGGATGTCGCCCATGCTTACGAGGGTGTTGGGGTCGCGGACGACGAGACCCGCATGTTGGAAGCCGATGAACGCGATGAACAGTCCAATTCCGCTGGCGACCGCGGCGTAAAGCTGGTGAGGGATGGCGTGCAGAATCATCTGCCGGACGCCGGTTGCGGTGAGCGCAAGAAAGATGATTCCGGAAAGAAACACCGCGCCCAGCGCCGTCTGCCACGGCACGTGCATCTTGATGCAGACTGTATAGGTGAAATACGCATTGAGGCCCATGCCCGGCGCCAGGGCAATGGGATAGCGGGCGATGATGCCCATCAGGATGGAGCCGAAGGCGGCCGAGAGGCAGGTCGCCGCAGTGACAGCAGGTAGTGGAACGCCCGCGTCGGCCAGGATGGCCGGGTTCACCAGCACGATGTAGGCCATCGTGAGGAAGGTCGTGACGCCGGCCAGGATTTCGGTTCGCCAGTTCGTGCCGAGATGAGCAAATTCGAAGTACGATTCGAGCCGCTTGAGCATAGATGGGTAAGGACTAGAAAAACACATCCCACCCCGCCGCACAAATCGATTTGTCATAAGGACGGAATGCAGCGTGCTTTTTGTTGGCTGTCCGGTTTTGGACAGCCAATCCCGAATGTGGACAAGGGGTGCCGGTCGGAACCCGTATCTGCTCGTTGATTATGTTTTAGATTGAGGAATTTGCCGGTGCAACAGTTCGGAAGCCGAGATGCAGGTAATCTTCCAACCTGTACTGTGCCCGATAAGCTCTTCCCGGAGGTTCGCCATGGGGACTTTGGTTCAGGATCTTCGCTTTGCCCTTCGCCAGCTTGGAAAGGCGCCCAGCTTCGCCATTGCCACGGTGCTGACGCTGGCATTGGGCATCGGGGCCAACACTGCGGTCTTCAGCCTGGTAAATTCGCTGCTGCTCAAGCCGATGCCGGTACCCAATGCCGACCAGATCGCCACGCTGGTTCCCCGCATCGGCCACGGCCAGTTGGGGCAGGCCTTCAGCTGGAACGAGTTCAAGGAGATTCGCAAAGAGAGCTCGAACGCCTTCAGCGATGTATTTGCGTACACGCTGAACATTGACGGCCTGGCTGCACCGGGGCAGCGGCCCGACCGGATTATGACGGCGTTTGTGAGCGGCAATTTATTTGACGGATTGCAGTTGAAGCCGGCGGCCGGACGGCTGTTCTTGAGCAGCGAAGGCGAGGTACTGGGCCAGGACGCCGAAGTGGTTCTGAGCTACGACTACTGGAAACAGAAGTTCAACGGCGATCCGGGCGTGGTGGGGCGCGCGGTAACCATCGATGGACATGCGTTCACGGTGATTGGCGTGGCGCCGCAGGGATTCTACGGCATGCAGACTTTTCTGAATGTGTCGGCATACATGCCTATTTCTCAGATCGGCATCAGCGGCAACCCGGATAGCGTGGTGGAAGACTGGCAGTCGCGGTTTTTGACAGTGAATGGGAGGCTGCGGCCGGGCCAGAGCATGAAGCAGGCCAATGCGACGCTGGGGCTGGTTGCGCAGAACCTGATCCGCATGCAGCCCGTAGCTGAAAAGGCGATGGGTATTGAGGCGTATCCCGAGCCGCAGCTGCGCATCAATGCGGGCGACCCGAACACGTTGATTATCATTGCCGGGCTGTTTCTGGCGCTGGCCGCGATGGTGCTGGTGCTGGCCTGCGTGAATGTGGCCAACCTGGTGCTGGTGCGCGCCTCGGCACGGGAGCGCGAACTGGCCATCCGCACGGCGCTGGGCGCGCGGCGTTCGAGGCTGATGCGGCAATTGATTACCGAGAGCGTGCTGCTGGCGCTGCTGGGCGGCGTATTGGGAGTGGTGCTGGGCATGGCGGCCAGCGGTTCGCTCAGCCATCTCGATCTGCACGCCGACCTGCCGGTCAGGTTCGCATTCGACTTCGACTGGCGCATCTTCTCGTACTCGTTCGCCATCGCGCTGGTGGCCGGAGTGGCGGTGGGAGTGGCTCCCGGCCTCCGCATGGCCAGGGCCAATGTTAATGCCGTTCTGCATGAAGGCAGCCGTGGCGTCGCCCGCGGCCGTACATGGTTCCGCGACGGGCTTGTGGTTCTGCAGATTGCCGGTTCGCTGGTGCTGCTGGTGGTGGCGGCGTTGTTTGTGCGCAGCCTTTCGGCCATGCAGACCATGGACTTCGGATTCCGGCCCGACCACGTGCTGAACTTCGTCATCGATTCGAACGAGATCGGGATGAACGACGCGGAGTCACGCGAACTTGCCGCAAATCTCACCGACCGCCTGCGCCGGTTGCCCGGTGTTGAAGCCGTGAGCCACGCCACAACAGTCCCCTTCGGCTACTTTGGCGCTGGCAGCGATCAGTTGACCATCGATGGCGCCGCTCCTCCGGCGAACCCGGCCGATTGGAACGTGAACTTCAACGTGATTTCGCCGCAGTACTTCAACGTGATGGGTATACCTTTGAGGGAGGGTCGCGCCTTTACCGATGCCGATAACGAGCAGGCCAAGGCAGTGGCCATTGTGAGCGAGAGCACGGCGCGGAAGCTTTGGCCCAAACAGGATGCGATCGGGCGCACCTTCCGCATGGCAACACAGAAAGACAAGGAGCTTGAAGTAGTTGGAGTGGCGCGCGACGCGGAGTTCCAGATCTTCGGCGGAGGCAAGACACAACCATTCTTCTACGTCCCCTACTTGCAGCTTTCAAAAGGTTTCACGCTGATGACCTTCCAGCTGAGGTCGAGCCATGATCTTCCTTCGCTGATACCCACCGTTGAGAAGACCGTGCACGACCTCGCTCCGCAGCTTCCGGTCTTCCAGGTGCAGACCATGCGGCAAGCGCTCTACACCATGAACGGACTTCTGCTTTTCCAGATCGGCGCATCTTTGGCTACCCTCATGGGCCTGCTCGGGCTCACGCTTGCGGTGATCGGTCTCTACGGTGTGGTCTCGTACGCAGTTAGTTGCCGGGTGCGCGAGATCGGCCTGCGCGTGGCCCTGGGTGCAAGCCGCAGCTCGGTGTTCCGCATGATCTACCGGCAATCGATCATTATCATAGCCTGCGGGCTGGGCGGAGGATTGGCCCTTGCTTTGTTGATTGCGCGAGCGGTGGGCAGTTTTGTCGTGGTGAGCGTATGGGATCCTTTTACCTACGCAGGGGTCGCCTTCGTTCTGGCGCTGGCGGCACTCGCGTCATGCTATCCGCCGGCCCAGCACGCCATGGCAGTCGATCCCATTACCGCACTGCGCGAAGACTGACGCGGTTCACTTTGTAAGTAAGGCTGAGCAGCGGCCTCTCCCGACTCCTGAGGGGCCGCTCTTTTTTTCAGATCGCAGGCTAGTTGGCGTACGGATGAGGGTCGGCGCCCACCAGGCTCGGTTGAATCCGGCCGTAGATCTCGTCGCTCGCGTTTTTCACCTGTTCCACCACATTCTTCAGCATCTCCGCATCGGCCAGCCGCAGCGAAGTGTCGGTTCTCACCTCGAGATCGCCGTCGGCATCGTAGCCAATCTTCACCTGGTCAATCTCATGATTCTGCTTGAGCAGATTGCTCATGAAATCAGCGGTCACCGGCATGTACTGCTTCTGTACGACTGTCACAAAGACAATCAGGTCGCTGTCGGCGTCGCCGCCGATGGTGACCACGACCTTGATGTCATTAATGCGTTTACCGGTAAAGTGGATCGCCCACACCGTGCTCGATTTGGTGGTCTTGTAGCTGTAGCCGTCCTCGGTCATGAGCCGGACCATTTTTGCGATACTGTCGGCGTTCGCCGGTGTCTGATCCTGCGCATGGGCGGCGAAGGGCATGGCGGGAACGAACAGAACAACGGCGAGCGAACAAGCGCGGAGGATGGTATGGCAGGCAATCGTATTCATGACCACTCCTTATGAGCCAATCTTTCGTTCCCGCACCGGCGCGAAAGAATGTGCAAACCCGGACGCCAGTTTTGGGGATGGTGAAGTATACCCCGCCTTTGGAATGGCACGCCATGTATCGCCGTCGGCTTTCAGCTACCACTTTTGTGGAGGTCGGGTAAGGTTCGAGGTTACTCACGTCTCCAAGTCGAGGTCTCTACCCAAACGAACACAAATCATTCGCTGGGTCCCCGGCTATAAGGAGCCCGATTTCGCGTTGGGTGACGATTGCGGGCTCACTCCTCGCGCAGCAGAACCACGGGATTGACTGACAGGGCGCGCTGCGCCGGAATCCAGGTGGCGAGCAGGCCGAGCAGCGCCATGGCCAGCACCGCACCGGAGAGCACGAGCGGGTCGCGCGGCGTTGCCTGGTAAACAATGAAGGCGAGGACGCGGGTGGCCATGAGTCCCAACAGAAGTCCCGCCGCAGAACCGACGGCAAGGAGTTTGAGGGCGCGGCCGAGGGCGGAGTGGAGAACTTCGATGCGTTTTGCGCCGAGGGCTACGCGGATGCCCAGTTCCTTGAGGCGGCGGCTCACCGAATAGGCAGCCATGCCGAAGATTCCGGTGATGGAGAGAATGGCGCCCATGGAGCCGAGAACGCCGAGCGAGAGCGCAGCCATGCGGGAGGGAAACATGCTGAAGTCGAGCTCGCGCGTCCACGGCAGCATATCGATGGGCAAAGTCGAGTCGAGGGCGCGAACACGCGCTCTGATTGCGGAGGCAAGCTGCTGCTGATCGCGATTGGATCGCACCAGATACCATTGCTCGGCGAGTGGCGCCTGTTGCAGCGCAGGAACAAAGAAGGCCGGCTTCTGATCTTCAGTGATGGTCAAGTATTTGCCGTCTTCAACCACGCCCACAACCTGGATGCGGGTGCCATCCTGCGAGCGATAAAAGCGGCCGACGGCGCCGGAGACCGACCCCAGCACCGTGGCGGCAAATTCGCGATTTACGATAGCCACCGACGGGCTTTTTGAGTCGTCGTTCAGCGTGAATTGCCTGCCGGCGATGAGTGCGGTCCCCGCTGCCCGAAGGTAGTCGGGCGAGATGACGTACATATAGGCGTTTGCCGCGGCTTTAGGTGCGGTGAAGTTCCGTGCGCTATCGCGGAAGACATTCGCCTGCCAGCTACCGCCGCGGCCGAGAGGTGCAAAACTCACAAGGCCAACATGCTCGACGCCAGGGATCGAGGTGAGAGCGTCGATCATGCGCCGCTGCATGGGCTCAACTTCGGCGAGAGGGTAACCGGCCTCTTTCAGATCAGTCTCTACCAGCATTACGTTTTGCGGATCGATGCCGAAGTTGCTGTGCATGGAACGCATGAGCCCGCGCACCGCGACCATGGACGAAGTGACGAGGACGGCGCAAATAGCGATTTGCACGACAACGAGCGCATCGCGCAGAGACAAGCGGCCGGCTCGCGCCGAAGTGCCGGCTTTGACGACTTCGTAAGGATCAGTGCGGAGCACCTGACGGATCGGCACGATTCCGAAGAGGATGCCGCTGACCACGGCCAGCAGCAGCGCCACGAGATAGAGGTTGGCGTCGGGCCTCACCGGCACGTGAATGGGGACGCCTGAAAACGGCTGCCAGAGATTGAGCCGGTTAAGCAGAGGGACGCTGCCTGCCAGGCCGACTGCGCCGCCGGCGAGCGAAATGAGAACTGCCTCAGTGAGCAGCTGGCGAAGAATCAGGATTCGAGATGAACCGAGCGAGAGGCGCAAGGCAACTTCGCGGGAGCGATCGGCCGTGCGGGCGGCAAACAGGCTGCCCAAGTTGGCGCACGCGGCTATGAGGATCAAGGCTGCCAGCAGCATGAGCGCAACCACGAAGGCGCGCAGCGGCCGGCCCAGAACGCTGGGAACCGACGGCCGTCCCAGGGTGAAACTCTCGTTGAGGTCGTCGGCGGGATAGGCCTTTTTAAGTGAATCGCCGATCTGGTTGAGATCGGCTAGCGCCTGCGCGCGCGATACGCCTGGCTTGAGGTGACCGAGTACCTGGATGATGTACCGGTTATCTCGCTGGCTCATGCGGCTGCTCTCATCGTTCACCAGGGGAATGTAGAAATTGGGTGCGAAGAAGATGAATGTGCCGTTGAACTCCCGCGGCGCTACGCCAATCACGGTGTAGGGCTGGCGGTTGATTCTAACGACGCGGCCAATGACGTTGCGGTCATCCTGGAAATGAATGTGCCAGTAGTTGTAGCTCAATACGATGTAAGGCGCGCTGTTGGGGCCGCGCTCATCTGACGCATGAAAGAGCCGGCCAAGCATGGGCTGCACGTTGAGCGTGTCAAAGTAATTGCCGGTGACCGCAAATCCCCAGATGCGCGATGGATCTTTGCCGGTATCGAACGACACCTCCGAGAGGGCCATGGCGGCGAGGTTCTCGAAGCTATGATTGCGGTCACGCAGCTCGATGTAGTTCGGGTACGACTGCCACTGGTCGTTCACGTGGTCAATGCAATAGAGGCTTTGTGCGTTACGCACGTCAACAGGGCGCAGGACCACCGAATTGACCACGCCGAAGACCAGCGCGTTGGCGCCGATGGCGAGGGCCAAGGTGAAAATGGCTGCGAAGGTGAAGCCGGGTGATTTGCGCAGCTTGCGGAGGCTGTAACGCACATCGCTCAGCAGGGTAAGGATCGAGTCGCCGCCCAGAGCGGTGTGGCTTTCTTCCCTGTAGTGCTCGATGCCGCCAAACTCGATGCGGGCGTGACGCTCGGCGCGAGCGCGGTCCATGCCGCCGCTTACAAGGTCGTCGGCGCGATGCGCGATGTGCGAGCGAAGCTCTTCGTCGATGTCGCGGGCGGCAGAGCTCCCGCGGAAGAGTCGAGTGGCAAGGGAACGGAGCCAGGCGATCGGGTTCATAACTCCTCCGCTGTTGCGCCGAGGGCTGCGGCCATGGCGGCGGTCAAACGGTTCCATCCTTCAGTCTCTTCGCGGAAGCGCTTGCGGCCCGCCGCCGTGAGCTCGTAGAACTTGGCGCGGCGATTATTCTCAGAGACGCCCCAGCTGGCCTTCAACAGTCCCTGACGCACCAGGCGGAAGAGCGCCGGGTAGAGCGCACCCTGCTCGATGAGCAGCGCGCTCGAAGTGATTTGGCCGATGCGCAGCAGCACGCCATAGCCGTGCAGGGGCCCCAGAGAGACGGCCTTGAGGATAAGCAGATCGAGCGTGCCGGGGAGAAGTTGGGCCTGGTCGGACATGGTCCCTCCTAAGTTGATAAGGAGAGTAGCGCGCTTCTCCTAAGTTGTCAAGGAGAGAGTGAAAGACAGTGGTCAGAATGTAGCTTGGGTCTCCCGACCCGCGCTGTCTTCGCTCCATCGTCCCGGAGGGACGATTCGAAAATAGCCCAGTGTGTACGCCGGCCCTGAGCGCAGCCGAAGGGGCGGCGGGAACCCTGGGAAAGCGCAAGAAAAGATCGGGACCGTCCCGTAGGGCCGGTGCGAACCCTGCCCATCGAATCTCAGTTTTCCGACGGCAGATCGGCGGAATCGATCACCAGCACATCGACCGGCTGTTTCGATGCTTCGAGTTTGAGGCCGAGCTGCTCTTCAAGGGCCTTCAGCAGCGAAGGCGCAGAGGAGTCTGGCTTCAGCCCGTTATTGGTTGTTGCGGGCGTCGCATCCATCGTCGAGTCCGGTGTCCACTTGAGCGTAAAGTCGAACTTGCCCCTCAGGCCGGTCCGGTCAATCACAATGCGGCCGCCGGCATCGGAAAGTTGTGAAAGATTCGAGGCCAATTCATCCATCGAAACCCCCTTAGCGCTCCAGTTTCCCGGGGGGCCCTCCGGGCCGAATGGGTCATCGGAATCAGCATTCGACGAGGCGGTCAACTTAGGTCCGCCGTGAGCCGGAACCAGCACCAGAACGGGAAGCTGCCGGGTTTCGTGATGCAGGCGCAGATTGAATCTGTCGGCAAGCAGCGCGCGAATCATGGCTTGCTCGGTCGGCAACTGCTTCTTGATCGGTGTCTTGGCGAATGAACTCGCCGTTTGGTCGTCGCACTTGGCATCAAGATCAAACTTGGCCGTGCCAATCCACTTTGGGCCGCCCACGATTCGCTGATCGACGGAGAAATAGCCGAGGTCGTATGCAAGTTGAATGAGCTCTCTCAGAGTGATTCCTCTTGCCTGAAACGATCCACCCGCATTGAAGCCAATGTTTCCTTCGGTCCGCTCCGGATCGCTTGGCTTGATGGTGGCAACCTCGAACGCGGGTGCGGCCAGCGCAGGGGACGGGGCGGAGCTTTGCGCGGATGCGATCGCCGGAGTTGAAAGGCTGGCGCAGGCGCAGGCGGCGAGGAGCGCGCATCGAAATGCAGTTGGATGAACGGCTGGCAAGGGGCTCCGAATGGGATGGCTGTAGACGCTACCCAAGCAGCTTGGACGCTTCCTTGGCGAAATAGGTCACGATAAAATCAGCCCCGGCGCGGCGGATGCCGACCAGCGACTCGATGGTCGCGCGGTCGCGGTCGAGCCAGCCTTTTTCAAACGCGGCCTGCAGCATGGAGTACTCGCCCGACACCTGGTAAGCCCCCGTGGGCACTCCGAAACGCTCGCGAGCGGCGCGCACAACGTCGAGGTAGGGCATGGCCGGCTTCATCAGGATCATGTCGGCGCCTTCCGCCAGGTCGAGGTCGATCTCGCGCATGGCTTCTCTGATATTTGCCCCGTCCATCTGGTAGGCGCGGCGGTCGCCGAACTGCGGCGCTGAGTCGGCCGCCTCGCGGAATGGGCCGTAGAAAGCCGAAGCGAACTTCGAAGCGTAGCTGAGGATGGGCGTCATGCCAAAGCCCGCGGCGTCGAGCGCGCTGCGTATGGCCGCAACCCTGCCGTCCATCATGTCGCTGGGGGCAACCACGTCTGCTCCGGCCTTGGCCTGGCTCACGGCCGTGCGAGCCAGCAGCTCGAGCGTGGGGTCGTTTGAAACCTCAAAGCCGTCGCGCCCTTCAACCACGATGCCGCAATGGCCATGGCTGGTGTATTCGCATAGGCAAACGTCGCCTATCAAGACGAGAGATTTTGCCGCGCTCGACTGGCGCAGCGCGCGCAGCGCCTGCTGCACGATTCCGCTCTCTTCCCAGGCGCCCGTGCCAACTTCGTCCTTCGACTCGGGCAGACCGAAGAGCAGCAATCCGGCGATGCCGAGCTTCGCAGCCTCCTCAGCCTCGCGCACGGCCTCGTCGACCGAGAGGTTGAAGACGCCGGGCATGGAACTGACCGGGTTGCGCACGCCCTCGCCGGGGCAGATAAACAGCGGATAGATCAGGTCGCCGGGCTCGACTGAAGTTTCGCGGACCAGGGCGCGCAAGGACTCAGTCCGGCGCAGGCGGCGCATGCGGGATTGCGGAAATGCCATAGCTCGATTGTAGTGGGACGAGGGGCTCAGACTGTGAGCTGAATCACGCGAGAAGCACCGGACCTAGCGGCGTTAGCGGAACCAGGAAAATGCTAGTTGGCGATGATGGGCCGGCCCCCCGATCTCTATTCCCTATTCCCTATTCCCTATTCCCTATTCCTATTCCCTGTCTTTTTCACAGCTGCTCGTAGAGCGTGCCGTTGCGGTAGCCGAGCAGAACCACCAGCGTCCAGATGCCCATGGCCGTGCCGAAGGGGAATTTGAGGATGCTGAAGATGGCCGCGACAATGGCCACCACCCGTCCCCATTGCGCGTGCTGCATCAATCCCCAGCCGGCGCAAACCGCCAGCGCCACCCTGGCTACTATAAAGATCCAGGCGAACTGCAGTAGAAAATGCCCCATGAAGAGCGGCGGCATGGGGCCGTGCATCCACTGACCAAATTCGCCCGACATGAAAGCGCGCAGAAAAGCCAGTCCGGCAAAGCCGGTGAGCAGGGCAAGGCCTGCATAAACAAACCAGAAGACGGCGAGAACACGAATCTTTCCGGCGTAGGCCTGAAGCTGGAACTGGAGCCCGGGAACGGGCGGGATGACCGCGGCCGAGGGACGGCCGCACTGGCCACAGAAGGCCTGACCGGGTGCCAGGGAGCCGCCACAACCACTGCAGAACATAAAAAGATCCTCCCCAAAACTCCTTACGGGATTAATACGCAGATTGAGGACAAGGGGTTCCCAGTGTCAATCCCCGGTTCGGGGTAGAGATGTGGTCTGCCGGCTGTCAGATGGTTGCTTTTCCCACCGCTCTTCATGGCGGTCGTCGTGGAGGACAATGGCAATCACCCGGCCCTCGCGGTCGCGTTCGACCGTCAGGCGGGTGAAGCTTGAGCCATTGGGATAAAACAACTCGGCGGCCGACGCAGCGCTCAGCGTCTGCACCGTCCCATATTGATCTTTTTCGTAGAGGTCCTCACCCTGGCGATAGATGTTGAGGATGTGTCCGTCAGGTTCGCGATACTCGCCTGCAATGGCGTCGAGTGCGGCCTGCGGAAGCTTTGCGGCCGGTGGGTGCCGGGGTATCAGCTCGCGTTCGGCGAAGGCCGGAATGACGTCAGGCTTGGTCGAAAGCCGATGCGAAAGCAGCCAGTGCGGCAGCTCGGGCTCGTTGTAGGCCCGCGCCCAGCAGTCGTGGGTCAGTCCCTGGTAGATCCATAGCCGGATGTGCCCGCCCGCCGCCTTGACGCCGTCAAACATCAATTCACTCTCCCGCGGCGGCACCACGGGGTCGTCGCTGCCGTGGAAGAGCCAGATAGGCGTGCGTCCTACGGCCTGCGCGTACTCGGTGGTCAGAGCCGATACCTCATGCCAGCGCTCGGGCGCGTAGCTCCAGAAGATGCCGCCGGCGCAAACAACGATCGCGGCCCAGCGGTGGGGATAGAGCCGCGCCAACTCCCACACGCCGTAGCCGCCCAGAGAGAGGCCGGTCAGGTAGGCGCGGTCGGAGTCGCCGTGTAACTCGGCCATCTCCTGGTCGAGCGCAGCCATGGCCATGGTCATCATGGCGGGATCGGTCCAGTGGGCCGGGATGGGGCATTGCGGCATGACGATAATGAATGGCCAGCGCTCGGGGTGGTCGCGCACTTCGGCGGGAAGGCCTATCTGCGTTTGCCACATCCCCTCCGATCCGCGCTCGCCGCGCCCGTGCAGAAAGAGAATCACCGGCCACAGCTTGCCGTCGTCGCGCCGGTAATCCTCGGGCAGATACACCTGGAACCTGTACGAAATTCCGTTGACCACGACGCGGCGATTCAGAAACCCGGTCTCCTGCGGAGGCTCCTGTCGATGATGGCTGCCGGCAGAGATTGCGGCGTTTGCCGAGCCTGGCGCAAGCGCCCAGGCGACCGCCGCGCAGACCGCCGAAACCCGCAGGAAACGAAACATGCTGGCATTCAATCACACTTTCGGCCAAAGCCCAATACGAAGAACGTTGCATACGTGATGCTCCTGGCATCAGGGGCAACATTTATGCAATTCCTTTGCAACTCTCTTACGGCTCGGGTGAGACGATTGGAGCTGTTCTTTGTTATGAAATCTGTATTGACCATGACGCTTGAAGCCGGAGATGTGCTCGATCACTATCGCCTTGAGGAGACGGTGAGCCGGAGCCGGATGTCGACGCTCTATCGCGCCACCGACCTCGGCGACGGCCGGCGGGTGGCTATCAAAGTGCCACTCGATGAGATGGAAGCGGACCCGGTGCTGGTCGAGCGCTTCGCGCGCGAGGAGCAGATCGGCCGGGAGCTCGATCATCCCGGCATCGTGAAGACCTACAACGGCGAAGAGCGCAGCCGGCGCTACATGGTTATCGAGTGGGTCGAGGGACGGTTGTTGCGTTCGATCCTGAACGAGGAGCGCAAGCTGCCCATCGAGCGGGCGGTCAGGCTCACGCTTGAAATTTGCGACGCGCTCGACACCATGCACAAGCACGGCGTGGTGCATCGCGACCTTAAGCCCGAAAACATCATGGTCGGCGAGGGAGACCGCATCAAGATCATCGACTTCGGCATCGCCATGAAAGAAGATGCGCGGCGGCTGACGTTCACCGACATTTCGCTGCTGGGCACGCCCGACTATATATCGCCCGAGCAGGTCAAGGGCCAGCGCGGCGACCAGCGCAGCGACATCTACTCGCTGGGGGCGATGCTCTACGAGATGTTGACCGGCCAGCCGCCGTTCACGGGCCCCAATCCGCTGGCGGTGATGAACGAGCGGGTGCTCAACGATCCCAAACCGGTCCGCGAGCTGAATCCTGAGATCTCGCCCGAGATCGAGGAGGTTCTCTTCCGCGCCCTGGAGCGCGACCCGCGGCACCGCTATGCGACGGCTGCCGAGATGGCCTGGGAGCTGGAGAATCCCGAGCTTGTCGGGGTGGACGACGGTCGCCGCATTACTCTCGAAACCCGCCGGCTCAACACACGCAAGTTGCTGCTCTACACGGCCCTGGCCGTGGTGCCAATTGCGCTGTTTGCGGTGATGCTGCTGCTGGCCAGGCGGTAGGGTAGTTTTCAGATCTCAGCTCTCAGTCTGGTCGTGGCCGGGCGAGGGCCCGATTGTGTGCCCATGCAGAGGCAGAGGCCAGGTCTGGGCCTGTACGGGCGGGGATACCCCCCGGTATTCCCTGTAAGTATCAATTCTGTTTTCATCGGCTTATCGCAATCGTTCCTTCGTAATCGCTTGAAAATAAACAGGTTGGCTGTAAGCGTGCGAAATAAAGGGCTTACGGGCGAAATTGGACTGCCAGGGTCTGGAGCCGGCGCCGTGTCCCGGCTCTGACTGTCTAACTTTGACTGTCTTATTTGGATTATGCGCCAGAAGGGGAAAATTATACGCAAATCAGTTGAACAGCCGAAGGGTTTAACAATGAAGCAGTTAGACAGTGAAACTGTTGAACCGTGGACTTGACGTGTTCGATTGATACCTGTCGCGTGCAACTGGTCGGCGCGGGGAATTCTCTTTTCTCCCCTTCTCTTTTCCCTCACTCCTCGGCCGGTGAAATTCACGAAGTTTCATTTTTTTTGACTGCTCAATCTGCCGAATGTGGATTAGGCTCCTTGCCAAGTGATTGCCGGACCCGCCGAAATCCAAGTCACTTCCCTGGGGGTAGGTAATGCGTATCAAGCCGAAGGCCTGTTCCACAAACCTTCTTAACCGCCGCGAATTTGTGGCCGGAGCCAGCGCCCTGGCAGCTTTCAGCATGGCTTTCTGGACTGGAGGCTGCGAAGCCTGTCTCAAGGAGATCGAGAATCGGCCCACGCGGCGCAACATCGCCGAGCTCAGCCCCTCGGACCCCATCGTAACCACCTACCAGAGCGCCGTGGCGGCAATGAAGGCGCTGCACAGTACCAACCCTATAAGCTGGGAGGCGCAGGCCAACATCCACTACAACAAGTGCCCGCACGGATGCTGGTTTTTCCTGCCGTGGCACCGCGCCTACCTGCTCTACTTCGAGCGCATCTGCCGAAAGCTCACCGGCAACTCGAGTTTCGCGCTGCCGTACTGGAACTGGACCACGAGCCCCTCGATCCCCGCGGTCTTCTGGGGAGGGGCGAGCAATCCTCTGTACGATGCGACGCGCCTCATCGGCCCAACGGACACGGCCGATCCCTCATGGGTGGGCGCCTCCACCATCGAGGGCATCCTGGGTACTCCCAGCTTTACGATATTCGCCAGCGATAAACCGCCCGGAGGCCTGCCGACGCACACCGGCAGCGGATACGGTGAACTCGAAAGCATTCCCCACAACAACATCCACGGGTGGGTGGGCGGAGACATGGGCGCATTTCACTCGCCGCTCGATCCCATTTTCTGGATGCACCACAACATGCTCGATTGTCTGTGGGTGGACTGGAACATCAATCTAGGCAATGCGAATACCAGCGACACCAGCTGGACCAACTACACGATCAACGACTTTGTAGATGAGAACGGCAATCCGGTCTCGGTGCAGGTGATCGACACGGTGCTTTACCCGCTCTTTCTCTATCAGTTCGAGCCATGCGCTCCCCAGGAGGCAGGCCAGCAGCCGCCCATGAAAGGCGACCAACTGCGCAATTTTCTGCGCGCAGGCGCTCCTTCAGTGCTCACCTTCGGGCCGCCCCACGCCACTACCGAGGCGCTTTCGGTCCCCGTCGGCAAGCCGGTGAAGACCACGATCCCGCTGGAAAAGGGCGCCTTCGATAACGTCCTGGGCGCCGACAAGCGAAACCGCCTGGTGCTGACCCTGGAAGGCGTCGAGATTCCGCCTCCCAGCGAGTTCTTCCTGCGCGTCTTTCTCGATAAAGAGGACGCATCCGCCGATACTTCCACCGACGACCCGCATTTCGCGGGCAGCTTCGGAATCTTCTCCGATCCCTCAGCCATGGGCGGCATGCAAGGAGAGCACAGTTCGAGGTTCCTGGTGGACATTACTGATACCGCGCAGCGGCTGAACCGCGGCGGCGCTCTGCCAATCGATCACATGGATTTCACGCTGGTGGCTGTCGCTTACAAACATCGTACGTCTCGAGATCAGCATGAGTCTAAAGCTCAGCATGAGCCGCGAGATCAGCGTAAGTCTCGAGATCAGCATGAGTCTCAAGATCAGCATGAGCAGGTGGTTAAAGTCCAACGCATGGTGTTGGCCACAGCGCGGCTCGAACAACCCGCGCGTTCCTGACCGCAGCGCGCTTCGAGGGCGTGGAGTTCCGGCGGCCGCGCTCTGCCTGCTCGCAAGTGTCGTCTGCGCCGTGCCACCGGTTTACCCGCAATCCGCAGCCTTGACGGAACGGCAGACCACCGTTTCTTTGCCGGTCGAGCCTCGGAATCTCGACCCCGGCGTATCTCTACTTGAGGTGGATGTAACCTCGCTCTCCAACCCCGCGCTGGTCCCTATCGGCATTGATGTTTCCCTGGTTTCAGGAAACCTCAAAGCGGAGATTGGCAGCTTCGCCTTTTATCCTGCCGACCATCCCGGCAATTTCTCTTTGGATTGCCGCTCTGCCCTCAAGAAAATGCGGAACAAGACGAACCTGCGGCTGGTTTATGAGCTCAGGAAGCTGCGCGCGTCGGCAGAGTGGCAGGCGGTGCGGGTGACCATTGGCCCGCCCAAATGGCGGATAGCGACAGCGAAGTAAATCAGGGGCGGAGCATCGCGACAACCTGCGGAAAGACTCATCGGGTCCAGTCAGATTTCGGAAGACCATCCCAGGGGCTCATGCCCGCTCTCAATTCGCCGGCTTTAGCGGCACGACGGGACAGCTTGGAAAAACCTGAGTTTTTCGTCCGTTGGAGTGAGCGGGAGGCTTCAGCCTTCCGAATAAAGCCCCTTGATTCAGTGCGGCTTTATTGGTCCCTGCAAATGAAACGTCCTGGCGCCGTCCCTACGAGACTGTGCCGTGGTATTGCGCTATCCCTCTCCCCACGTTGAAACGCGGGGCTAACAACCGCTGCGCCTACGGCGCGCTTACCGGGCGTTGCTTACGAAGTCCTCATTAGCCGCGAGCCCTTCTTTCAAGCGGCTCGGCAGACTTTTTCACCAAATGGTCTAGTCACGCCCGGTCACAGCGCGCCCATCTCCTGGCGTTCTTCCGCAGGCCGTTATGCCGTCGCGCGCTTGAACGTCTTGCGGGCACGGGCAAAGAGCGGGCGCTCGCGGCGGCGCAGGTAGCTGGGCATAGTGGGCTTTTTGGCCAGCACTCGCTGCGCCCACTCGCGCGCTTCCTGGTTGCGGCCCTGCGTAATCAGGAAGTCGGCGTAGTTCAGGTATGTTTCTGACAGAGTTGACTTGGCCACGGCGCGACGGAACCACTCGTCAGCCTTGTCGGGCTGGCCGCTGCGCGCGTAGGCCGTGGCCAGCAGCCCCGCTCCACGATGAAAGTCGTGGCTGGGATCCTGGAGCACGACGCGTTCGAGGTCGGGCAGCGCAGCCTGGGTATCGCCCAGCATCAGGGCGCACATGCCCCGGCGGTAGAAGCAGTCGGGCGTGGTGGAGCGGGCAGCGATGGCCTTGTCGTAGGCTTCGCGCGCGCGGGCCAGCTTGCCGTCGTCGAAATACAGGTCGCCGAGCTCTTCGTAGTTGCCGGAAGAGGGGTTGTCGAGGATCGCGGTTTCAAGCTGGCGGATGCGCTTGCGGCGCGGGAAGGCCTTGAACGAGTTGTTGAGGAGACCGACGTCGGGCAGCGCTTCGGCCACCAGGTAAACGACCGCGCCGATGGGGCCGAGAAAGAGGATGACCCAGAGCCACCAGGTGTCGGGACGGCGGCGAATGAAGTGAATGATGGCCGCAGCTTGTAAGAGCAGTCCCCAGGGGCCAAGGTAGAAGAGGTGCGATAGAAGTCCCATATTTTTGGGTTCAAACGAGGTTATCGAGATTATAGGTGGAGTGGGCGCTTTGCATGTGATCTTTTGCCCATCGCAGCAGGATTCCGAGGTTAAGTCTCAGGATAGATGCGGCTAAGCGCAGCCGGCGGCGTCTCAGAAATCTCCGCCGCAGAAGCCGTAAGCGGCGGTTACATCGCGCTTCGGGCACACGCGGTTTAAGGCGCGCCGGATTCGTTCATGAGTTCGCTCACTTCGCGAATCAATATCGGCAGCTTCGACTGCACGATACCCCACACGATCTTGTCATCGATCTGCGCGTAGGCGTGAATGAGAATGTTGCGGAAGGCAACAATGCTGCGGAGTTCGGTGATTCTGTTGGCGACAGCACCATCCACGCGGGAGAGTTGCACCAGCGCCTCTCCAATGATGGCAAATGCGCGCTCGACGGCCATCCGCAACATGGGATTCGCCTGGTAATCCGAAAACTCCCTGCCTGCGGTGAACTTGGCTGCGAGCTCGGCGGCCTCTCGAACATCAAAGAGATACTTGCGCGCCTCAAGCTGCATAGAGCAGCGCCTTGGTATTCTGAATCGCCTCGCGAAAATACGGATTCCGGATGGCGGATGGGATGACGAGATCAGCAGGCCGGCCAAAGAGCTTCTCCACGGCCTCCTTGAAGCCGAAGTAAGCCGCCGCATACTCGCTCGGATCGAGCGGCGAGAACTCCACCAGAAAATCCAGGTCGCTGTGCTCCGGATCGAAAGCGCCCATCAAGGCCGAGCCGAACAGCTCCAGACGCCGAATGTGAAACTCCCGGCAAAGCCGCGCCAGTTCTGTTTGACGTGCGGTAATAAGAGACGCAGCGCCGCGCAAACCCGCATCCGGAATGGAGGCCGCAGCCATATCTGCGATGATACGCCAGTGCTTACCGGTACGACTCGTCGCGGTGGATCACGAACTCGGGATAGGCGCCGCCGCCGAGCTCGTGCAGGTCCATGCCCATGCGCTCGCCATCGGGATCGACGCGGAAGGGAACGATGCGGTTGAGCAGGGCCAGCAGGAAATAGACCAGCGGCAGGACTATGCCGAGCAGCGTGGCGATGCCGACCAGCTGGGCGATGAGCTGACCCTTCATAGGAAAGAAGAATCCCACGGCCAGCAGGCCCCATAGCCCCGCCGCGGCGTGCGCGGCGACGGCGCCGGAGGGGTCGTCAATTGACAATGCCAGTTCAAGCAGTTCAATCAGCAGTGGCGTGATGATGCCGGCAACCAGCCCCGCAAAAAGCGATTCGAATGGGGTAGCCACGGCCGCACACGCGCTTGAGGTGACGAGACCGGCAAGCCATCCGTTGGCGCAAAGACTGGCGTCGGGCTTGCCGAAGCGGTAGCGGGTAATCGCCAACGTTGCACCTAGAGCGGCCGCGGCCGAAAGCACGGTGTTGATTGCGATGTGGGGCAGGGCGGAGAGAGGCAGTGCGGCGAGGGGCAGTCCGGCGGCGGGCGCATTCCAAAAAAGAATGGCGCCGGCGGCGTTCCACGCCAGCCAGCCGACGAGCGCGAGCAGGCAGCCGAAGAGCACGTAAACCGCATTGTGGCCAGGCATTGCGGTAGAGATTCCGGTTCGGGGATATTTGCCGGCGCGCGGCCCAAGGAGCCAGATCAATGCCAGGGCGCTCAAGCCGCCAACGGTTTGCACGGTGGCCGCGCCCGAGGGATCGAGAAAGTCTGCACCGAGCCAGAAGTTTGTCCCGAGACCAGTGAGAAATCCGCCGCCCCAGACCCAATGCATGACGAGAGGACAGACGATGCCGGCGATTAATACTGTAGCCGCCGACCCGGCTGCCAGACGCCAGCGATCGGCGCCGCTGCCCCAGGGAATGATGGCGGCGAATCCGACGCCGGTCATTTCAAAGAGCAAGGCGAGCTGCGCTCGAACCGGGGCCGTGGAAAAGCCCTTCAACATGAGCGGGCCGGAGCCGATCCAGTTCCAACTATGGCCCGCGGCGCGGAATGCGTGGCCAGTGTCGCCTGGAGTTCCGGGCAGGTAGCCGGCGATGGCAGCTCCGAAGAGCGCGAAGGCGATCGCTGCTACAGAGATGATGACGAGATTTCCGAGAATGGCCTGCGCGGCGGAGCGCGAACGGCCGAGGCCGGTGTTGACCAGAGCCAGGCCGGCAATGGCGAGCGGCGAAAGAATCACCAGCAGAAAGGCGACCGCGTAGAGGAGATCGGGATCGGGCGGTGACAGGGGCGGGGCGATGGGATTCATGGGCGAGCATCCCCTTTAGCAGGCATGTGGCCGCGAACGGCAACCACCAGCCCCAGGATTTCGACGGCAAGACCGCAGACGACAAACACTCCCCGCTCGGCCGGTTCCCGGAACAGTACCAGCGCGGCAAGCGCAAGAAAGAGACCGGCTGGCATCACTAACAATCCGGCATATTTCATGGCCTTCGTTCAAGCCTTTCGCGGGAGAGTGAGATGCATTGACGATTCAGATAGACATCCCCGTTTGCGGGTTGAGTGCCTCAAGTGTCCGCAGTTTGCTCTTTAATTTCGAGATACAGACCAGATGGAGAGCCCGTCGAATTGCGCGTCTTTATGAATTTTAAATCACAGGGTTGTTACGACCGGCAGAGAGTTTGCACCAGAAACGCTGCCAATTCAAGGTGGCACGGCACAAACGGCCCTTTACGGTTTCTTTTTCTGCGGCAATTCATAATTGCGTATGCGCATCCGGCTCGACCGCAAGCACCGAACACCCGCAATCATTCTGGGCGCCATTACCCTGGCAGACGTTGTGGTCTTGCTGGTTTGGGATGCGCTCCCGGGGATCTTCCCCGCCGGTAGCCACGATGTTCTCGGAGCAGTTTCATTGGCGTTGATTGCTGTCGCCTATCTGGTTTACCAGTTGGAGCGGAGGCCTCGAGCGGCGGAGTTGTTCAAAGCGATCATGCTGGCAGCGGCGTTTCTGTTCTGGGCCGCGAATCAATTCTGGCCCAACTCTCCGCGGGCCACCTTATTCAACGACATTGCCATCGCGCTCTTTGTGCTGGATGTATTCCTGGTGATCGTGGGCTGGCCGGCGGCGACGCAAGATAGCTCGTTTGGGGAGGGGGGAGGGAAGCCTGGCGAGCAGAATTTCGTTGCGCTGATGAGCGAGTTGCGAAACGTGGAAGGAGACCGTCGATTCACCCGGGACGAGATGAATGAGAGGTAGACACCTTAGTTTGTAGGCGCCGCGCAACAGGCCGGTTGCGATGTCTTGTATACCGAAGACCTGCAGCACGGGCAAAAGTTTGGAAACCTGCGGGTGGTGAATCCGTTTTTGTA
>DATJSB010000085.1:0-57663 GCA_035504315.1 Occallatibacter sp.
CCGTCGAGCTGGACCTGGAGGAGATGGCGGGCATGGGCTTCAACTACCACGTCGGCCCACACCCGGCTACTTTCCAATTCGGAGGCGAATTCCGCAACGAGCACGCCTTTGAGGAAGCATACACGCCTGAATACGACCTCAACGGCGCCGCAACGGCAGTAACCATGGTTCCGTTCCTGTCAGGGTTCCACAATAATGACTACTATGACGGCACGTATTACATGGGGCCTGTCACCGACTGGAACAAGCTGACCAATTACGCCTTGGCGAATCCGGGACTCTTCACACTGGATGAAGGCGCGACCCAGGAAGCCTCCCAGTCAGCCGACTTCGATCTCGTCCAGCACCTCACCGCAGGCTACGTGATGAACACCATCAACTGGCCCAAGTTCAGCCTGCAGACCGGCTTTCGTTTGGAGGCCGTTCAGGTGCGTGCGCTCGGCTATTATGTGAGCACCGACGCCAATGGCAACTGGCTTGGGACTACCCCGGAGACCACCACTCAGTCTTACGTCGTACCCTTACCCAGCGTGCAGGCACGCTGGCAGGTGGCCCCGATGACCGCCATCCGCGCCAACTACTCACGCGGCCTCGCGCCTCCGAACCCTTACGACCTAGTGCCGTACGTTCTGGACGCCGGGCCGGGCAACATTCCCCGCTACGATATCGGCACCCCTACTGAACAGCCCACCCGCGCCAACAACTACGATCTGCTGCTGGAGCAGGAACTGCGTCCCTTCGGCATCATCCAGGCGGGGTACTTCTATAAGCAGCTCTACGACCCCATCGTCCTCGCTTACACCTCCTGCGAGGTCACGGGCTCTCTCTGCGACATCCCCGGCGAGAACATCAACACGGATGATAATAACCTCCCGTACCTGGCGTCGCAGGATATTAACATCAAGAACGCCCAGGTCTGGGGCTTGGAGTTTGCCTGGCGGCAAAACATGACCTACCTGCCCGGCGCGCTACGCGGCATGCAGATGATGGCCAACTACTCGTATGCCGACTCGCATAGCAACGGCATTCCGGGTAGCACGTATTCGCCCCCACTCATCGGCACGTCGCGCAACGCCTTCAATTTCGAGCCCGGCTATGTGCTGGGACGCTACTCAGTTCACCTGGGCATGACGTTTAACAGCGATTACGACAATGCCTACCAGTGGTTCAACAACCAAACCGATCCCGCCAACGACACTGCGGGCCCGTCGAACGGCCCACTGGGCGACAACTACGCCTATTCGCACCTGCAGGTGGATGCACAGATGGGAGCCCGCGTGTGGCGAGGACTGCACGTGATTGTCAATGGCCTGAACCTGACCAACGAAGTCTTTGGCTACTACAACGGGCAACCGCAATATGTGTCCCAGCGCGAGTACTACAAGCCGACCTATAGCCTCAGCCTGCGCTGGGATTCGAGCCGGGAGCACTAAGGCCGGGATTTGTCGGATGCGTAGGCCTCCTGCGGGTCTGGAGACCGGCGCTACTTTCGTTCGATAGGCCGGCGTTGAGCCTCTCTTTATGCCGGCCTGTTTTTTTATGATCAATTCTTTCTTGAGGAGCAGATCGATGCGCCGGCTTACCTTGCTGCTGGTTGCGAACTTGATTTTGGCGGTCTGGGCGGGGACTCAGCCGGCTGCGGCGCAAGGCACTTCCGTGAAAGGCAGCACGTCCTTGACCGGCGAAAAACTGCAGTACGCGATTTACCTGAGCCGGCACGGAGTTCGCTCGCCGACGAAGAAAGCGGATGAGTATCAGAAGTATTCATCGGCGCCCTGGCCCGAGTGGCCGGTGCAGCCGGGCTATCTGACTCCGCATGGCTACGAGCTGATGAAGCTGTTCGGGGCGTATGACCGCGTCAAGCTGGCCGGCGAGGGGCTGCTTGCGCCGAGTGGATGCGAAGACGCGGCACATGTGACGATTCTGGCCGACGGCGACCAGCGCACGCGCGAAACGGGCAAGGCGCTTGCTGAAGGCCTGATGCCAGGCTGCGGCGTTCAGACTCATGCGCTGGCGGAAGGAACTGAAGATCCGCTGTTTCACGGAATGACCGCAGAGGCGGCAGACCTCGATCCGGCGCTGGCGGTTGCTGCGATTGGGGGGCGCATCGGCGGCGACCCCGGCAACATCACCGAGGCTTACCGGCCGCAACTGGCGGCTCTGGACAAGATTCTGGCCGGGTGCGGGAAGGTTGCGGTTACGAATTCAAACAGAACGCCCCTCTTCGATATCCCTGCAGTGCTCGAGAAGGGTAAAGGCGACCACGGAGCGGAGTTGCGCGGACCGCTGGCAACGGCCTCGACACTCTCAGAGAATCTGCTGCTCGAGTACACGCAGGGGATGAGTGAAACCGAGTTGGGTTGGGGGTGCCTGGACGAGGCCGCCTTGCGAGAAGCGATGCAGCTCCACGAGGCCGAAGAAGACTACGCCGACCGCACGCCGGCGATTGCGCGGATGCACGCGTCAGACCTGCTGGACCGGATTGCGAAGTCGCTTGAACAGAACGCCACGGGTAAGGTTCTGGCCGGCGCAAAAGGCAAGCCCGACGACAGGGTCCTGTTGCTGGTTGGGCACGACACGAACATTGCGACGGTGGCCGGAGTTCTGGGGCTCGACTGGATCATCGATGGCCGGCGGGACGACACACCGCCGGGAGGAGCGCTGGTGTTTGAGCTCTGGCGCGCTGACGGCGGCAGCTACTCGGTTCGGATCTTCTACACCGCGCAGACCCTCGATCAGATGCGGGAGGCGACTCCTTTGACCGCGGCCAATCCGCCCGCTCGCGTGCCGGTCTTTGTGCCGGGATGCGCGGTTGCGACGGCCCAGGGAGCGGCCGGGCCGGCCTGCAGCCTGGAGAGTTTTGAGGCTGCCGTCCAGCGTTCCATCGATCCGGCATATGTGGAGGCGCAGAAGTAGGTTTCGGCATGAGGATTGCGCATGTTGCGCTCGCCCAGGCCGATAGCGGAACCCTAATCGCAGCGATCGTTTCAGCCACGTAGCCCTCCCTCGTGCGCGTACTGCACTGCAAAGCCAAAGCTGCAACTATTTCGCCTGGGTTTGCGTCCATTCGTATACGTGTGCGTTCACGACGGCTTGACTCGCAATCTTTTGAATCCAACTGTTTAAGGCGAACCCTGAAAAGGGGCATGTGAGGAACTCCGCAGCCCGGGGGAATCTGTGATCGGAGTCACCCGCCGGAAAGTCCGCGGGCGTTTCAAGGCAACATTTGCACCGGTTCGATATGAAACAATGACTCTGACCAACCACAGGTCCGCAACGGGACATTAGAGAAAAACATGGACCAACCTTCGTCTGCTTCAAATCCAGCTGAATCTTTCTTCAACACCTCAAATCGCCGCCCCCAAAAGCGTCGTCACTGGTGGATTTGGGTCGCTGTCCTGCTGGCCTTCGGCTTGCTTTTCTACTGGGTGATCCGGCAGCACCGCCAAAGCCAGCAGGCCATAACTGGTGGTGGCCGCGGCCGCTTTGCCATGAGCGGCCCGATTCCGGTGACCTATGCAACCGCGACCAAAGGCAACATTGGCGTTTATCTCGACGCTATTGGCACGGTCACACCCACTTACACTGACTCGATCACAGCGCAGGTGACCGGTGTGATCACCCGGGTGCACTACGTCGAAGGGCAGTACGTGCACAAGGGCGATCCGCTGATCGATATCGATGACCGGCCCTACCAGGCGCAACTCGAACAGGCCCAGGGCGCACTCGAGCACGACCAGAACATGCTGGCCGAGGCCCAGATGGACCTGAAACGCTACCAGGACGCCTGGGCGAAGAATGCCATCCCGCGGCAAACGCTCGAGGACCAGGAGAAGCTGGTTGCGCAGGACGAGGGCACGGTAAAAAACGACGAGGGCACGCTGAAGTTCGATCAGGTGCAGGTGGCGTATTGCCATCTGACCTCGCCGATCGACGGACGCGTGGGCCTGCGGCTGGTGGACCCCGGCAACCTGGTGACCGAAAACTCAACCACCACGCTGGTGGTGGTGACGCAGACGGCGCCGATCACCGTAATCTTCACTTTGCCTGAAGACAGCCTGGAGCAGGTGCTGGAACAGATGCGGGGCGGCAAGAGGCTGACGGTGCAGGCCTACGATCGCGCCGAGCAGAAGCTGCTGGACACGGGCAAGCTGCTCACGGTCGATAACCTGATCGACACCACGACGGGAACGGTGAAGCTGCGCGCAAGCTTTGCCAACGCCAAGGGTCTGCTGTTCGCCAACCAGTTTGTGAATACTCGCCTGCTGGTGAAAACGCTTGACAATCAGACGCTGGTGGCATCCTCGGCGGTTCAGCACAACGGCCCCATAGATTTTGTTTACGTGATCCAGAATCCCAACCTCTCCAAGGGAGCCAAGGCCCAGATGCAGAAGGTGAAGGCGGGCATCTCAGACAACGGGGTCACCGTGATTCAGCAAGGGATTGAGCCGGGAACCGTGGTTGCCGACAGCAGCTTCAACCGGCTGGTGGACGGCGCCCAGGTGTATCAGTCCAAGGTGGCGCTGCCCTCGGCTGACACGACCGAGGAAGATGTTCCATGAGTCCGTCGCGCCCATTTATTTTGCGGCCGGTTGCAACTTCACTTTTGATGGCCGCAATCCTGCTGGTGGGAATCGTCGCGTTCACGCAGTTACCTGTTTCGGCGCTGCCCGAGGTTGACTACCCCACCATCCAGGTGCTGACTTTCTATCCCGGCGCCAGTCCCGACGTGATGGCCACAACGGTGACGGCGCCGCTGGAGCGGCAGTTTGGAGAGATGCAGGGGCTGAACCAGATGACTTCGACGAGCGCCGGCGGCGTGTCGGTCATCGTCTTGCAGTTCAGCCTGTCACTGGGCCTCGACGTCGCCGAAGAAGAAGTTCAGTCGGCAATCAACGCGGGCCAGTCTTTTCTGCCCTCCGACCTGCCCGTGCCGCCGGTCTACAACAAGACCAATCCGGCCGACGCGCCCATCCTGACCATGGCCATCAACTCAGACACTTTGCCCTTGTCGCAGGTGGAGGACCTGGTCGACACGCGCCTCGCGCCGCGTCTGTCGCAGTTGAACGGCGTGGGCCTGGTGAGCATCAGCGGCGGACAAAAGCCGGCGGTGCGCATTCAGGTGAACCCGGTGCAATTGTCGTCGTACGGGCTGAACATGGAAGACATGCGCTCGGCGCTGACCGAAGCCAGCGTGAATTCCGCCAAGGGCAACTTTGACGGGCCGCGGCAGGACTTCCAGATCGACTCCAACGACCAGATCACTGAGGCCAACGATTACAAGAACCTGGTGATCGCTTACTCGAACGGGGCGCCGGTCTTTGTAAAAGACGTTGCCAATGTAGTGAACGGTGTGGAGAACTCAAAGCAGGCGGCATGGATGAACATGACGCCGGCGGTGATTCTGAACATTCAGCGCCAGCCAGGCGCAAATACCATCACCGTGGTCAATGCCATCAAGAAGGTGCTTCCGCAGCTCGAGGCAAACCTACCTGCATCCATCAAGGTCACGCCGCTGACTGATATGACCACCAGCATTCACGCTTCGGTGAACGACGTGGAGTTTGAGCTGATGCTGACTGTCGGCCTGGTAGTTATGGTCATCTTTCTCTTCCTGCGCAGCCTGCGCGCCACCATCATTCCGTCGGTGGCGGTGCCGCTCTCGTTGGTCGGCACATTTGCGGTGATGTACCTGCTCGGCTTCTCGCTCGACAACCTCTCTTTGATGGCGCTGACCATCTCAACTGGTTTTGTGGTTGACGACGCGATCGTGATGATCGAGAACATCAGCCGTTACCTCGAAGAAGGCATGAAGCCGCTCGAGGCCGCGTTGAAGGGCGCAGAACAGATCGGCTTCACCATCATTTCGCTGACGGTATCCCTTATCGCGGTGCTGATTCCGCTCCTGTTCATGGGCGATGTGGTAGGGCGGCTGTTCCGCGAATTCGCCGTCACGCTGGCGGTGACCATCGTGATCTCGGCCGTGGTTTCGCTGACGCTGACTCCCATGATGTGCTCGCGGATTCTGCGTCACGATCCTGAAGAGCAGCAGACGCGCTTTTATCGCTGGTCGCAATCCATGTTCGACGGCTTGATTGCGTTCTACGGGCGCACCCTGCGGGTGGTGCTACGCTACCAGACGATTACGCTGCTGGTTGCCGCAGGCACGCTGGTTCTGACCGTCTATCTCTACATTGTTATCCCCAAGGGCTTCTTCCCGGTGCAGGATACGGGGGTGATCCAGGGCATCTCGCAAGCTAGCCAATCTATTTCATTCGCGGCCATGGCCGAGAAGCAGAAAGAACTGGCTAAAGTCATCCTCCAGGATTCGGCGGTTGAGAGTCTTTCATCGTTCATCGGGGCAGACGGCATCAACACCACGCTGAACAGCGGGCGCTTTTCGATCAATTTGAAGCCGCTCGATGAACGGCGCCATGTGAGCGCGTCCGATGTGATCCGGAGGTTGCAAACCAGCCTGGCCCAGGTGCACGGAATGCATCTTTACATGCAACCTGTGCAGGACATCACGGTGGACGATCGCGTGAGCCGCACGCAGTACCAGTACACGCTCGAAGATCCGGACCCCGACGAGCTGAACGAGTGGACGAAAAAATTTGTGGCCCGGCTGAAGCAGATTCCCGACCTGGAAGACGTGGCAACCGACCAGCAGACCGGGGCCAAAGCGGTGCAGCTTGAGATCGACCGGGTGACGGCTTCGCGCCTGGGCATTGCCCCAAGCACGATCGATAACACGCTGTACGATGCCTACGGCCAGCGCGAGATCAACACGCTATACACGCAACTCAACCAGTATCACGTGGTTCTTGAGACGGCCCCGCAGTGGCAGCAAAATCCCAACAACCTGGGCGACTTGTACATTCAGTCGGCTGCGTCGGCAAATGCTACCGGAGCAGGCGCGGTGAACTCCTTCTCCACTTCCGCTTCGGCATCGGCCGGTTCCAACGCGCTTACCACGTCGGTGAAGTACACTCCTTCGTCGGGCGTTTTCAATCCGCCGGCCACGGTGCTTGCCGGAACGACGGCCGCAGGGACTGTGAATGCCGCAGTCGCCTCAGTGGGAGCGAATGCAATTCCGTTGAACGCGTTTACCCAAGCGACGCAGACCACCGAGGCACTCTCGATCAACCACCAGGGGCAGTTTCCTTCGGTGACGGTCTCATTCAATCTGGCGTCCAATGCGTCACTGGGCACGGCCATCTCGAAAATTGAAGAGGTGGCTAAGGAATTGCACTTCCCTGCCTCGCTCCAAGCCGATTTCCAGGGCACCGCGGCATCGTTCCACAACTCGCTTTCGAATGAAGCGCTGTTGATCCTGGCTGCGCTGGTCACCGTGTACATTGTGCTGGGCGTGCTCTACGAGAGCTTCATCCACCCGGTGACGATTCTCTCCACGCTGCCTTCGGCCGGCGTGGGCGCGCTGCTCGCTCTGATGATCTTCCGGCAGGACCTGAGCGTGGTGGCAATCATCGGCATCATCCTGCTCATCGGCATTGTGAAGAAGAACGGCATCATGATTGTGGACTTTGCGCTGGAGGCGGAGCGCGAGCACGGGAAGGATTCGACCGAAGCCATCTTCGAGGCCAGCATGCTGCGCTTCAGGCCGATCATGATGACCACCATGGCGGCGTTGCTGGGCGGAATTCCATTGGCCGCCGGAACGGGAATCGGCTCAGAATTGCGTCGGCCGCTGGGCATCTGCATGGTTGGCGGCCTGCTGCTCAGCCAGGTTCTCACTCTCTACACCACGCCGGTGATTTATATCTTCTTCGACCGTTTGGGCCAGCGGATTACAGGACGCAAACTCTCCGGCGGGCACACTAAGGCGGCGCCGCAACCGGGCACGGAGCACGCATGAGTCTTTCGTCACCATTCATCCGGCGACCGGTCGCTACCACGCTGCTGACCATTGCCGTGGGACTGGCTGGCGCGATTGCGTACTCAGTGTTGCCGGTGTCGCCGCTGCCGCAGGTGGATTTTCCGACCATCAGCGTGAGCGCCAGCCTGCCCGGCGCCAGCGCGCAGATCATGGCGGCATCGGTGGCGACGCCGCTGGAGAGGCAGTTCAGCCACATTGCCGGCATTACAGAAATGACCTCGTCGAGTTCGCTGGGAAGCGCGAATGTGACACTGCAGTTCGACCTCAGCCGCAATATAGACGGAGCTGCGCGCGACGTACAGGCCGCAATCAACGAGGCGCGGACCTATCTTCCCACCAATCTTCCCCAAAACCCCTCTTACCGCAAGATCAATCCGGCGGACTCGCCGATCATGATTCTCGGCCTGACTTCAGACAAGTACGACGTGACCAAGGTATACGATCTTGCTTCGACCATCCTTGAGCAGAAGCTCTCGCAGATTCAGGGAGTGGGGCAGGTATTCGTGGGCGGCGGCGCTACGCCGTCGGTGAGAGTCGAGGTCAATCCCAAGAAGCTGGAGAGCTTCGGGCTGACGCTGGGCAGCGTACAAGCGGTACTGAGTCTGCAAAACTCCGATGCGCCGCGCGGGCAGCTTTCAGACAACGGCATTACAGAAGACATCATCACCAACGACCAGATCTCACTGGCCGATGAATACCGGCCGCTGATCGTCGGCTACCACAATGGCGCCGCTGTGCGCCTCGAAGACGTAGCCGAGGTTGAGAATTCAACGCAGAACATCCGCACCGCGGGCTACATGGACGGTCACCGGGCGGTTGTCGTAATTATCTTCCGCCAACCCGGGGCTAACATTATCCAGACCGTCGATCGCGTGAAGTCGCAACTGTCGCACCTCGAAGCTTCATTGCCCAGGGGAATCAATACGACACTCGTTCTCGACCGCACGACCACGATTCGCGCGTCTGTGACGACCGTAGAGAAAACTCTCATCGGTTCAGTCATTCTGGTCGTGCTGGTGGTGTTCATCTTTTTGCGCAGCGTGCGTTCCACGATGATTCCCGCGGTGGCCGTGCCCACCTCGCTCATCGGCACCTGCGCGGTGATGTACCTGCTCGGCTTTTCGCTCGATAATCTTTCGCTGATGGCGCTCACCATCGCCACCGGGTTTGTGGTTGACGATGCGATCGTGGTGATGGAGAACATCACGCGGCACCTCGAGGCGGGCATGGAACCGTTTGCCGCGGCGCTCAAGGGCGCCGAAGAGATCGGATTCACGATTTTCTCAATCAGCATGTCCCTGATTGCCGTTTTCATTCCCATTCTGATGATGGGCGGCATCGTGGGCCGGCTCTTCCGCGAGTTCGCCATCACGCTTTCAACGGCCATCGTGATTTCGATGGTGATTTCGCTGACCACCACGCCCTGCATGTGCGCGCACGTACTGCGAACGCACAAGGAGGGAGAAAAACAGAACATCTTTGCGCGTACCAGCGAGTCGGCCTTCAACGGGCTGGCGTGGATCTATCGCAAATCGCTGCTCTGGGTCCTCGATAATTCAGTCCTGATGCTGATCGTGTTTCTGCTGACGGTGGCGCTCAATGTGGTGGTCATCTTCAGAATCCCGAAAGGGTTCTTTCCGCAGCAGGATACCGGCGTGATGGTAGGAATGGTACAGGGACCGCAGGATGCTTCGTTTCCGTTGATGAATTTTTCCGTCGAAAAGCTCATGAAGGTGATCAAGTCGGATCCTGCCGTGGCTCACGCCAACGCTTATACGGGTGGAAATGGCGCCAGCAACGGCGGCTTCATTTTCGTCGCGCTCAAGCCGCTGGGCCATCAGTGCAAGGAATCAGCGACCTGCGCGGTGCGGCAGACCAACGCCATGGATGTGATCAACCGCGTGCGGCCGAAGATGAATGCCCTGCCCGTTGCCTCAGCATTTCTGCAGCCCGCGCAGGACCTGCGCATCGGAGGGCGCAACAGCGCAGCGCTTTACCAGTACACCATTCAAAGCGACAACATCAACGACCTGGCCCACTGGGGGCCGATTCTGCTTGAGCAAATGAAGAAACTGCCCGGGCTGCAGGATGTGAACACCGACCAGCAGAATGGCGGACTCGAGGAGTTGCTCAATTACGATCGCGCCACTGCGGCACGCCTTGGTCAGACGTCGCAATCGCTCGACAGCGCGCTGTACTCAGCTTTTGGCCAGTCTGAAGTCTCGGTGATTTACACCCAACTTAACCAGTACTACGTGGTGATGGAAGTTGCACCGCCTTACTGGCAGGATCCCAACGGATTGAAAAACATCTACATCGCTCCCGGGGGATCGTCGGCAGCGGGAGGGACCGCAGCGGGTCTCAACCGGATTTCGCCATTAATGAGCGTGATGAAAAGCTCGTCGAACACGACGCCGTTACAAGTGAACCACACCGGACTTTTCCCGTCGGTGACGATCTCGTTCAACATGGCCAATGGAATGTCGCTCTCAGACGCTACGCGCGAAGTGAGCGAAATGGAGCAGCGCCTGGGCTTGCCCGGAACGGTGCGGGGATTCTTCGCGGGGACGGCGCAGGCCTACCAGGACTCGCTGGCGACGGAAAAGTATCTCGTGATCACGGCGCTGCTGGCAGTGTTCATTGTGCTCGGCATTCTTTATGAGAGCCTAGTTCACCCTATCACCATCATTTCCACGCTGCCGTCGGCGAGCGTGGGCGCGATGCTGGCGCTGATGCTCTTCAAGATGGATCTGAATGTGATCTCCATCATCGGCATCATCCTGCTCATCGGCATTGTAAAGAAGAACGCAATCATGATGATCGATTTCGCGCTGCAGGCCGAGCGCAACGAAGGCAAGAATACACGCGACTCGATCTTCGAAGCCTGCATGCTGCGCTTCAGGCCCATTATGATGACTACTTTTTCGGCCATCATGGGCGCGCTGCCGCTGGCCTTCGGAACCGGGACGGGCTCTGAGCTGCGCCGGCCGCTGGGTATCACAATTGTGGGCGGACTGCTGCTGAGCCAGATGCTCACGCTCTACACCACGCCGGTGATTTACCTGATGATGGACCGGATGCGCATGTGGGCGCTGAACCGGGAACGCGACCTGCTGCCCTCGACGGCCGAAGGAGCAGCGTCGTAATGATGAGGAAGACACGCTATGCCTGATTTGAAAATCCGAGTACCGTTTGCCTTGCCAGTCGCTGCGCTTGGCTTGCTGGCGCTTGCGGCGGGCTGCCACGTCGGTCCGCCGTATCATCCTCCCACGGCTCCGGCGATTACCGCGCCCAATTACAAGGAGTCGACCGTCAATTTTCAGGACCAGGCGGGTTGGAAGGTGGCGAGCCCGCAGGACTCCATGATCCGCGGCAACTGGTGGGAGATCTTCAACGAGCCCGAGCTGAATACGCTCGAGGAGCAGCTTAACGTTAACAATCAGAACCTGAAGCAGTACTTTCAGAATTTCATGTCGGCCCGGGCTGAAATCGCCGAAGCTCGTTCGCAGTACTGGCCGACCATCACGGCTGGGCCGAGCTGGAGCCGCTCGAGGACATCGAGCAACCAAAAGGTCTCGTCGACGGCTACAACGGGTAATACTACTTCGCTCTGGAACGCGCCGCTCGATGTGTCGTGGACCCCTGACTTCTGGGGCAAGATCAGGAATGAGGTGCGCGAGGCGCAGTACGCGACACAGGCCAGCGAGGCAGATCTTGAAGTTGAAAAGCTGACCGAACAGGCAAGCCTTGCCGAGTACTATTTTGAGATTCGCGGTCAGGATATGCTGCAGAAGATCCTGAACGACACGGTGGCTGCCGACCAGAAGGCTCTGGATGCAAATCAGGGCGCATACGACTCGGGCGTGGGCGACTACATCTCGGTGGTTGAGGCAAAGAGCACGCTGCAGTCGGCACAGGCCGCGGCGGTAAGTGTGGGACTGCTTCGAGCGCAGTACGAACACGCCATCGCTGTGCTGCTGGGCAAGATTCCGACCGACTTCTCGATACCCGTGAAACCGATGATATACACGGCGCCTGCTATCCCCACGGGCGTTCCCTCGCAACTGATTGAGAGGCGGCCCGACATTGCCGAGACCGAGCGCACACTGGCTGAGGCAAATGCGACCATCGGTTTCGGATACGGAGCATTCTTCCCGCAGGTCAGCCTCTCGGCCGACGCCGGATTCGAATCGGCAACGTTCAAGCATCTGTTTGACTGGCCCAGCCGCATCTGGTCGATCGGGCCCTCGGTCTCGCAGGTCATCTTTGACGGCGGCCTGTATCGCGCTGAGCTGCACCAGTACGTGGCTACTTACAACGCCGATCTGGCCTCCTACCGTCAGACCGTTCTGACCGCCTTCCAGCAGGTGGAGGACAGCCTAGTGGCCACGCGCAATTATTCACAGCAAATCATCGCCGAGCAGGAGGCGGTGAAGTCTGCGCAGCAATTTCTCGATCTCGAGACTGAGCGCTACAACACCGGCGTCGACCCGTATATCGACGTGGTTACGGCGCAGACCACGGTACTCGCCGACCAGCAGTCGCTGAATTCTCTCCAGGTGGAAGAGATGATGTCGGCCGTTCAATTGGTGCAGGCGCTGGGCGGAGGATGGGACCGCAGCCAGTTGCCGACTCCGAAGCAAGTGACTGCGAAGGTGCCCAACAGCGATTACAAGCTGCAGCAGTGAAGGCAGTGAACAGTGAATGGTGAATGGTAATCAGCGGACAGTGAACACAGCACTACCTGCCGCTGGCGCAGCCTTGGTCCGGCTGTCAAATCTCTACTGTACCGGGCGGTAGCAGATACTGTCGCCGTCGAGCCGGTACTCGGCCGAGCAAACGTCCCCGCCGCAGATCATCAACTCACCGCAATAAAGTTGGCGGCGGGTAATCAACCCGAGGGTTCCACAACGGGGGCACGACATCACGGCCACATAAGGGTTTTGTGCCTGGCCGAGCTTGGACTGGTTTTCAAGCATGAAAACCGTTCCGGGGTCCATTCTCTCGGGGATCCATTCTTCAAGAAACTGCAAGTCGGCTGTCATACATCCCTCCGCGTGGATTGATGTAACCAAACCGACCCGATCGATCCGGACCGGTCGTCTTCTTGCAACAGCAGCTACGAATGGTGAGGGTCTTTGGTCCCTCTGTTGAAAATCAAGTCTTGCCGTTCGCACCTTTGCCCGTCAATCGAAATCGATGCGAATTAGTATCGAGCGGGATTCCCTTTCTACTCCGAACGCGCCTTCATTAGACGGCCCGAATCGCGAATGGCTATCTCGCCGCCCGCATGCCGTCGCTGGTGTGCGTGCGGGCAAAGTCGTCGATAGCCATGTAGGTTTCCTGATTGCGGCGAATGGCCTCAACGTACTCGCGAGTTTGCGTGAACGGGATCGACTCCACAAACTCATCGATGCCGTGATAGGGTCCGGCGGCCTGCCAGTCGGCAACACGATAATCGCCTGCATTGTAGGCAGCCAGCGCGTATTCTTCCACGCCGCCGAAGTGGTCGAGCATCTGGCGCAGGTAGCGCGTGCCCAGACGGATATTGGTCTCGGGATCGAGGAGTTGGAAGGTTTGAAAATGGGTCAGACCCTCTTCGCGCGCCATGGCTCTGCCCACCACAGGAATGAGCTGCATGAGCCCGTATGCATTGGCGTACGAAATCACCGACGGATCGAACTCCGACTCCTGGCGAATGAGTGAAGCTACGAGATACGGGTCAAGATTGTTTTTTGCCGATTCGGCTTTGATGGTGTCCCAGTATGGTTCGGGATAGAGAATATGCCAGTAAGCAAGCGGGATCGAGTCAATGGACGCGGTGGAAGCATACGGCAACGCCTTCTTGAGGGCGCGCAACGCGCGAAAATTCTCGCCGTAGCTGGAGTAGATTTGCGCCTCGGCCAGCGCGCTCCACGAAGTGGAATCGGGGTCGGCCTTGATCTCGTCGGCGATGTACTCGTTGAGGCCCGCGTTGGCGAGCAGGCGCGCCTTGGCCAGGTGGGGGCTGTCAGCGGGAAAGGTATCGACGAGATGCGGCTCGGGCAGCGGCTGGAATTTCTCGAGCTGAGGCTCGGTAGCCGCGGTCAGTTTGCCGAGGGCAGCAAGGCGGTCGCGCGCCAATTGCGCGTAGAAGTAATGCTGATAGGCGCGAACGATGGCGCGGTAGTTGGCAGCGGCCCGCGCGGGATCGTGGTCTTCAGACTCGTAGAGCCGGCCGCGCCAGTAGAGGGCAGAAACTGTTTCCGGAGCTGAAGGGTAGAGCTTGATCTGCTCGTCGAAGATGCGCGCGGCCTCAGCGTACTGGCCCTGGCGGTAGCTGAGCCAGCCGGCGCGCCAGTGTGCGGCGGGGGCGTTCTTGCTGTCGGGAAAATGAGTGGCCAGATAGCTGTAGTACTCGACGGCGCGGGGATAATCGCGCTTGAGCAGATACATATTGCCCGAGGAGAAAAGGGCTTCTTCGAGCCATGGGCTCCGCGGAAAGCGCGTCTCCATCTCGGAGACGATGCTCTGCTGGCCGGCCTCGTCATCGCGGTCGCGAGCCAGTTCCATCAGCAGGTCGAGACGCCGCGCGCCATTCTCATCGTTGCTGTCCTCGAGCGCCTCGGCCTGCGCGGTGGTCAGGTGCTTGAGCTTGAGCTCGCATGCAGCCTCGGCCACGGCAAAGCCGTTCCGATCGGCGGCGCTGAGTTCGGTCGATCGCTCCAGCGCGCGGTATTGTTCGACCGCCTCGCCGTAACGGCCGGCGTTGTAATAGGCATCGCCCAGGCTGCGCAGATCGGCAACGGTGAGCGTGGATTCGGCGCCGGCCTCGGTGAGCCGGGCGCGCGCGATCTGCGCCTCCGGGCTGAGAGGGTAGGCCAGAAGAACCTTTTTGAACAGGTCAATCGCGGCGGACTTTTCACCCAACGCAAGGGCTACCTGCGCTACTGCGAGCTGGTAGGCGACGCGGTCGGCAGCGCCGGTGTCCTGCGCCTTCACAAGAACGGCGCGCGCGGCCGCGGGATTGTTGAGCGAGAGCAGAATATTGGCTTCGAGTTCGGGCTCGCGGTCCACAAAAATGCTGTCGGGATAGCGATCGGTGAAGCCCTTCAGCAGGGTTTCGGCAGCCGCGTCGTTGCCGGCTGCGTGGCTGGCCTGGGCGCCGAGATAGTCGGCGTAATCGGCCAGTTCCTGGCCGCTCTTGCGCGCCAGCGCCAGGCTCGAGCTGGCTTCGGCGTAGCGCTTGTCGAGCAGGTAGGCATGGCCGAGCGCAAGATATGCCGCCGCGGCAGCTTCGCCCGTGTGCTTCTGCGCGTAGGCAGTCACGCCTGCGTAGGCCGCGGGCGTGCGCAACAGTGCCAGCTGCTGGGCCATGGGCCGCAGTTCGGTGGAGGCGACAAACGCCCGGTGAATGCGAGCAGTGTGAGCGATGCGGGAGGCGCGGCTGCCTCGATGCACGGGCCGGTGATGCGATGAGGCCTTCGCAGCGGTCCTTTTTCCAGACGTATTCTTGTGTGCTGTAGCCGGGCGAGGCTTTTTAGCCCCAGCCGGCGTGGAGTTGGCCGGTTCCTTCGCGCGTTTGGCGTCCGTGGTAGAACTTGTCTGAGCCGGCAGCGGTTCAATCACCATCAGAGCGCACAGAACCAAAGCCAAAGCGCTCCACAAAGGACGAAACGCAGCGGGCAAGAAACGGACAGGATTGAATTTGGAGAGGTACCCGCCCTTCATATATTCACTCTATGCTTCCGCCCGCCCATCCGGAATTCCTCTTTGGTGTGTGCGGACACGAACGGGAACCAGTCGGGTTACGGCTCCGAGTTGGGGCGACCCGAGCCCGCTGCCCGGTTGGATTCCCCAGCCCCCTTTTCGATACACTTGATTCAAACGGCCCGTACGAGAATCCAAAAGCCGTGGCCCCTGAAGTCCCTCAAACGTCTTTTCAACCAGTTTGCGCAGCGATTTTGCGACCAGTGGCTATGTCGACCATCCAATCAATTGCGGGAGAAAACGAGCAACACCCCGATGTGGCCTTGGTGGAACGGGTCCGCGCGGGGGATATCTCGGCCTACGATGCGCTGGTGCGCAAGTACGAGCGGCAGGTCTTCAGGATTGCGCAGCACATCACGCAAAACCGCGAAGATGCCGAAGATGTTGCGCAGGATGCGTTTCTGAAGGCGTATGAAAAGCTGGATCAGTTCCAGGGGAATGCGAAGTTTTATACATGGCTGGTGAGAATCGCGGTAAACGAGAGCCTGATGAGGTTGCGCAAGCGGCGCACCGGCAGAATGGTCTCGATCGACGAGGATCTGCAGACCGAAGAGGGCTCCGTACCCCGCGACTTCGCCGACTGGGCGCCGAATCCGGAGCAGAATTACAACCAATCGGAGCTGGCCGATATACTGCGCAAGACGATTCAGGGCTTGCCGCAGGGTTTTCGCGTGGTCTTCGCCCTGCGCGACGTGGAAGGGCTTTCGACCGAAGAGACCGCGGAGACGCTGGGACTGAGCGTTCCGGCCGTCAAATCGCGGCTCTTGCGGGCGCGGTTGCAGTTGCGCGAGCGGTTGAGCCGTTATTTCAAGCGGAAGGCGGCGACGGCTGGCAATGGGCCAGCAATCGCGCCACAAACGGGGAGTTGAGACGTGACCTGCACTGAGTTTATTTCCCTTCTCGACGACCTGATCGACGACACTGTGACTGAAACCATGCGCGCCGACCTGCAGGAGCATCTCAAGGGCTGCGAACACTGCGAAGTAACGCTGAACACTACCCGCAAGACCATCGAAATCTACCGCTCCCACGAGATTTACGATCTTCCCACCGACCTTCGCGAACGGCTGCACGCAGCCATCATGGCCCGGTGCAGAAGGGGCTGCTGAAAGACAGCGGTCAGCCTTCAGCGTTAGGTTTCGTCTCGGAGAATTACCGCCTGTCTGGTCAAATCTGCCATAAAATAATGGCGCAGATGGGTGAGACCCTGGGATGCTGTAACTCCGGGATTGAGGCAAACATGCCAACGCCTGAGTTGAATTCGCGCATCACGGTAGAACCCGGCAAGATGGGCGGCAAACCTTGCATCCGCGGCCTGCGCTTCACCGTCTACGATCTTGCCTCCTATCTGGCATCTGGTATGACTGAAGACCAGATACTCAAGGAGTTCACTTATCTCGAAAAAGAGGACTTCCAGTCCGTCTACGAGTTCTTCGCCAGCATCCCTGAAAGGATCTCGGTTCTTGAAGCTTCTCGTTGACGAGAATATCTGGCCCCGGCTTGAAACTTACTGCCAAGTGTGACACCCTTAGCGCGTGGCTAATGCACGTATCGCCGCAGTCGCATTTTCGATTCTCTCCGCAACGCTTCTGGCCCAACAAGCGCCGAATGTCCGGCTCACCGTGACGGTCACAGATATCACAGGGGCGGTGATTGCCGGTGCACTTGTAAGGACCGACCCTCCATCTCCCGGCGCCCAATCGTGGGCTGCACGGACAAACTCTCAAGGCCAAGCTGTTCTAAACTTGCCCTCTGGAAGTCAGGTTTTTCGAGTTACCGCCCCAGGATTCAAGACGTTTCTAACCAAACCGCTAAGCGTCGATCTGCTGAGGGGCTCGGACCAATCGATCTCGGTCGTTTTGCAGATCAATGAGTTGTCTCCAGGACCTGTCTTTGAAAGTAATGGGCCGGAATTGCCAACAACTGCCGTCGACCTCTCCTCCTCGCTCGCCCTTCAGCCCCTTCAGCAGTTCCCGCTCGCCTCGATCCGCCCCCGCCGTCGCTTCCTCTGACCCCGCCGCAACTTTCCCCGCCAACCTGCGTCTTGTTCTTTAGTAAGGTCTATCGGTTAGTCAGTTCGTCGGGCAGAAAGCTACGTTGCCCCGTTCCCTTTCCTCGTTTGCGCCTTTCCATGCTGGAGCTTGTCGAATGGAATCAGTGAAAAGCGCCCTGGCCTTGCTCTTGTGCGCCACCATCACGGCTCCTCCCATTGGCTACGGGCAGTCGGCCAGTCCCGCTTCGGCAAGCTCCACAGAGCCAGCGCCAGCGGCCAAAGTCAAGCACCGGCCGGCATATCATTCGGAACAACTGAAAGGCGATGAGCGGATTCTGCAGGCGCTGAACCGCTTGACCTTCGGGCCGCGGCCAGGCGACCTGGAAGCGGTTCGCGCCATGGGCCTCGACGCATGGTTCGAGCAGCAGTTGCATCCGCAGACGCTCGACGAAGCGGCCCTCAACGAGCGGCTGCTTCTTTATCCGGCCATGCAGTGGAGCGTGCCCGACCTGCTCTACCGCGTGCCCTCCGGTGCAATCATCCGGCAGGCAATCGCCGGCAAGGTCGAGATTCCCCGCCGCGGCACTCTGCACTCGGTGTACGAGTTCCAGATGTATCGCGTGCAGGAGAAAAAGGCCGAGCAGGAACAGAAGAAAACCGCGCAGGCCGAGCCGGCGCAGGGCCAGATGGCAAATGCGCAGAGCCCGGCAAATAACGGACCTTCGCAGCCAGCCAATGAGCAAAGCCCTGCGGCCAATGGGCAATCGATGGAGATGGCTTCGGGTGGGAATCAGGCGCAGGCGATGGACAGTGACGCCGGCGGCAACATGGCGCCCTCAAATGCACACACGATGAATGCTGGCCCCGCGCAGGCCGGCGAGCTCACTCCCGCTGCAGCCGCCGACGTGCTCAATACAATGTCGCAGCTCGATGGCCCGTCTTTCGCCAGCATCGTGGCTTTGGCGCCTCGCGATCGCGTTGCACATCTCCAGCAGATGCAACCGGCTGAGTTCGATGCCTTCATGCATTCGTTGAAGGGCCAGCAGCGCAATCAGCTCACGGCCGACATGATTCCCGACCTGCGCGAGGCTGTTGAAGATCTCGAGAACCCGCAGCGCATGGCGGTCCAGGAGCTGATAGCCGAGCGGCTCACCCGCGACACCTACTCGAGTGCGCAGTTGCAGGAGGTGATGACCGACTTCTGGCTCAATCACTTCAACATCTATCTGCGCAAGAACGAAGAGACGCCCTATTACCTGGTGAGCTACGCGCGCGACGTGATCAGGCCGAACGCGCTGGGCAAGTTTGAAGACCTTCTGGAGGCGGTTGCCCACAGCCCGGCAATGCTGTTGTATCTTGACAACGCCGAAAGCCTGGGTCCGGATTCACCGGCTGCCGAACGGGCCAAGATGCAATTGATGCGCAACCCCGCAAAAAAGAAAGCCGACGAAGGCCTGAATGAAAATTACGCCCGTGAGCTGATGGAATTGCACACGCTGGGGGTGAACGGCGGCTACACGCAAGCCGACGTGATCCAGGTTGCGCGCATTCTTACCGGCTGGACTGTGAATCAACCGCAGCGCGGCGGCGGCTTCGAGTTCAACGAGAACCGGCACGAACCCGGCACGAAAAAGGTGATGGGCCAGAAATTCAAGGACGACGGCGAGCGCCAAGGCGAAGAGCTGCTGCACTTCCTGGTCACCCGCCCTGCCACGGCGCAGTTCATCTCGCGCAAGCTGGCCATCCGCTTTGTGAGCGACGATCCGCCGCAGACGTTGGTCGACCGCATGGCAAAAACGTATATGTCGTCGGGCGGCGATATCTCGGCCGTGCTGCGCACGCTGTTCCATTCACCGGAGTTCTGGGCCGCGAGCGACTATCGCGCCAAGGTGAAAACGCCACTAGAGTTCGTGGTCTCGGCTTTGCGTGCGTCGAATGCGGATATGGAGAACTTTCAGCCCATCGAGAACGCGCTGCGGCAGATGGGCATGCAGCTTTACGGATGCATTCCGCCGACAGGATACAAATGGGTGGCCAGCGAGTGGGTTTCGACGGGCGCGCTGGTTGACCGCATGAATTTTGCTTTGAACCTGGCGGCAAACCGGCTGCCGGGAGTAAGGGTGAGCTGGAGCGATCAGCCTGAGGATTCCAATGTTGGACTTGCCGGCGAATCCGCCCCGGATGCACAACCGGCGCCGGTACCGACGCCGGAGGCCGAAGAGGCGCGCCTGGAGCCGATGATTGTGGCCGGCGGAGTGAGCGCGCAGACGCGGGACGCGGCACTCGGAGAGTTCGAATCGCAGTCGGCGCAGGGTTCGTTCACAGTGTACCCGGTTTCAGCCCCGGCCAAGCCGCGCGGCGTTCCCCGGCCGGCCAATGCGCTGGAACGACAAGATGAAGTGCTGGCTGGATTGTTGATCGGCTCGCCGGAGTTTCAGCGGCGCTGAAGCGCCGAGGGACTGAGGGACTAATGACCGAGAGCTGAAAGCTGCTCTGAGGAGAATTGAGATGCATATGAACCGGAGATTCTTCCTGCACAGGGGCGCGCTGGCGGTAGCGGGCACGGCGGCAATTCCCAGCTTCATGGTTCGTTCGGTATTGGCTGAAGCGGCAAGCACTCCGGGCCAGCGGCTGGTTGTGATCTTTCAGCGCGGCGCGGCCGACGGGCTCAACGTTGTGGTTCCCTACCGCGAGAAGAACTACTACTCCATGCGGCCTACCATCGCCATTCCACAGAATCAGGTGATCGATCTCGACGGTTTTTTCGGACTGCATCCCTCGCTCGCCTCGTTCAAGCCCCTCTACGATCAGGGGCACCTCGCCATCGTGCACGCCTGCGGCTCACCTGATATGTCGCGCTCTCACTTTGACGCTCAGGATTACATGGAGTCGGGAACGCCGGGCGTGAAGGGCACCGACGATGGATGGCTGAATCGCGCGCTGCAGGCTGAAGATCTGGTTCACCGCTGCGAGGGAACCTGCGAGCACTCCGCTTTCCGCGCGCTGGCGCTTGGCGCCGATGTTCCTCTCACACTGGCCGGCAAGATTCCGGCCATCGCGCTCAACAACGTGAATGGCTTCACCATAGCCGGCCGCGGACCCGCTCCTTCGCCCGCCGCCAATGCTTTCCAGGCGATGTATGCCGATTCAGGCGATCAGATTCTTCACGCCGCTGGCGACGAGACGTTTGAAGCAGTAAGGATGCTGCGTGCCGCCAATCCCGCGCAGTATCAGCCGGGCAACGGCGCCATTTATCCCAACACCGAGTTTGGCAACAGCATGAAACAGATTGCACAACTGCTCAAGGCCAACCTGGGAGTTGAAGCGGCATTCTCCGATGTGACCGGGTGGGATACGCATCAGAACCAGGGCAGCGTAAATGGCCAGCTCGCCAACCGGCTCACGGATTTCTCGCAAAGCATTGCGGCCTTCTGGCGCGATATGGGCGACTCGGCCGAGAACATTACGCTGGTGACAATGTCGGAATTCGGCCGCACGGCGCGGGAAAATGGCACCGGCGGCACCGACCATGGACACGCCAATGCCATGTTTGTTCTCGGCGGACACGTGAACGGCGGCAAAGTCTACGGCAAGTGGCCGGGACTCTCGAACGAGCAGCTCAACCAGGGCCGCGACCTCGCGCTCACCACCGACTACCGTGCGGTACTGGGCGAGGTTGTTGCGCGTACCATCGGCGCACGCGATTTTGAA
The DNA here is from genome assembly GCA_035504315.1 of Occallatibacter sp. Taxonomy (GTDB): domain Bacteria; phylum Acidobacteriota; class Terriglobia; order Terriglobales; family Acidobacteriaceae; genus Telmatobacter. The sequence continues at coordinate 21,351 of DATJSB010000085.1, forward strand.
AAGGTATTTCCGGGCGCAAATCTTGAGTCGGAGAATTTCCTACGGCTGGTTTAAGGCGTTTCGTCGCCAAGCAGCGCGAGATGTCCTCACATCAAACAAAACTCGCTTGGCGTTATAATGCAGGGCATTCCACCAAATCGAGGAATGTCCCCCATGAAATTGCGCCCTTATTCTTTCCCTGCTCTGTTCTTCATTACAGCTACAATCTACGGCCAGGCTGCTCCAGCCGCGGCTCCCGCTGCTCCTGCGGCCCAGTCCGCGCCCGCTACTACGGCCGCTGCGCCGGCAACGGCACAGCCGGCAGCCCCGCATCCAACGTTCGATGTTGCCACCATCAAGCCCTCGGCGCCGCTGGATTATCAGAAACTCGCAGCCGACTTCCAGGCCGGCAAGATGCCGCGCCTCGGCCCGCACGTGGATGCTTCGCGCGCTGAATACCTGTTCATGACTCTCAAACAGTTGATTGTGGTTGCGTACAAAGTGAAACCTTACCAGGTCGATGGTCCCCCGTGGCTGGGCGATACGCATTTCGACGTTGAAGCCAAGATGCCCGACGGCAGCAGTAAAGACGATGCGCCGGCGATGTTGCAGGCGCTGCTGGTGGACCGTTTCAAGCTGGCAGTCCACCGCACACAGGAGGAGCACAAGGTGCTGGCGCTGGTGGTGGGCAAGGCGGGGCCGAAGATGAAGGAATCGCCGGCGACGCCCGCGGATATCGACCCGAACGCTCCCCTCCAGCCGGGCGAGGCGAAGATGGACACCGACGAGGGAGAGATGCGGATCTTGCGCAAAAGCGATGGAAGCATCGTGATGAATATGGGCAAGAGGGGCACGATCACCGAGAAGATGGATATGGCGACGCAGTCGCTTCATCTCGAGTCGAGCACGGTGACGATGGACGGGTTTGCCGACATGTTGACAAACTTGACGCAAATGACGGGTGGCGGCGGGACGCAGATAGTGAATATGACAGGCCTGAAGGGCAATTATCAGATCGCCCTCGATCTGTCGCTGGCCGATCTGATGTCGATCGCGCGAGCCCAGGGCGGGGATGTTCCGGGCGCCGCGGGTGGGAGTAGCGCTCCCGTCACCGCGCCGGCCAATGCGGCGTCGGACCCGCAGGGAGGCCAGGCAGTGTTTTCATCAGTCGAGCAGATGGGGCTGAAGCTCGAGGAACGCAAGGCCACGGTTGAGCGGCTGGTGGTGGATCACGTGGAGAAGACGCCCACTGAGGATTGAGCGCGATTGAGGTGGTTGTCTACTCGGCGCGCAGCGCGTCAGTGGGATTCACCGATGCCGCGCGCCGGGCGGGCAGAAAACTCGCCGCGATCGATGCGCAGCCAAGCACAAAGACCACCGAAGCAAGAGTCGGCACATCCCAGGCCGCGACGCCGAAGAGCAGCTTGCGCATGAGCTCCGATGCACCGATGGAACAGACCATCCCGATGGCCAGACCCGTAACCGTAAGCCAGCAGGCCTGACGCATGACGAGCGAATAAACCGCGCTGCGCTGCGCACCGAGTGCCATGCGGACGCCAATCTCGCGCGTGCGCCGGCTTACGGAATACGCGACGACTCCGTAAAGGCCGACGACTCCGAGCACCAGCGCCATGGCCGCAAATCCGCCCACAAGCCATGCGGCAAACTGATGCAACAATGCGGCTTCAGACGAATCCATCTGCTGCTGCATGGTCTGCTCGCCGTAGATGCCCAGGTTCGGATCGATGCCGCGCAGAGTGCTGTCGATTGACGGCAAAATTGCCTTTTCATCCTGCGCGGTTCGCACCGCAATCGAAAACTCGGTATCCGAAGTGCGGTAAATGGCCTCATACTCCGATGGCCACACATCCTGATCCAGGCCGCCCTCGCGCACGTTGGCAATCACTCCGACGATCGTTCGCATTGAATCGGGAGCAAGATCGCCGCTCCCTAGGCGCTTGCCGATGGGGTCTTCTCCCGGGAAGTATTTCTTCGCCAGGGCCTCGTTGATCACAATTACATGAGGATGAGAAGCATCGTCCTGCCCGGTCAGCATTCTGCCGCGCACGAGTTTCGCTTTGAGCGCCGCAAGATAGCCGGGGCTCACGTCGCGCGAGTTGACCTCATTGTGTTCGCCGTGGAATGGCTTGCCTTCAATGCGAATCCAGTCGGTGTCGCAGTTGCATTGCAATGGCAGATCGGTCGCCAGTCCAACTGCCTGCACGCCGGGCAATGCGGATAATCTGCGGTCGATTTCACGATACAGAGCGACCAACTGGTTATTTTTCGAGTAATCACTGTTGGGCGCCATCACATTAACCGTGGCCAAATGCGATGTGTCGAAACCTGTCTCGACATGGAGCAGGTTGTAAAAGCTGCGGCCGATGAGTCCCGCGCCCGCCAGCAACACAACGGCAATGGAGATTTCGACAACCACGAGATTGGCGCCGAGCCGCTGCCAGAATCGTCCCGCGGATGTGCGCCCGCCCTCGCCGAGCGCATCCTGAAGGTCCATCCCTGTCAAGCGAAGAACCGGAGTGAACGCAAGCAGCGCCGCGGCGAAAAGCACGATGGCCACCGCAAACAGGAGCACATGCGTATTCATGGTTACGTCGCCCAGGAACGGCAGGTGCGAGAGCATGGGCTTGGGGACCAGTCGCGAAAGCAGCTCCATCAACCACCCGCCAAACATCAGTCCGCCCGCGCAACCGGCTGCGGCAAGCAGAATTCCCTCGGTTACGAATTGCCGTATCAGCCGGGCGGGAGTTGCGCCCAGGGCGCCGCGAACGGCAATCTCGCGGCGGCGCGATTCGGAACGCACCAGTAACAGACTTGCTACATTGACACTTGCAATGAGGAAAAGCAGCGCGGTTCCGCTCAGCAGGGTCAAAAGAATGGGCCGCACATCACCCACGATGAGTTCGTAGAGCGGTTGCACCGCAGCGCCCTGCCCCTTGTTCGACGCGGGATACTGTGCGGCTAATTGCGCTGCGATGCGTTTCATGTCGGCGCGCGCAGCCTCGATGCTTACCCCGTCGCGCAATCGGCCGATGCCGTAGAGATTGTGGCAACTGCGGCGCTGCTCGCAGCTGTTCTTGTCGAGCAGCGGCACCCAGAACTCGGAGTCGCGGCGCGGAGCAAACTCGAACGAGCGCGGCAGAACGCCCACGATGGTGTACGAATCGCCGCTCAAGCCCACCGATTGGCCGATGACGTCCCGCCGGCCGCCGAAGCGCGTGAGCCACGTGCCATAACTCAGGATCACGATTTTAGGTTTGCCGGGCTGGTCTTCTCCGGGCAGAAATCCGCGGCCCAGCATGGGTTTGACGCCGAGGGTTGAAAAGAAGCCGTCGCTCACTCGCGCTGCCGGTACCGGCTCAGTTGTTGAGCCCATTCGCAGCAGGTAGCCCTCACCGCCGTATGCATCAAGCGAACTTAGCGTCGTATTTTCGCGCTTCCAGTCTTCGTAGTCGGCGCGGGAAAGATTCGCTCGCGGCCAACCTGCGGAGTTTTCAGTCACATCCAGAAGCCGATTGGGTTGCGCATAAGGCAGCGGCTCAAGCAGCGCCTTATCTACAAAGCCGAAGATGGCCACGCTCACGCCCATGCCCAGCGCAAGAATGACCACTGCGGTGATTGCAAAACCGGGACTGCGGCGAAGCTGGCGCATGGCGAAGCGCAGATCCTGCAGCACGGTTTCAAACCGGAAGCCGATCGCGTCGTGGCTTTGCTCCCTCAGGCGTGTCGCATTGCCGAAACGGCGCCTGGCCGCATAGCGTGCCTCATCGCGCGAGACGCCATCTTCGACAAGTTCCGCCTCCATCTGGGCGCGGTGAAAGGCCATCTCTTCATCGAGCTCGGAGCGGAACCGGCCACGGCCGAACAGAAGCGCAAACTTTCTCCATAATCTGCCGAACATGATTACGCCTCCTGGGGATCGCGCAGCACGCGGCCGATGGCGGTAATCATCCGGTCAAACTGCGTGAGCTCGATGTTTAACTGCTTGCGGCCTGCGGCGGTAAGCGTATAGTAGCGCGCGCGGCGGCCGGTTTCAGTCGTCTTCCATTCGCCCTTGACCCAACCCTGCACCAAAAGCCGCTGCAGCGCGGGATAAAGCGAGCCTTCTTCCACGGTGAGCACATCGTCAGAAAACCGCTTGATTGAAAGCGCGATGCCATAGCCGTGCATGGGGGCGCGGGCAAGCGTCTTGAGGATGAGCATGTCGAGGGTGCCGGGCAGGAGGTCGGGTTTGCCAGTCATGGGACTATATATAGATTATCTATGGATAGAGAGTCAAGGGGCGGAAAAACAGTGATCAGTGGTCAGTGGTCAGTGATCAGTGGCCGGTGATCGTTATCGGTTATCGGTTATTAGAGGCGATACGAAAGCCCCGGGGCGAGGTGTGCTCCGGGGGTGGATTGTGCCATTTCTCTGACGGGCTGATTTCTTTCGAGGCTTCGTCGGAGGGTCTGGAGACCGGCGCTACTCTATCGCTTGCTGTACATCTCGATTGCGTCTTTGCGCAGAGCGAGGCGGCTTGATTCACGCGTGTAGAACATGTGGCCGCCGGGAAACTCGTGCACCGAGACGCGGTTCGGGTCGCCCATAATGGGCATCTGCTCCACGGTGAGCAGCGAGCCCATAAACGGGCAGGAGAGATCGTTCCAGCCATGAACAATCATTACCTGCAGCTTTGAGTCGGCGGCAACGGCCTCGCGCAATTGAGTAACCGAGCCGCGGCGCATTTCATCGTCGCGAGTCCATAGATGGTTCACTTCGCCTGAAAGCGCGTTGTAGCGCGCGTCCACCTTCCAGCCAACCGTCCGCGTAACAAAGTCAACCATCGCTGTTGTCACGGGCGCAATCATGGTTGAGAGAATGGGATCGTTGGCGCGCTGCTGAGGCGCGTACGGAAATGGATCGTACGTGGTGACGTTCGAATCGTAGACGGAGCCGAGCTTACCCTGCTCACGATGTACCTCGCGCAGATACGCACCGGTTTCGAGGCGTCCGCCGGAATATTTCACAAACTCAGGATCGAGTCCGGTCATCTCGGTGACTTTCGCAATCATCCTGTCGGTCGCAGCCTGGTCGAAGCGGCCGTGGATGAGCGTGGTCGCGTACTCGCCCTGCGTGTAGTCGATCACCGCCTTCATGGCATCGGGGGTGAGCTTGTTTTGGCGCTCCAGATTTGCCGCGGTGATTGACGGCAGAGTCACCATCCATGGAATCGGCGAGACGTCGCCATTCTGCTCGATGGTCGGATTCAGGTACGGAGAAACCAGCGTGACACCGTTGAGCCCAACGCCGATCTGCGATTGCAGATAGTAAGTGATGCGCGGGCCGCGGAAGCCTCCGTAGCTCTCGCCGATAAGATATTTGCGCGAGCCAAGGCGGTCATTTTTCACCAGCCAGTCGTAGATGACGCGCGAAAGATATTCGATATCGGGCTCAGTGGAGTAAAAGAGCTTTCGGCACTGATCTTCAGATACTTTGCAACGGCTGAAACCGGTGCCGACGGGATCGATAAAAACAAGGTCGGTGAAGTCGAGCCATGTGCCCTGGTTATCTGTGAGAATCGGCGGCGCCGAGGGACTGTCGCCTTCGTTGCCGGCCTGCAGATGCTTGGGGCCGATGGCTCCGAAATTGAGAAAAACGCTCGCCGCGCCGGGCCCGCCGTTGAGAGCGAACGTCACGGGGCGATCGTCGCCGGGCATGGTGTAGGAAGTGGTTACCACTTCCCCGGCTACCTTGCCTTCGCTGTCACGCACCGGCAGCGCACCGATGGTGACGGTGTAGTGCAGCGCCTTGCCGTCGAGCACCATGGTCTGCGGCACGCTCTTTTCCGGGGGCAGCGGAGGCAGTTCGTCTTTATCTTTGTCTGAAGCCGGCTTGGCGGCCGGACCGTTGCCAGGCGAGGCCGGCTTTTCGGCGTCAGGAGCCTGATGGTCAGACTGGGCCACGCCGCGGGAGACGGCGAGTGAAGACATGAGCACGACGCTCAAAAAGAATGCAAGGCGCCCACGATGGGGATGCACGGAGAAAACTCTCATTCAAATACCATACATGGCGCCCGGGCCGGCCATCCATCAGTTTGGTACAGGCTTGAAATTCGAGGTCAGTCGCTATCGTCCCCTCTGGCAGCCCTCAGGCCGCATGATTTAACCTCAAAAACGGCATGAGAATAAGTAATCGCAGACTGGCATTTGGCTTGGCCCTGGCAGCCACGATGCTTGCCGTCGCGGCGTTGCCGGCACTGGGCCAGCAGGCCACGCCACCGGCAGCGCCGACGACACAACCGACGACACCGACCACGGAACCGGCTGCGCAGACTCCGGCGCCGGCGCTTCCCGATGCGCCCGTCGCCACTGCTGTTTCTCCCAACGGCCCCACGGTCGTGATGGATACGTCGATGGGCCGCATTACCTGCCAGCTTTTTCAAAAGCAGGCGCCGAACGCCGTGGCCAACTTTATCGGCCTCGCCGAAGGAACCAAAGACTGGACTGACCCGACAACCAACAAGGTGATGCGTCATAAGCGCTTCTACGATGGGACGACGTTCCACCGCGTGATTCCTGAGTTCATGATTCAGGGCGGAGATCCATCCGGTACGGGAGCCGGCGGGCCTGGGTACGCGTTCGACGATGAATTCGATCCCAACCTGAACTTCGACGTACCGGGCCGGCTGGCAATGGCCAACAGCGGCCCCAACACCAACGGGAGCCAGTTCTTTATCACTGAGCAGGCCTATGACTCGCTCAACCAGCACTACACCATCTTTGGCCAGTGCGATGACTCCAGCGTTGCGGTGGTGAAGACCATCGCCCGCGTCGAGCGCGACGCGAACGACAAGCCGCTCTCGCCGGTTGTGCTGCAGAAGGTAACGATTGTGCGCGAAGGCGAAAAGATTCCGCCGCCGCCCGCCCAACCGCAACCGTAAATAGCAATCCTTCCAACTCCACTAACACCGCTAGCTCCGCTTTTTGAATTGAGGACCCCATGGCACTTCTTCCCGGCACCTACGCCGTTTTCAATACCACCGAAGGCAAAATCACCGTCAGGCTGTTTGAGGCCGATGCGCCTGTCACCGTCAAGAACTTCATCGAACTGGCTGAAGGCGCGCGCGAGTGGACGCATCCTGTCAGCCGCGTGAAATCGACCAGCAAGCTCTACGACGGCACTATCTTTCATCGGGTCATTCCCGACTTCATGATCCAGGGCGGCGACCCGGCCGGCAATGGCATGGGCGGGCCCGGATACAAGTTCCAGGATGAGACCAAGGGCTCGCCGCACCGCTTCGACACTCCGGGCAAGCTGGCGATGGCCAACGCCGGGCCCAATACAAATGGAAGCCAGTTTTTTATAACCGTTGCGCCTACAGACTGGCTCACCGGCAAGCACACCATCTTTGGAGAAGTGGCCGAGGGGCAGGACGTCGTGGTAAAGATCTCGAAGGTTGCTCGCAACGCGCAGGACAAGCCGCACAAGCCGGTCGTGCTCGAGTCGATGACGATTGAGCGTGTGGGGTAAACGCAGGCGCGGGGGCAGTGCATTTGCCGCGCGCCGCCATCGAAATAATATCCAGCAAGCCAGGCCCGGTGAGAAGATGTATCATTCCTCATCGGGCCTTTTTCGCCTTTGTAATCGCTTTCCCGTCAATGCCATGCGGACCTGCGCGTTGTGACCCGCAGTTGATTGTTCGCCCACTTCAATCCATCATTGGAGCTCTGGCCATGACCTTTCCTGCCTTGCGTCGCTCTGCGATTCATTTTGCATTCGCTCTCCTCTTCCTGGCTTCAGCCTTTCAACTTTCCTCCCAGGCTCCTGAGGGACGCCGCGGTTATTATTCCAAACCGTCTGTTCATGGCGACACTATCGTCTTCACTTCGGAGGGCGATCTGTGGACAGTGAGCGTGCAGGGCGGCATGGCCCGGCGGCTCACGACCGGCCTGGGTATTGAGAACATGGCACACATCTCGCCCGACGGAAAGACCGTGGCCTTCAGCGCCGATTACGAGGGGCCGCGCGAGGTTTACACCATGCCAATTGACGGCGGACTGCCGCAGCGGCGCACCTGGGATGGAGAGTCGGACCCCGCAGGCTGGACTCCTGATGGCCGGCTCATGATCGCAACCGGGCGCTACTCCACGCTGCCCGAATCGGAGCTGGTGCTGATGGACGATCATGGCGGTCGCGATATTGTGCCGTTGGCGCAGGCCTATGAGGGAGCTTATTCGGCAGACGGTCACACACTTTATTTCACGCGCTGGCGAAGGCAGTGGAGCGAGACCAAGCGATACAAAGGCGGCTGGGCCGAGAACATCTGGAGCTTTGACGGCAAGAACGAAGCCGTGCCGCTAACCAGCAATTACAAGGGCACATCGACCAATCCTATGTTTTGGAACGGCCGCGTCTATTTTCTTTCCGACCGCGACGGGGTGATGAATGTCTACTCCATGACAACTGATGGCCACGACGTGAAAGAAGAGAGCCATCAGAAGATATTCGACGTGGAGTCGGCTTCGCTCGACGATGGCCGCATCGTGTACGCGTCGGGCGCCGGTTTGTGGCTGCTCGATTTGAAGACCGGACAGGATGCTGTCATCCCCATTACGCTGGTCTCGGATTTCGACCAGCTACGCCAGCACTGGGTGACAAAGCCCCTGCAGTATCTAACGGCGGCGCATATCTCTCCCGACGGTTCACAGGTTGTGCTAACAGCGCGTGGCCAAATCTGGGTAATACCGGCTAAGACCGGCCGCGACGTGAAGGTCGCGGGCGAATCCGACGTGCGCTACCGCGCGGCGCGCTTCCTGCCAGACGGCAAGAATATCGTTGCGTTATCGACCAAGACAGGCGAGACGGAGTTCTGGAAGTTCGCGGCGAATGGCGAAGGCTCGCCGGAGCAATGGACCAACGATGCAAAGGTGCTGCGCTGGGATGGAGTTCCCTCCCCCGACGGCCTGTGGCTGGCGCATCGCGACAAGGATCAGCAGCTATGGATCTACGACATCAAGAACAAAACCGACAAGCGCATTGCGCAATCGATGAACGGCGACTTCGATCAATTGACCTGGTCGCCCGATAGCCGCTGGCTGGCCTTCAACGAAACCGCCGACAATACCTTCGACCAGGTGAAGGTGCTCAATATTGCGTCGGGCGAGATCAAGGATATCACCTCCGATCGTTTCAACAGCGAGGATCCGGCGTGGAGCTCGGATGGGAAGTGGCTGTATTTCCTCTCAGACCGCAACCTGAAGACGACAATTCGCTCTCCATGGGGGCCGCGCGCGCCGCAACCGCACTTCGACCGGACGATGAAGATCTACGAGCTGGCCCTGACACCAGGATTGCGCTCCCCGTTTTTGCCGGCCGATGAGTTGCATCCCGACACTGCGGAAAATAAGGATACTGAGAAACCCGATACCGAAAAGAAGGACGACACCGCGCCAGCGGCTGCAGGAGACAAGAAGCCGGCCGGCGCCGACAAAAAGACAGACAACAAAGAGAGCGATAAGACCGGGGGCAAGGAGGAGAAAAAGCCGCCGGAAGTGAAGATCGACTTCGCCGATCTCGATTCGCGTCTCGACGAGGTTCCGGCTCCGCCGGGCAACTACGATTTGCTCCAGGCCACCGACAAACGGCTCTGCTGGATGAACAGCAGCGACGGTGCAGAGCCGAAAGCCGCGCTGCAATGCTTTGACATAGCCAATAAGGGCGACGAACCCGATACGGTGCTATCTGACATCAAGGGCTACGAGATTTCGCTCGACCGCAAGAAGATCCTGGTTTACAAAGGCGACAACTTCTTCGTCTTTAACGCAGACGTGAAGGGCTCAGGACTGGCCGACGCCAAGGCTCTTGCGAAAAGCCAGGTCGATCTTTCGCACTGGACGATCTCGACCAATCCGCGCGCTGAGTTTCGCGGGATCTTTATCGATGCGTGGCGGCTTGAGCGCGACTATTTCTACGATCGCAATATGCAGGGCGTGAATTGGGTGGCAATGCGCGATCGTTACCTGCCGCTGGTGGACCGCGTGGCCACCCGTGATGAGTTGAATGCGGTGATTGCGCAGATGGTAAGCGAACTCTCGGCGTTGCACACATTCGTGCGTGGCGGCGACGACCGCAAATCCGCCGACAAGATTGAAACAGCCACGCTGGGCGCGGTGTTACGCCGCGACGAAAAGGCCGGCGGCTACGTGGTGGAGCACATCTACGACCACGATCCCGACTTGCCCGACCAGGCGCCTCCTCTGGCGCGGCCCGATTCGCTGGTGAAGGAAGGCGAGACGATCGTCAGCATCGACGGCCAGAACCTGCTGAACGTGAGCGACGAGCGCGAGTTGCTGCGCGGCAAGGCTGGACAGCAGGTGATGCTCGAGGTGAAGAACGCAAAGGGCGAGACCCGCAATGTGCTGGTAAAGCCCATCGATGAAGGTACCGACGATCGCATGCGTTATGCGGAGTGGGAGTACACGCGCCGCGCCAAGGTCGATGATGCATCGAAGGACACCATCGGCTACGTCCACCTGCAGGCGATGGGCTCGGGGGACATCGACCAGTGGGCGCGCGATTACTTCCCCGTTTTCGACCGGCAGGGACTGATCATCGATGTGCGCCACAACGAGGGTGGCAACATTGACTCGTGGCTGCTGGGCGAGCTGTTGCGCAAAGCTTGGTTCTACTGGCAACCCCGCGTCGGCAACCCCATATGGAACATGCAGTATGCCTTCCGCGGCCACATCGTGGTTCTGTGCGATGAGCAGACGGCATCGGACGGCGAGGCTTTCAGCGAGGGCTTCAAGCGCCTGCACCTCGGAACGCTGATCGGCATGCGCACCTGGGGCGGCGAAATCTGGCTCTCGGGGAGCAACAGACAGGCCGATAACGGCGTGGCAACCGCGGCCGAGACTGGCGTATATGGTCCAGATGGAGTGTGGCTTATTGAAGGCCACGGCGTCGATCCCGACAAGGTGGTCGATGACCCGCCGCACGCAACGTTTGAAGGCGCCGATGCACAACTCGATGCGGCCATCGATCTGCTCAAGCAGGAGATCAAGGATGATCCGCGGCCTGTACCGCCGCATCCGCCCTATCCTGATAAGGCGTTCAAGTATCAGCAGTGAATCTCGCGGAGGGAGCAGAGGCCTTCGGGCTTCTGAATCGTACGCAAACCATGATTTCGGGGCTGTAGCCTCGGAAAGCACGCGTGAGGTCCGCCATGCCCGCAAACGGAATCATCGATATTCGCAGCAATCATTCGGTTGACGTAACCGTTCAAAAACTCACGAGCATTCTTGAATCGAAGGCCGTGACTCTCTTCGCGCTCGTGGATCATAGCGGCGAAGCGGCCAAAGTTGGAATGACGATGCGCCCCACCAGGCTGCTCATCTTCGGCAGCCCGAAGGCCGGGACGCCGCTGATGCAGGCCGCACCGAGTGTCGCGATCGATCTGCCTCTCAAAATCCTGGTTTGGGAGGATGCGAACGGGCAAGCCTGGGTCTCATATAATTCGCCGGAGTATCTGCGAGATCGCCATAACCTGCCCTCAGAGCTGATGGCCAACATTGCCGTGATAGAGGCGCTGGCGGCAAAGGCAGCGGAATAATCGCTCGATTCCGGATAGTCAGCTTTTCGCGCACAACCGCAACAGCTCTTGACCGAATCGCTCAACCTTCGCAGGCCCGATTCCATCAATGGCAAGCAGCTGGCTGGGAGTTGCGGGCCGTGCGGCAGCAAGCACGTTTAACGTCCGGTCGTGCAGCACCACGTACGCCGGAACCTTCAGTCGTATCGCCTCTGCCGCGCGCCACTGCTTTAACCGCGCCGCCAAATCTTCCTGCTCCGGAGTTAATTTTACCGGCGCCGCAGCCGTTTCGGGTTTCGTGCCCATGCTGCCGGCAACGGTTTTCGCTTTCTTGGTCCGCGCCGGCGCTTCAAATCTCCCGCCAAATTCATCCGCAACCCCGTCGCCGATCAGCAGCGCCAGCGGCGTCATCGGCCGCACCTCCAGCCCGGCCGCAGTCAGCCGCACTTTGCGGAAATGTATCAACTCTCCATCTTTCTCAAACTCCGCCCCTTCAATCTCGATCAATCCCGCCCGCGTCATGGCGTCCAACAGCCCGTCGAATTCGTTGCGGCTGACCCTCCCCACCAGATCGAGGCTCCGCTGCAGCGTTCCCGCGGCCTTATAGTCCACCGGCCGCAGCTCATCCACGATCCTCTGCGCAATCTCGCGTTCCGCAGCCGTGGCCCTGCGGAACTGCCGCAGCACCGCACCAGCCGGATTGCACACGTCGCATTTGCCGCACGTCCTGCCCGCATCGCCTACATCTCCAAAATGCCGCACCAGGTCCGACATCCGGCACTCGCTCGATGCGGTGTACCGCACCACCTTCTCAAACTGCTCCGCGCGCAATTGCGCCTGGATAGTGTAGGTTTTCTTCCACTCCGTGCCGCCGCGCGTTACGCTGCCCCCAAAATCCACCTGCGCGCCACCGTGAATCTCCAGTTTTTCCAACGCCTTGTCGAACTCTTCTTCGCCCAGTTTTGAGGCCGCACGCAACTCCTCAACCTGTTTTGGCTCTTCTCCAAGATCGCTGAAAACCTGTTTCAGATGCTCCACCGGCGGATAATCGCGTTGCAGAAAAAAGTCGCGTGTTTTCTGATCGGCATACGAGTGCATCAGGTAAGTCCGGCTCGGAGCCCCATCGCGTCCTGCGCGCCCGATTTCCTGGTAGTAGCCCTCCAGCGTCGCCGGCAGTCCGGCATGAATCACCGTGCGAATATCAGCCTTGTCGATCCCCATTCCAAATGCGATGGTCGCCACCACTACGTCAATCTCACCCGCCTGAAAGGCCGTCTGAACCCGCTCCCGCGTAACTGCGTCCAGTCCGGCGTGGTATGCAGAGGCAGCAATCCTGTCTGCACGACCGGCTCCTTTTAAACCTGGACCGCCCATAAGACATGCCGCCAGATACTCCGATTGTTTTCTCGAAGCGGCGTAGACTATGGCCGGTCTCCGCGTGCGATCGGCCAGAAGATTGAAGATCGTCCTCGCGCGCTCGGGCACTGGAACCTCGACCACCTCGATCGCCAGATTCTCTCGCCGGAACCCGTGAATGAATTTCGCAGGCCGCTTCATTCCCAGTTGTTCCAGGATGTCAGCCTGCACCTCTGGCGTCGCAGTTGCGGTCATCGCGATCACCGGGGTCCCTGCGAACCCCGCCTTGCAGCTCGAATCGCGAACCGGCGCGGTACTTTCAGAATGCCCGTCAGCCCCGCGCAATCCGGGCAAATAGCGTCCCAGCATCCTGTAATCCGGCCTGAAGTCGTGGCCCCATTGCGAGATGCAATGCGCTTCGTCGATCGCAATCAGTGCCAGCTTTTTCTTAGCCAGCATCTCAACAAATCCCGGCACTCGCAGCCGCTCGGGCGCAATGAACAGGAATTGCAACGCGCCTTGCAGATACTCCACGCATGCCTGCCGCGCCACGGCGCGCTCAAGGCCCGAGTGAATCCGCGCCACGCGCAGTCCAAGCGATGAAAGTTTTGCCGCCTGGTCTTCCATCAGCGCAATCAGCGGCGAAATCACCAGCGCCGTGCCGCCCCGCGCAATCGCCGGCAGCTGGTAGCAGAGCGACTTCCCTGCTCCCGTCGGCATCACCAGCAAGAGGTCGCGTCCCGCCATCGCCGCACGGCATACGTCCTCCTGGCCAACCCTGAACCGCTCAAAGCCAAATACCGTTCGCAGCAATTCAGCCAGTTCGTTTGAGCCGCCTGGCGCATTCGAGATTGAGGGAGTCGTCAACAGAAAAATCCGGCCTGAAAAAGCCCGTTCGAGAAATAGACCAGGGCCTTCCTCAACTTTACAGGAGCACCACGATCCTTCACATTGCGCCGCAGCTGATTTCAAACACCCGCAAACGCCAATTAAAGTAATACATATTGACTGTTTCATCTTTTATCCAACAAGGCATTGAGATTCCGATTCGTGAGCACACCCAACGAAACCACGCCAACTGAAACATTGAAAGACTCGCCCTCCGCGAAATCGATCCAGCGGAGCGGCGCTTCTCATGCGTGGCGCGCTCTGCAGCATCGCAATTTCAGGCTCTTCTTTGGCGGCCAATCCATCTCGCTCGTCGGCACGTGGATGACGCGCATCGCCACCTCGTGGCTGGTATACAAATTGACGAAATCGGCGATGGTGCTGGGCACGGTGAGCTTCGCCGGCCAGATTCCTACGTTTCTGCTCGCGCCGTTTGCCGGCGTCTGGATCGATCGTCTCGAGCGCCGGCAGGTGCTGGTGTGGACGCAGACCCTGGCCATGGTGCAGTCTCTGCTGCTGGCCGCGCTCACCTTCTCTCACCACATCAACATTGCATGGATTCTGGGCCTGAGCGTCATGCAGGGCTTCATCAACGCTTTCGATATGCCCGGCCGCCAATCGTTCATGGTGCAGATGGTCGAAGACCGCGCGGATCTCGGCAACGCCATCGCCATCAACTCTTCAATGGTGAACATGGCCAGGCTTATCGGGCCCTCGCTGGCCGGAATGATCATCGCCGTCAGCAGCGAGGCGTGGTGCTTTCTCATCGATGGCCTCAGCTACCTCGCCGTCATCGCTTCCCTGCTGGCCATGCACCTGAATGTCGCCGCGGTAAGCAGAAAATCCACGTCGACTTTCACCGAACTGAAAGAAGGCTGGACGTACGTATCGGGTTTTCTGCCCATCCGCACTATTCTCTCGCTCTTCGCCGTCGTCAGCCTGATGGGCATGCCGTTTGTGGTGTTGATGCCCGTATTCGCCGTCAAAGTGCTGCGCGGCGGACCGCATACGCTCGGCTTCCTGATGGGCGCAATGGGGGTGGGCGCGCTCATCTCGGCCCTTTCCCTGGCCGCCCGCAAAAGCGTGCGCGGGCTCATCCGCATCATTCCCGTCTCGGCAATCGTCTTCGGCCTGGGACTGATCGGCTTCGGGCTCTCGCGCCTCGTCTGGCTTTCGCTGATCGCGGTGCTGGTTGCCGGAATGGGCATGATGCAGGGGATGGCCGCGAGCAACACCGTGATCCAGACCATTGTGAGCGAAGACAAGCGCGGCCGGGTAATGAGCTATTACACCATGGCGTTCGTCGGCATGGCTCCTTTTGGCAGCCTGCTGGCCGGCACCATGGCCAGCGCCATCGGCGCGCCCCTGACGGTAATGGTGAACGGTGCGGCCGTGATTCTGGGAGCGGCTTGGTTCATGACGAGGTTTCCGGCATTACGCCGCGCGGTCCGGCCCATCTACCAGGAACTCGGCATCATTCCCCGGCCCGAAGAGATACCGGCGCCCGAAGGAATTCAATCTTGAGGACGCAATTGATTGCGGTCTGAACAAGGCAAAAAAAAGAGCGAAGACCACCGGGTACGGTCCCCGCTCCTGGCTAAAGTCTCAATCGAAATGGTCACAGACCAACTTGGTCAGGTAATCCTATCGATGAAAACAATAGCAATTTAGTAAATAGCCGGTCCTGAATGCAAGTGAAACTTTCTGAATTTTTCTCGCTATCAGCCTGAATTATCGGGTTTTATTCCACTTGTAACGAAAAACGGATGAATCGGCGATGGCATGCTAAAGCCTGTGTCGTTATGGGCTTCGACCACTCGGGCCGGCGGTCGGTGTCGTCTTTTTTGCAGCTATTTAGAAATAGGTCTGCACCGCCTCGATCACCCGGTATTCGCTGTCGACCACCGGAATGACCCGCCACTTGTCGAAGGTGAGGCAGGGGTGACAGATATTGAACCCCACCATCTCGCCGGGGCGAACCTCATCCCCGGGAGGAACATCAAGGAACGCATGCTGGTCCATAATGCGGGTGAGCCGCCACCCAGCCGGAGCCGGCGCTGGAATTACATCTCTTCCCGGCCGGAAATAGAGGGCGGGGACGGGCAGCCCCGAGTCGAACGCGGCGTCCCGCCTTCCCAGCCCCACAATCGCCCGGCCGGGCTCCGGAACTGATTGAATATAGGCCCAGATGTGCAGAGCGCACTCCAGGTCCGAACCAATTTCGCGGGCCACCCGGTTCGATCCGAGAATCCGCGCCTGGGCTTCGCGGTAGTGCCCGGCATCGTGCGTCAGGTAGCAGCCGGGGCGCAGCACGATCTCCACTTCAGGACCGAGCCCGGCGGCTGAAAACTCCTCGGCCACAACGTCATACCACGTAGATCCAGCGCCAGAAAGCAGCACGGGCGACTGGCCGAAGCGACCTTCGCCGATTAATCGCCGCGTCGAGTCGACGGCCCTTTTGAGCAGCTCCCTCACTTGAGCCTCGTCATTCAGGACTCCCTCGTAAACCTCCACTCCGCTCAAAACCACCGCGCCATTCGAGCGTTCAATCGCCGCCAGCACCTGATCCATTTGCTCGCCATTGCGAACACCGGCGCGGCCGCCCTCGACCCCCAACTCCAGCAGCACGTTGAGCCGTTGCCCGCGCTCGGCAAAGTACGCGCTCAAAAGGTCAACCAGGTCCGCTGAATCGACAAGGCAGTAAAACGCGAAACCGGGATCGGCCAGAAGCTCGCTGACGATAGCCATATTGCGCCGGCCCACAAGCTGGTTGGCCATCAGCACGCGGCGCACCCCGTGGCGCCAGGCGACCAGGGTCTGGTGCGCCGTTGCCAGCGTGATTCCCCATGCGCCGTGCTCAAGCTGCATCTCAAACAGCCGCGGCGCCATGGTCGTCTTGCCGTGCGGGGCCAGCTTCACCCCATAAGCCCGAACGAACTCCTGCATCCAGCGCAGATTGTGCTCAAGCTTTTCCTTGTAAAGCACGGCGGCGGGCAGGCTCAGGTCTTCACGAAGCAGGTTCCAGCCAAGCGCAGCGGCCTGAGCGGGATCGAAGGCCTGATCGGCAGCCCCGATACCCTTGTTGAGTGGATCAATCGTTGAGTGATTGGTGGGATCAAAGCTAAGACCCGGATTCATAGCTCGATTCATATAATGATTCTCTCGCAGCAGCGTGGGAGTGATGTATTCGAAGACAGGAGCCCCGTGGCTTTACTCTGGATACTGACGCCAATTGCATGTCGCATTCCGCTTTCATCATTCGTAACGCCACGGTCGTTGACGGCAGCGGCGCGTCGGCTGCTACCGCCGATGTCGCCGTTGACGACGGCCGCATCGTCGCCGTCGGACCAGCGCTTGACGGCCCCGCCGAACATATATTCGACGCCCGAGGCCTTGCCCTCGCTCCCGGCTTTATCGACGTTCACACCCACGACGATCTTGCGGTGATTGCGAATCCCCCCATGCTGCCCAAGATTTCCCAGGGCGTTACTACCGTGATCGTGGGCAATTGCGGCATCAGTGCTGCGCCCGTCACGCTACTCGGCGCACTCCCCGAACCCATGAACCTGCTGGGCGATCCGGGCGAATTTCGCTATCCGAACTTCGCCGCCTACCGCCGCGCAATCGATGAAGCCCGGCCCGCGGTGAATGTGGCCGCGCTGGTGGGCCATACCGCGCTGCGCTCGAATCACATGGACCACCTGGACCGCCCAGCCGCATCGAGCGAGAGCGCTGCCATGCGCGCGCAGCTCGAAGAGGCGCTGGATGCGGGCGCGCTTGGTCTTAGCACCGGTCTGGCCTATCTCTCAGCCAACGCGGCCAGCACTGAAGAGGTGCTGGAGCTCGCCCGCCCTCTTGCCGCCGCAGGCGCGGTCTATGCAACCCATATGCGCACTGAAGCAGATGGGATTCTCGATGCGATGCACGAAGCTTTCGAGATCGGGCAAGGCAGCAAGGTTCCCGTCGTCATCTCGCATTTGAAATGCGCGGGCGTCGCCAACTGGGGACGAAGCGGCGAAGTGCTTGCCGCCCTCGATGCTGCTCGCCGGTCGCAGCAGGCCGGATGCGATTGCTATCCTTACGCTGCAGGTTCGAGCACGCTCGATCTTCGCCAGGTGGACGAGCGCGTGAAGATCGCCATCACCTGGAGCGCGCCACATGCTGAAATGGCCGGCAAGACGCTGGCTGAGATTGCTTTAACATGGCAGACCACGCAACTTGAAGCTGCACGACGCCTTCAACCTGCCGGCGCCATTTACCACAGCATCTCTGAAACCGATATGCAGACGATTCTGCGCCATCCCGCCACCATGATCGGCTCTGATGGCCTGCCCAGGGATCCGCGCCCTCATCCACGGCTGTGGGGCGCATTCCCGCGCGTTCTGGGCCGCTACTGCCGCGACGAGGCGCTCTTCAGCTTGCCTGAAGCCATCTATAAAATGACCGGACTTCCTGCGCAGCGCTTCAGCCTCGATGGGCGCGGGTTCATCCGCGTGGGGCTCGCCGCCGACATCGTGCTCTTCGATCCGAACACGATCATCGACGCGGCATCCTGGTCAGAACCCATTAAGCCGGCGACGGGAATTGAAGCGGTGTGGGTGAACGGAATCCTCTCGTATACGGCTGCCGGCGCAACCGGAAATCGCGCCGGGCGTTTTATTGCACGCGGAAAACCGAACTGGATTCGGTAACCGGCTTCGCTCTTATAGACTGGATCAGCGCGTCAGATATGCCTGGCATCGATACTCACAGCATCTTTTTGCTCTCCGCGGCGGTTGTTTCGGTCATCGCGCTCATCTTCATGATCGCGGTGGTCAAGCTCAATCCCGTCATCACGCTGCTCATCACTTCGCTGGCCCTCGCCGTAGTTGTGGGCATGCGGCCCACCCTGGTCATTCACTCCTTTGAAACCGGCGTGGGCGGAACGCTCGGCCACATCGCGATCATTGTGGGCCTGGGCACCATGCTCGGCAAGATGATGGCCGAGTCGGGCGCATCCGACCGCATTGCCTACACGCTCATTCGCGCCTTCGGTGAGAAAAACGTTCCCTGGGCCATGATGACCGTCGCGCTCATCGTAGGCTTGCCCGCCTTCTTTGAGGTTGCCTTCGTCCTCATCGTGCCCATCCTGTATACGGTCGCGCGCCGCACCAACACATCGCTGGTGCTGGCCGGCATACCCATGGTAGCGGGGCTTTCGGTGGTTCACGGACTGGTGCCTCCGCACCCCGCGGCAACCATGGCCGTCACCATCTACCACGCCGACATGGGCCGTACCATCTTTTATGCGCTCCTCGTCGGCATACCCACGGCCATCATTGCCGGGCCGCTTTACGCCAAGCTGATCGCACCACACGTGCATATCTCGCTTGAAAACCCCATGGCCGATCAGCTCGCCGGTCACGATGAAGGCCGCAGCCTGCCCGGCTTCTGGATCAGCGTGCTTACCATTCTGCTGCCTGTGATCCTGATGCTCGTTGGCAGTTGGGCCGACAAGTTTTCAACCGCCGGCAGCGGCCTCAACGAAACCCTCAAGCTCCTGGGCAACGACGATATGGCGCTGCTCATCGGAGCCGTGTGCAGTTTCATCACGCTTGGCACGATGCGTGGCTTCTCGCGCGCAACCATCCTGCGTTTCAGCAATGAGTGCCTGGCTCCAACAGCGGCCATCACGCTGCTCATCGGCGCGGGCGGCGGATTCGGTCGCGTGTTGCAGGATAGCGGCGTTTCGAATGCAATCATAGCCATTGCCATGCGCGGCCACGTGCCAATTCTGCTGATGGCGTGGGGACTCGCCGCCATGTTGCGGCTGGCAACAGGCTCGTCCACGGTCTCGATGGCCACCGCAGCCAGCATCGTTGCGCCCATCGCCGCGCACACGGTGGGAGTGCACCCCGAGCTGTTGGCCATCGCAACCGGCGCCGGCGCGCTGATCTTCTCGCACGTCAACGACGGCGGCTTCTGGATCGTGAAAGAATATTTCAACATGAGCGTCGGCGAGACGATGAAGACGTGGTCCGTTGCCGAGACGATTATTGCTGTGGTCGGACTCGTCTTTACATCGATTCTCTGGCACTTCGCATGAGATTTGAACATGACTGATTATTCGCGTAGAGATGTTATGAAAACGGCCGGCGCATTTGCGCTGATGAGCAGCGGATTGCGCGCACGGCGCGCGTTTGCTGCGGGCGCCACGGAAACAACGGCGTTCGTTGGCACCTACAACACCCGAAGCGACGGCCACGGCGAAGGGATCTACAGTTTTCGCGTGAACCTCGAAAATGGCGAGTTGACCAATCGCAAGCTTGCGGTGAAGACTCCAAACCCGACTTGGATCGCGATCCATCCTTCGAAGAAGTTCCTTTACGCAATCAATGAGGTGACTGATTTTGCCGGCGGCACAGGTTCGGTAATCGCGTTCGCTATCGAGCAGGGCAGCGAGTTACGGATGCTGAATATAGTCAGCTCTACCGGCGCAGGCCCGGCGCACATGAGCCTCGATGCGAGCGGCAAATTCGCATTTGTGGCGAACTACGTGGGCGGCAGCATCGCGGTTCTGCCGGTGCATGACGACGGCTCGCTCGGC
The DNA here is from genome assembly GCA_035504315.1 of Occallatibacter sp. Taxonomy (GTDB): domain Bacteria; phylum Acidobacteriota; class Terriglobia; order Terriglobales; family Acidobacteriaceae; genus Telmatobacter. The sequence goes on from DATJSB010000085.1 coordinate 41,750, forward strand.
GACGCAGTCGATGTGCATCGCGACCTGAACATGGTCGGTCCGGCTCGCCCAGCCGATGCGCCGCCAGGCAGCTTTGCTATTAGCGGCCACGACGCTCCGCACGCGCACATGATCGCGCCTGACCCAGCCAACAAGTTTGTGCTCTCAACCGATCTGGGCCAGGACCGCCTTTACACCTATGCCTTCGATTCCAACACCGGTAAGCTCACCTCGCGCAGTTTCCTGGCTCTGCTCGGAGGCGTTGGTCCGCGACATTTCGCGTTCCATCCCCATAGCCAATGGATGTACCTCGTCACCGAAGAGAGCTCGCAGATCGTCTTTCTGACTTATGACGCGTTGACCGGCAGGACCGAGGTAAAGAAAATCATCTCTGCCCTGCCGCCGGGTTTTGAAGGGACCAGCTTTGCATCGGAGATTGCGGTTTCGCCGGATGGAAGATTCCTCTACTCGGCCAACCGATTGCACGACACCATCTCGATTTTCTCGATTGCAGCCGACGGCACTCCATCGTACATCGGCGAAGCCTCGACCATGGGCGATTATCCGCGCCACTTCGCAATCGATCCCAGCGGAAGCTGCATGTTCGTGTGCAACCAGCACAGCGACGACATCACTTCATTTCGCATCGAGCGCGAAACCGGCAAGCTGAGCTTTACGGGAAAATATGCGGGCGTCGGAAGTCCAGCGATGTTTGCGTTGCTTTAGCGAATCCGGCACGACAGGGGGTGCCCCATCCTAACGGCGCATTTTGCCGTCAGGGTGGGAAACCACCGAACTCGACCTCATCATCCGCAGCCACACAGCCGTTTCGCCTGTTCGCGAATCGCCTCCGGTGTAATTGCCGCGCCTCCGGCGTCGCTCGCTGCCAGCTGAATGGCGAAATTTCCCACCGTCGCGCTCTCGCACTCGCCAATCTCGACCGGCAATCCCGTGCGCTGCTCGGTGAGTTCGATCAGAAGCTTGTTGCGCGTGGCGCCGCCGATCATGTGCATGCGCTCGAGCCTGCGGCCCAGTGTCTCCTCGAGGTTCGCAACTGCCGAAGCGTACCGCGCAGCCAGGCTCTCGAAGATGAGCCGAGCAAACACGGGCTCGTTTCCGGCGACGTCGGCGATCTGTTCGAAACCCAGCCGCGCAAGTTCGGCATTGATGCGCCCGGGCATTTCCGCGTCCAGCATAAGCGAGGGCGCATCCATATTGAGGACCGCCGATGGGTCCCGATTGCAATCGCCCGCCCTCACCACCAGCTCTTCAATCTCCCACTTTCGCCCCTGTGTGTCCCACGCATTCATGCACTGCTTCAGCACCCACATCGAATTGATGAGGGCATGAAACAGTAGCTCGCCCGTGGCCGCGCCAATGTTGGTATATCCGGCATCGAAAGCCCGCTGGGTGGTGACTGGAACGCGAGTCAACGCGCCCACCAGCGACCACGTCCCCGAGCTGATGTACGCGCCGTTATCGAGGCTTGCCGAAATTCCCGCAATGGCCGAAGCCGTGTCGTGCGTGGCCGGCGCGATCACCTCCGTGCTGCGAAAGGCGTCCAGCTCGGCCAGCGGCCCAAGCAACGGCCCAAGCACAGTGCCCGCGCGCACCATCTTCGGCGCGGCAGAAACCGGCAGGCCCAGTTGATTGAAGACTTCCGCATCCCAGTCGCCGGTCTTCAGGCTCACCAGGCCGGTGTGCGAGGCGTTTGTGTATTCGGCCACGCGCTTGCCGCTCAGCCAATAGAGCACATACTCAGGCAGCATCACCCACGGCGCATCCGCATCGATGCCCGCAGCAGGATCGGCCATGAGCTGGTAAACGGTGTTGATGCGTTGCGGATGAGTTCCGGTGCGCGCATACAGGTCAATCGGAGCAATGATTCTGTCGGCGTTTTCTTTCGTTGTGATGGTCCGCTCGTCGCGATAGCAGAACGGCTCGCGCAGCAAGCTGCCGTCTGGCGCGAGGCGCACATAGTCCACCGACCAGCAATCGACGGCGATGGAGGCAATGCCCACGGGCGCTGCTGCCGCGGCCTTGCGCATGCCCTCTTCAAGCCCGGTAAGGATTGCGCCGATGGGCCAATGCAACGCATCCGCGCGATGCACGGGCCCGTTAGGAATGCGATGAACGACCTCAATGGCCGGCGTTGCGCCATGCCAGCGCAAAAGCGAAACGCGACAGCTTTCCGCGCCCAGGTCAATCGCGATCCTTGCCCGTTCCTGCATGGCAGTCCCCGCAGCCTCTGCGCCTATCGCAGGAATGCGTCCGCAAGCCCGCCGTCAACGGGAATGACGTGTCCGGTGGTGCAGCGCGCCCGCGGGCTGGCCAGAAAGAGAATGGCTTCGGCGCAATCGGCCGGATCGATTGCCTTATGAGTCAGCGTACGCTCGGCATAATACTGGGCCAGGCGGCTGCGCAGCTCCTCGTCGCTGAACGACTCCTGAAAAGGTATGTTGTACTTCTTAAGCGATGCGCGCACGCGGTCGCGCGGAAACATCGTCGATCCTTTAACAACGGTCGCGGGTGCAATCGCATTCACGCGCACATTGGGTGCAAGCGAGATGGCCAGTTCGCGCACCAGGTGCGAAAGCGCAGCCTTGCTTACATCGTAGGCCTCGCTGCCCCGCTTGGCGACGACGGCATTGGCCGAACTGGTAAACACCACCTGGCCGTGAAGCCCCTGCTCCTCGAAGATCTTTGCCACTTCATTGGCCAGCAGGTAATTGGCCGTCACATTCACGTCGAGGGTCAGCGCCCATTGTGCGTCAGAGATCACGCCGTCGGGCGACGACGCAAACAATGCGGCAGTGTTCACCAGGATGTCCACTCCGCCGAATGCTGCCACGGCTGCATCAAGTGCGGCCCGAATCGCCTCGCGGTTGCGAATGTCGATCGCCGTGGCGCACGTGAACTCTGCCGACGTGAGGCCGGCGAGTTCAGCCTGCACGCGAATAGCGCCCTCGATATCGCGGTCGGCGACCACCATGTGCGCGCCGCGCGCCGCGGCCAGCCGCGCAACTTCGCGGCCGATTCCATTCGCCGCGCCAACCACCAGGGCCACGCGCCGGCTCAGTTCCTTCTCCGGCGGCTGGCGGCGAATCTTAGCTTCTTCAAGCGCCCAGTACTCGATGCGGAACGCCTCGAGCGCGGGTAGCGCAACATAGTTGGCAAACACCTTGAAGCTGGCCGGATCCATGCCGGGCTGGCATTGGGGAACGACACTCGGCGGCGCAGCGCTCGCATCGGCAAGCTGGCCCGCGCCGTCCATTACGTGGATTGCATTGGTGTAAAACTCGCCTGTTATGCGTGCCTCGGTCTTGTTCTTGCCAAAGCTGAACATTCCCATCCCGGGGATAAGGACCACGGTCGGGCTTGCATCGCGAACGGCCGGCGAGCCCGGCGTTGCAAAGGCGCGATAGTAGGCGCGGTATTGCTTGCGATACTCGGCCAGCGAGCGATCGATATGCCGCTTCAATTCGTCAATGCCTTCATTCGCGCCCCAGGGCACAAACAGCGGGCGGATCTTGGTGCGAATGAAGTGATCGGGGCAGCTCGTGCCCAGGTACGCAAGCTCCTTTGCGTGCGCCGAATTCACAAACTCCAATACGTCGGCTGCGTCGGTAAAACTCGCAATCCAGCGATTCTGGGCGCAGATGCGGCCGCGCAGGAACGGAGCAACGTCGATGGCGATGCGGCGGCGATTGTCGCGCGCGGGAACGGCCTCTCCGCCAAAAGACACCTTGCCCCGGCCGTGCTTCTCAATGAACTGGCCAATACTGTCGATCACGCCGAGCGTGCTCAGGTAGCACTCGCGCTGCGTCTCGCCCCAGGTGAAGAGCCCGTGGCCGCCCAGCACAATTCCGTCGCAGTCGGGATTGTGCTCGACCGCGCGCTTCATCATCATGGCCAGCTCGAACCCCGGGCGTTGCCAGGGAATCCACACCAGCTTATGGCCGAATTCGCGGTTGAACTCCTCCATGCGCTCTTTGCCGTTGGCGCTTGCGGCCAGCGCGATTCCCCAGTCGGGGTGCAGGTGATCCACATGCTTGAACGGCAAAAACCCGTGCAGCGGCGTATCGATCGAAGCGGCCACAGGATTGTTGCGAAACGCGCACAGAGGATACATCGCCACCATGTCGTCTTCGGTCTCAGCACCCTTGTAGCTGCGCTCGAGCGCGAGCAGCTTCTGCTGGTAGAGTGTGGCGAAGCCCGCGCGCTTGATGCTGCCCAGGTCGCCACCCGAGCCCTTTACCCACAAAACTTCGACCGGCTCACCGGTCAGCGGATCGGCCTCGGTCACTTTGGAACTGGTGTTGCCGCCGGCGAAGTTGGTAATGCGCAGGTCTGATCCGAGCAGGTTTGAACGGTACCGCAACAGCTCCGGCTCGTCGAGCGTGGCGGCAAGGCTCGAGTCCCAGCGATCCTCGAGAAATTTAAGTGCAGCGGAAGCGGATGTTGCCAGTGTCATAGTCAGCCATTCTCAGGTGAATTCAGATAGCCATCATCTTTAATGATACAGCCCAAAAACCGCGCCAATTCCCGTCATTCGAGAGATGCGGCCGCCGGCGCATTCGCGTCAACTGCGGCGTGCGAACCTTCGATCGCATCTGGCTCACCCTTCACGGTTTCTGCAGTCACGGCTCGGTGATGCACATAATTGTAAGGAGGCACCGTGTAACCGCGTAGAATCGCAATGCCAAGCTGGATCAGGCGCGGGCCATAGCTCTCGACCCCATGGGAAATGGATCCGATCATGGCGCTCGTGCCCTTTTTCATCTCTTCAACTGCATCGGGAATGCAATCCTGGCCGACAATCGCGAAGTTCTCTTCGTTGCTCGTCTCGCGAATCGCATCCAGCACGCCCAGCGCGCTTGAATCGGTTGCCGCGGCAATCAGCGTGCGCTCGCCCGCGGTTGCGCCGCGCAAAAACTCCAGCATTGCCGTGCGGCTGGCTTCACGCATGCCTCGGCCGTCGATCTGAACAAACTGCGCCGCACTCAATCCGGACAGGCGTTCGCGAATGCTTTCGAATGCTCCCGAGATGCGGCTCTGCACAAAACTGCCCGCCTCGCTGAACCCGACACCCAGTACGCGGTCAACCTTCCCTTTCCAGCAGCGCAGTGCGTGCTGCGCCAGCAGCGAGCCCGCTTCGTAGCCAACCTCAAAGTTGTCAACTCCGAAATAAGTTGCGTTAGGGTGGGGCACGTCGATTGCAACCAGCGGTATATCGGCTTTCTTGAAGATATGGGCCACGCGCGGAGCAACCGCCTCTTCAACCTGGAACTCGAGCACTAGGTCGACGCGCCTGGCCACCAACTCCTCGGCATTGCGCACGGCAACGTCAGGGTCGAAGCGATTGTCGAGGATCAACAGCTCAACCCCCGCGGCGGCAGCCGCCGCGATCACGCTCTCGGTCAGGGCCACTGAAAAAGGCAGATCGCCGCTCTGCACCGCAAACCCGAAGTGCAGCCGGCGCGGCCGCGAGACCAGCCGGTATTGTCCGTTCTGGTTCTGGGCCAGGTAGCCGCGATGCACAAGCGTTTTCAAAATTCGATAAACGCTAGTCTTCGAAATGTTGGTCTGCTGATACACGTCCTCCAGAGTCAACGGCGCATGATCGCGCTCGAACAGCTCGATCACGTCGAGCGCCTTTGACAGGATCGGAATCAGGTAAAGCCGCTTGATCTTGGCCTTCGGCATCTGCACTTTCCTCGCTTCAAGCCGCGCCAGTCAGCGTGGCATTGAAACCTTTCCTTAAAGCGCTCTCACGCGTAGCTGCTTACCGCCGTGTTGCGTTTTTCGCGCTCTCGTGCGATCCGCTCCACGTATCCGCTCTCAGCCAGCGCCGCCAGCGGATCGGCAGGCAGGCCGCGCGCCTCGCGCCATTCCCTCGCCAGCGGACGAACATCTGTCCAGAACGCGCCGCGATAAAGTTCTTCGGCAGCGACCAGACTGCAACTCTGCTGTAGCTGGGCCAGGCGTTCGCGATCGACGAGCACAGCCTTCAGGTAAAGCTCCTGCGCCGTCACCACGGTTTGCACCATCGCTTCAACTTTGCCCTTCAAGTTGTGGCTCTGGTCGATCATGTAAGCGATGTCGAGCTTGAGCCCTTCGTACTGGGCGCAGTGAATTTCGTGGAAGATGCGAAAAATCTGGTAGGGATCGATGGAGCCCAGGGTGAGATCGTCGTCGGCATAGCGGCGGTCGTTGAAGTGGAATCCTCCCAGCATCCCCGAATGCAGCAGCCATGCCACAATCTGCTCGATGTTCTGCCCTTGGTAATGGTGGCCGGTGTCAACCAGCACAAATGCCTGCGGGCCCGCATGTCGCGCAAAATGATTCGCCATGCCCCAGTCGGCGATATCGGTGTGATAGAACGCCGGTTCGAAGGGCTTGTACTCGACCAGCAGCCTCTGATTGGGCGCCAGCCGATCGTGCATCTCTCGCAACGCCTGCTCAAGCCACGCAATGCGCTTGCGCATGCTCTGCGTGCCCGGGTAATTGGATCCATCGGCCATCCACAGCGATACATCGCGCGAACCCAGCGCCTTGCCGATCTCAACGCAGTCGAGAACGTGCGCGAGAGCACGCTCACGAATTGCGGCATCGGGATTGCAGAGCGAACCGAACTTGTATTCCTGATCCTGGAAGAGATTGGGATTGATGGAGCCGGAACGGATGCCGTAACGGCGTTCGAGTTCACGTACAGCACTCACATCCTTCAAGCCATTGGGCAGATCCCACAATACATGCAGCGCAAGCCTTGGCGTCACGCCGGTGAGCCGGTTCACCTCGGCTGCGTCGGCAAATTTCTCTTCGATGGTTGAGGCAGCCGCAGCCTGCACGAACTTGCCGAAGCGGGTGCCGGTATTGGCAAAGCCCCACGAAGGGATCTCAATCAGAAACGAATCAAGCGCCTTGAAAGCTCTCTCGTGTATCGCATAATCCGTATGACTCATTACCATCGCCTTTCTTGACTCTGAGGTCGGCCCCTATTCCTGATTCTCTGTCTTCCCGTCCTTCACCACAACCACGTTCAAAAACCTCGGCCCATGCACGCCCTTGATGCGGGTCATTTCGATGTCGGCTGTTGCGCTGGGCCCTGAGATCCAGGTCACGAGAGCCGGAGGCTTGGCGCAGCGGTCAAAATACTCGGGCAGCGTTTCAACAATCTGGCTGGCGCGCAGAATGCACAAATGCCAGTCGGGCAGCAGCGAGATCACCCGCCGTCCCTCGGCAGGCGAATGATGCAGAACAATCGTGCCCGAATCGGCAACAGCGCAGAAGCACGCAGTCAATACGCCGTCGCAATCTTCGATCTCTCCAATAGCCAGTGGGCCAGCCAGGTCGCCATCGATCCTCCAGTCGAATCCAGGCGTCAGCCACTCCCGCGGCACTCCGGCGGGCGCGACAAACGTCTTGCGACCGCTGCGGACAATCTGATTTGCAATCTCCAACGCCAGCCCTTCGGGCGAGCATTCTGTAACTTCGGCATCGTATTCGCGCAGCCGTTCGATCATTTTTGCCACGCAGGCATCGGCATCGAGCGATCCGCGGCGTATGTAATCGCGCACAATCGGCTCCGGCCGCGACGCGCCATCGGCCGCACGACATTCCGTGCCCAGCTTTCCTAGAATCGCCGCGCGCGCTGCCGACTTCGGACTCATCGCGAGGCCTGCTTTCTCTGCTTCCACCATGCATGAAACGTTTGTTTGGGCAGTCCGCGCAGGTCGCGGGTCTGCGTCCACTCGCCGCCCATGCCCGGAAGCGAGTGGATCCATCCGTCCTTGCGCGTAAACACCTTTGATCCGATTCGGCTCATCCATTGCGCCCAGTGGAAAAGCCACGCGCGCGAAAACAGCAGATTCGCCACGCGCATTCCCAAATACATGGGGTCGAACAACCGTGCCGCCTTCTTCCGCTCCTGATCCGTCACCTGCGCGCGCAGGTCGATCAGAATCTCGGGAATATTGATCTTGACCGGGCAAACTTCGTAGCAGACCCCGCACAACGACGAAGCGTAGGGCAGCGACTGCGCGTGCTTCATACCCGTCAGTTGCGGAGTGAGAATTGCGCCAATCGGACCCGGATACACCGAGCCGTACGCGTGGCCGCCAGTTTGCCGGTACACCGGACAGGCATTCAAGCACGCGCCGCAGCGAATGCAGCGCAGCGTCTGCCGCTCCCGTTCACGCGCGCGGATCGCCGAGCGGCCGTTATCGAGCAGCAGGACGTGAAAGCGCTCGGGTCCGTCGCCCGGTGTTACGCCCGTCCACAGCGAAGTGTACGGATTCATCCGCTCGCCGGTAGCCGAGCGCGCCAGCACCTGCAGCATCACTTCAAGGTCGTTATAGCGCGGCAAAATCTTCTCAATGCCGGCCAGCGTGATGAGCGTGCGCGGCAGCGTGAGGCACATGCGCCCGTTGCCCTCGCTCTCAACTACGGCAACAGCGCCGGTCTCGGCGATCAGGAAATTCGCTCCGCCGATCGCCGTCGGGATTTCAAGAAACTTGCGCCGCAGGTAATGCCGCGCCGCAGCCGTCAGCGCCTGGGGATCGTCAGACAGATCGCTCAGTCCCATGGTGCGGGCAAAAATTTCCCTCACCTGGCTGCGGTTCACGTGCAGCGCCGGAACTACGATGTGCGACGGCTCGAGTTCGCCCAACTGAAGAATGATCTCGGCCAGGTCGGTTTCAAAAACTTTTACTCCGGCAGCCTGGAGATATGGGTTGAGCTGGATCTCGGCCGAGGTCATGGTCTTGATCTTGATGACCTCTGAGGCATTCTCCTCTTTCAGAATGCCGAGGATAATTGCACGCGCTTCGGCCGCATCTGCGGCCCAGTGGACTGCTCCTCCGCGCGCCGTGCACTGCGCCTCGAATTGCTCGAGATATGAACCGAGATTATCGAGTGCCTCATCTCTGATCTGTGACGCCGAAGCGCGAAGCGCCTGCCAGTCGGGCTTTTCGGCCACCAGGCGGGCGCGTTTGGCCTGGATCACGTCAGTGGCGTGGGCAACATTCTTGCGCAGTTGCACGTCGCGCAGCACCGTCAATGCCGCCTTTGGAAACGGCGGCGCCAGCACCGGATCGAGAATGGGCTGTCCAGCAACGCTCATCCCGCCACCTCGGCCGGCATCTGCTCCGTGCTGGCCAGAATCTGCGCCATATGTATCGTCCTCATGCCGGCAAACTGCCGGTGCATTGCGCCGCCCAGGTGCATCAGGCAACTGTTGTCGAGCGCCGTGCAGAATTCGGCGCCCGTCTGCAGCACGTCTTCAAGTTTCACCGCCAGCATGGCCGACGACACATCGCCGTTCTTCACGCTGAATGTTCCACCGAAGCCGCAACAGCGTTCCAGGTTCGGTAACGGAACGAGCTCCATTCCGCGCACTTTCGCGAGCAGTTTGAGCGGCCGGTCGCCGAGATTCAAACCCCGCAGTCCATGGCAGCTCGCGTGGTATGTCACGCGGTGCGGAAAATACGCTCCCACTTCCTCCACGCCCAGCCGGTCGATCAGGAACTCGCTCAACTCGTATACCCGCGGAACCAGCGCCCGAAACTCGCCCCGCAATTGTTCGTTGCCCAGTTCTTCAAACAGCCCCGGATACTGATCGCGGATCATGGCCACGCACGAAGACGAAGGAATAACCACGTTTTCGGAGTCCCGGTAGAGCCTGACCAACCGCTTGGCCTGCGAGAAAGCTTCCGCACGGAAGCCGGTGTTCGCGTGCATCTGGCCGCAGCAGGTCTGAGCGGGGTGAAAATCCAGCTCCACGCCCAGCCGTTCCAATAGGGCAACCACCGCTCGCCCCGTCTCAGGAAACAGCGTATCGTTATAACAGGTAATGAATAAGGAAGCGCGCACTCAGGATCACCAGTACGTTTAAAGTCGCATAATATACGATTCGAAAAGAATTGTCTATTGCAATCCGCGCCTCAAAATCGATCGTTCGCGCGCCTTGATTGCCGCTGAAGCTCGATCGAATCCTCGCCGCACCATGATCGAATCCTTGCTCGCAATTGCTGCAGCAATCGCGGGCGCAGCCCTGTGCGTTATGTACTCCGCCAAGGGCTAAATCCGTCGCCGTGAGGGAAACCTTTGCCTGCAACTCGGAGTCAAATCAGCAGATGCATCGGTTGAGCCTCGATGAAGACCTTCGAAATGCGCGCAGTCGATACCGAATCCCCGACAACTTCCCAGTCACCGCACCTCGCATTCTTCCGTCTAATTCAATCGAAGCAGTGGTTCATTTCTTGCGGGGTATTCCTTAAAACTTTGCTGTCAGCCGCGCTACTTTTTCTCGCCCGGCACGTTTGCATCAATGTTGTCCTGTCACCCTGCTCGACGCTGTCTCAAAACCAGAGTTGCCGTAGCTCGAAGGCACCACGGCAAAGTCGGCGCGACCACCAGAGAGCGACGATCTGCCACGAAAGGAAACAGGTCACACCGGCTCTGGTATTAGCGTAGTCAGCCGCCCCCAATTCGCCTTGCATCGAGGCGCAATCTGTTGATTCACACATCGCTCGAATCGGGAGATCACACCGAAGAAAGGTTTCAGGATCACACGCCATGGCAACACTGCGTTCGCTCCCCCTCGTCGCACTCGCCAGTACACTCCTGTTTTCAGTTGCTTCCCTGTCCCAGCAATCGTCGGTTGCCGCCCGCATCGCCGGCCCGATTGATGAAAACCAGCTGGTGACGCTGAAAGGCAACGTCAATCCCAACGCCAACGCGAAGAACGACCGCGGACGGGTGAGTGATTCGCTGCCCATGGCCGAAATGACGATGGTGCTGAGCCGCACCCCTGAGCAGCAGGCCGCCTTTGACGCCTACGTGCAAAGCCAATACGACTCGAGCTCGCCCAACTATCACCACTGGCTCTCACCCGCTCAGGTCGGCCAGCTTTACGGTCCCGCGCAATCTGACATCACGCAGATCACCGGCTGGCTCGCCTCCAAAGGGTTCACGGTGACCCATGTCTCTCTGGACCGCATGACCATCGACTTCAGCGGAACGGCCGGCCAGGTCGCCAACGCCTTCCATACCGAGATCCACAATCTTGTGGTAAACGGCAAGGCGCATATCGCGAACATGAGCGACCCACAGATTCCCGCAGAATTGGCGACTGTGGTTTTCGGCATCAAGGGATTGCATAACTTCCTGCCGCATCCGCTGCACCGCGTCGGCAGCAAGGTACAGTTCAACCCGGATGCGCACGGCTGGGCCAAGCTGCAGACCTCGTCCGGAACCGGTTTCACCCGCGGAGCGCTGAGGCTCCCGCGTCCCGCCGCCTCAGCCGATTCTGCGTCTGCGCCCAAGCCTGGCTTTTACTCTGCCAACGGCTATCTCGGCGTCGAAGAGGACATCGCGCCCGCTGACTTCGCCAAAATCTATGATCTGCCTTCAGGTTGGCCCAGCACCTCCGGCGCCAACGGCACCGGCCAGATCATTACCATCATCGGGACCAGCGATATCGACGCCACCGACGTCACCAATTTCAAGAGTAGCTTTGGCCTGCCCGCTGGCCTGAGTCCTATCATCGCGCATGGCCCTGACGGCGACCCCGGCAACTGCGGCAACAACCCCTCCACCGACTACTGCACTGACGACGACCTAGATGAGAATTCGCTCGACGTTGAGTGGTCCGGCGCCGTGGCTCCCGGCGCGCAGATTGTGCTCGTCACCGACGCCTACAACAGCCAGACCGATCCCACTAACGATCCTATCTTCGATGGCGCGCAGTGGGCGGTTGACAACGTAGACGTCTCGGGCTCGGCCGTCTACGGCTCGCGTATCCTCAGCCTCAGTTACGGCGAGTGCGAACTCTACAACGGCACGTCCTCCAATGTCGCCTACAACAATCTGTGGCAAACAGCCGCCAGCGCCGGCATTGCGGTCTTTGTTTCCACTGGCGACTCCGGCTCGGCGGGCTGCGACGATGGCCAAAGCTCGTACTACGGAAACCCCTACGAAGCGCAGTACGGCCTGTCGGTCAGTGGCCTTGCATCTTCGCCCTACGACACTGCCGTCGGCGGAACGGGTTTTAGCTGGTGCAATCCTACCCTCGATTCCAGCGGAGATGTCCAGGGCTGCGCCAGTTCCAACGCAACCACCTACTGGAACACCAGCAACGCCAGTACCACCGAGGCTTCGGCCAAAGGCTACGTGCCAGAGACGGCATGGAACACGACCTGCATGAACCCGATAAACGCAACCTTCCTGGAAACCATAGCTAACTACGTGGGCGCAGGCACTTATTCAACGCCCGAGGAAGCGTGCAACTTTGTTTACCAGGATTCGGTGGAACTCTACTTCGACTACAACGACCCGGAGCTAATGAGCTACGCCGACACTTCCGGCGGCAGCGGCGGCTCCAGCAGCTGCGTCGTTAACAGCACTACCGCCACGGCTTTTGGCACCTGCAATTCAACTGACGAAAGCACCGGATCGAGTTACGGCAATCTCACTCTGGTCAATGATGGCTGGCCCAAGCCCACTTGGCAGGCGAACGTGACCGGAACCAGCAGCCTGACTACCCGCGCCATTCCCGATGTAAGCTTCTTTGCGGACGATGGAACTCTCGACAGCGCCACACTGATCTGCGTCACGAACGACGGCGCAACCTGCACAGACATCAGTGAAACCGACAGTACCAGTGCTAACGCTACTGGCGGCGCCGAGGAAATCGGCGGTACCTCTGTTGCCGCGCCGGAGATGGCCGGAGTGATGGCCCTCATTAATGAGAATGCCGGCGCTGCGCAGGGCAGCCCCAACTCCCAGCTCTATGAGCTCGCCGGCAAGCAGGGCTCCTCAAGCTGTTCGGCCTCCTCCAGCAGCTGCTACTTCAATGAAGTCGACAAGGGCACCAATTCCATGCCGTGTGTCGCCGTCGCCGACACGCCCGAAGGCGGCGCAATTTACGCTGGCGACGGGGAGTGGGAAGAATCAGAACAATACCTCGGCTCCATCTCACCGAACTGCACCATCGTCAACCCCAGTGCTGGTGACACCGTTGGCACGCTCTCCGGGTTCAGCGCCGTCGCCGGTTATAACCAAGCCACCGGCCTGGGCTCGCTGAACGTCACCAACGTGTTAAGCGCGTGGGTCTCTGACGCTGGCACCGGGACCGCCACCATGACAGTTACAACCACCCCCGCAGCCTCTTCGGGCACCATTACCCTGAAGTCGACCGATAGCCTCGTGATTGATGCGACAGTAACCGGCTCTGACGGGACGCCTTCTGGAACGATCTCCGTGGCCGGAGGCGGCTACAACGCAAATGCAACGCTCAACTCGAGCGGAGCGGCCACCATCACCATCCCGCCGGCCAGCCTTGCGCCGGGCATAGATCCTCTGACAGTCAGCTATAGCGGCGACTCGAAATACCAAACCACCAGCCAGACACTGACGGTGGACGCCTCGGCGGCAGTAGCCACGGTCAATGTATCTGCGCCCACTGAAGGTAATGTCGCCAACGCGGTAAGCGTGACTGTAGGCGTGACCGGACCGGGTGCAACTCCGACCGGGACGGTGACCTTGACCGGCGGCACGTACAGTTCAACGGCTGAAACCCTATCGACCAGCGGTACCTACACTTTCACCGTCCCCGCCGGCGATCTGCCAGCAGGCACCGATACAATCACTGCGAACTACAGCGGCGACAGCCACTACAGCAGTGCCACGGGTACAACCACAATCCTTATGGTCAGCACGGCTCTTGCGACGCCGACCATCAAGGCGACCGCGTCGCCCACCAGCATCGACACCGACCAGTCCCTCACCTTGAATGTAGCGGTAACCGGAAGCGGCGCGATCCCGAGCGGCACCGTGACCGTGACCTCAAGTCAAGCTACGAGCGGTAGCACACTGGCGAGCGGAATCACCGCGCAGCTTACTGGGGGAGTCGCCGGCATCGCCATTCCCGCTAACAGCCTCAACGCCGGAACCCCCGATTCCTTATCCGTGGCCTACTCCGGTGACGCCGTCTACGCGGTGGGCTCAAACACTGCCACGGTGACGGTAACTCAGTCAACGTACACGCTCACGGCCTCGGCAGCGTCGCCTGCGTCGGTTTCGCCGGGAACCGACGCAACCTCAATCATCACGGGCGTCGCCAGCACCACCGATTACAGCGGCGTGGTTACTCTCAGCGGCAACTGCACCATCACCTCTTCACCCAACAACGCAGTTAATCTGCCCACCTGCTCGGTATCGGGCACCATTACCTACTCCGGCGGAAGCGCCGCACCTACCGGGTCGGGAACCGCGACCGTGGTGACCTACTCGAATAGCGATGCCATGAACGGCGCCAACCCGTTCAAGGGTCTCTACGGCGCGGGAGGTACGGCGCTTGCCCTGCTGGTCTTCCTGGGCATTCCGGCGCGGCGCAAGAGCTGGCGGGCGCTGATGGGGCTCGTAGTCTTGGTTGCCGGCCTGGCAACGCTCTCGGCCTGCGGCGGCGGCGTTGCACAAAACCAGAGCACCGCGACCAGCCCGGGCAGCTACACCTTCCAGGTAACCGGCACCGGCAACGATCCGGCCAGCACGACGGCAACGGCCTCGTTCAGCCTGACCGTAAACTAACCATTCACCTGTTTAGCCGCACAGGGCCTTTCCCGCCGGGAAGGGCCCTTTTTTCTGCACCTCGCTGCCTGAACCAGGTCTCTTGCCCGTTGCATTGCATCCGGCAGCGGTGCAAGTCAATTTTCTCCAGGCAGCGAGTTGTGCTCCGTAACATCTGACCGCTGCACAGATTTGTTTGCCTGCCCACCATGCGCACTGCTATGTTGCTGCGCTAAGATTAAACATTCCGGTATCGAACGACGACGCTCGAGATCGCAGCTGGAGGAAACGAGCGCGCTGCCGGAAGCAAGTTGCGCAGAGCGGGTTAAGTTGATACCGCAGAAGTTTGGCCAGAACGCATGAAGAGAAGAATTTCTGGAGAGATCGAGTTGGCTAAGCCTCCTGCAGCACAATCCGCGCGCAAAGTGAAGCGGACCGGTTTCAGTTCAATGCTCCGTGGCAAGCCCACGATGAGCGACGTGGCCAGGCTGGCCGGTGTCGGCACCATGACTGTTTCTCGCGTATTGAGCGGGACGGTTCGCGTCTCGGCTGAGACTACGCAACGCGTACAAAGCGCGATCGAACAACTTCAATATCGTCCCAATGTGCTGGCGCGCGCATTTCGCGGGCAAAGCAGCCACTCCATCGGTCTGATCATTCCTTACCTCTATGATCCGTTCTTCTCCACCTGCGCGCATGCGGTATCCATTGTGGCCAGGGAGCGCGGATATTCGGTGATCATCTCCACATCCGACGAGGATCCCCAGACGGAGTTCAACGAGACAGACCAGATGCTGCAGCGCCATGTGGACGGCATGCTGGTGATTCCATCCCGGTGGCAACAGTCGCGCCTGACACGGGCGCTCTTTGGCAAGACTCCGGTGGTGGCCTTCGACCGCCCGGTTTCCGATCCGTCCATCGATTCTGTGCTGGTGCACAATGCAACTGGTGCGCGCCGCATGGTGGAGCATCTGATCGAGCACGGCCACCAGCACATCGCCTATATCGGACTAAGCCGGAGCTTGTTCACCATTAATCGACGCTTCCTTGGCTATCGCAGCGCGCTGCAGCATGCCGGGCTCGAAGCGGATCCTCTCTTCGACTGCACCTCGGATGAAATTGCGCTGCGGTTCCTCAGGGCGAGGCTCGACGGAAAGAATCCGCCCACGGCAATTCTGACCTCGAATACCTTGGTGACGCGCTACGTCCTGAGTGCAATTTCGCGCCTCAATCTGCGGGTCCCGAACGATCTCGCCTTCGCTGGATTCGACGACTTCGATCTGGCGAAGTTCACCGCGCCGCCGCTTACTGTGGTTCGCCAGGCGCCGGAAGAGATGGGCCGCGTGGCGGCAGGACTGCTCTTC
>DATJSB010000086.1:0-2989 GCA_035504315.1 Occallatibacter sp.
GAAGAGCGTGTTGAACAAATCGTCGGCGTATCCGCCGAGGAGTGTGCCGGTCAACCCGACGATCCGATCGGTACATGAGGCCAGAGTACCCAGGGCATTGCCTTGGGCGGTATCGCCAGCCAGTTGGTGAATCTCGTCGCATATCGCGTAGTCAAACCATTCCGGCATGTAGCGCCCAATGAATTCGATCGGGGCCATACGGCGGATCCTGTCCGCGTCTGCCTGCCACAGTGGGCTGTGCAATTGGCGACAAGCCTTCTCACCCCTCGTTTCGATCGTCTCAGCGATCTTGACCTTCTCGAACTCACCTGCCGTCAGTCGGCTGTCGTCGATGATCACCGGCTTGCCTGTATCGGAATTCACCACGCAGCCAACGTAAGGGCCAGAACGTGGTACCCGGTAAGCATGGCGCCAGAAGTAACCCAGCTTGGCTCGCTCACGTCCGACAATAAATAAGGAGGATCTTCCGCAGAGCGATAGCCAGCGTTTCCGGGAACTCGCCGAATCCTTGCGTAGCCGTAACTCGCTCAAGGTTGTTTGCAACCCTTCACGTACGATGCGGCTCTGCCGCAACCGCACTTCGTTCATTCCGTGAGCTTTGTTCTCGTCACCGCCATTCCGTAAATCATCGATCAGGAACACGCGTAAGCCGGGCAATGTCAGAAACGCTTCCCGCGCCCACTTTTCGACCAGGTGGGGTGGAACCATTGCCAAGGCCGTGAACGGACTCCTTTGGTGGTGGACATGCATCGCTCCCAGCGAGATCAGTGTCTTGCCAGTACCACATTCCGCGACCACCATGGCCGTTCGGGCCTGCTGCCAGCGTTTGGCGACTCCCATAATGGCGATGGTCTGTGCAGGGAAAGGCGTTCGCAGCAGTCCTTCAATCCGCTGGGAAACTGCATCGTCGAATTGGTGCAGCGCTGGATACTCCTCGAGAATGCGCTCTCCCAAAAGCGCTGCGTGACTTCTCATATAGTCGTAGATCGTGGACAGTTCTGGCATGGAAGTCCTCCGAGGTAAGCGGAATGAAGGGAAAAACAAGAAATGAAAAACGAAGAGGAGGTGTGGCGAGCACCCTCACGTTACCGATCCGGTCACCACGTCAGGCGCTACGCCTAACTTTTCGGTTGTCGCAATTTCCCCAGGATTAATACGACGTGCGAAGATTACTTCCTACAAGCGCGTTTTATCGGTACTAATTCTGTTTTGCAGAGATATGTGCGCCGCACTCAATGAGCAGCCACGCGGTGATAGCGCTCAAAGTTGCAAGCCCGGTGGCCATCCAGATCACAGCGCGATAGCCTCGGAGGAATGATTCGCTAATCGCACGCTGAACCATGAGATTCGGATTGTGAGCGGCGGCGAGTTGAGGCCGGGCAGCATCAATCTGAGCGCGGACGTCGGGGCCCAAGGCTAGCAGATTTAGGGATCGATCCAGCGAGCGGTTGAAAACCGTGACCAGCACCGCACCGAAAACTGCAACTGCAAGCAACGCAGCCAAACGGGAAACTGCGTTATTGATTCCGGAGGCAAGTCCTGACTCGGATTGAGGTACAGCGTTCATCACGGTCGTGGTCAAGGGAGCGACACTGATCGTCATGCCCAGACCCATTACCACGATTGCCGGGAAGAAGCTGGTCCAGTAGCTCCCAGACGGCGGCACGATTGCGAAGAGCGCGATGCCGCAGGCAGCGATGAGAGGGCCGAACGTGAGCGGGATTCGTGATCCATAGTGCGCCACCAGACCACCTGCCCAGCGCGATAGTCCAAACATGATGGCTATAAAAGGAAGAAACGCCGCGCCTGCCTCAGTAGCTGTGTAGTGTTGGATCTGGATCAGGTCCATCGGAAAAAAGAACATCAATCCGCCGAGGGATGCATACAGAAACAGTGTCAGTAGATTCGCGCCGGCAAAGTTTCGCGAGCGAAACAGATTAAGCGAAACCATCGGCGCATGAGACCAATGCTCCACGGCAAAGAATCCGGCCAAAGCGATCACGCCCAGAACTGCCGCAGCGGCAATGGTGTGGCCACCGTGGCGAGCACGAGTGGGCCACTCAATCAGCGCGTAGGTGACGCCACCAAGTCCCAGCGTCACCAGAAGGGCACCCGGCCAGTCAAGATGATGTGAGGCATTCTGGTTACGGCTCTCGGGTACCTTGGCGGAGAGCAGGATGACCGCCAGAGCAAGCGGGAGATTCAGGAAGAAGACCCAGCGCCAGGTGGCGTGCTCGATCAGCCAACCGCCGATGACAGGGCCGATGGCCGCCGTCATTGCGGTAAATCCCGACCATGTGCCAATCGCCTGTCCTCTCGTTTCTTCAGGAAAGGAAGCCGTGATCAGTGCGAGACTTCCCGGTACCAGCAAGGCTGCTCCTATGCCTTGAACCGAGCGAGCCCAGATCAGCATGTCAATACTTCGGGCCAGGCCACACCAGGCGGAGGCAGCTGCGAACACGGCGACGCCAGAAATGTACACCTTGCGGCGGCCGAAGATATCTCCAAGAGAGCCGCCCACAAGCAAGAGCGCCGCCAACATCAAAGCATAGGACTCCACAACC
The DNA here is from genome assembly GCA_035504315.1 of Occallatibacter sp. Taxonomy (GTDB): domain Bacteria; phylum Acidobacteriota; class Terriglobia; order Terriglobales; family Acidobacteriaceae; genus Telmatobacter. The sequence goes on from DATJSB010000086.1 coordinate 2,565, forward strand.
CACTGCACGTCTGCAATAGTGGCGTGCAAAGCATTTTGCAGTGCGGGAAGAGCGACATTAACGACGGTTCCGTCGATGAACGCCATGCTCGATCCAAGAATGGTAGCCGCAAGCACGAACCGTCCGCTTGCTTGTAGGCTCGAGTGGTCATTTCGCATGGCGCATTTTCTGATCATAGACCCTGAATGTGACATCAGCATATTCGAACTCGGGTGGCTACAATGAGACCACCTGCGGCACGGATGACTTCTCCCGTGATCCAGGCTGATTCGTCTGACGCCGGGAACACTGCCTGCGGCGCGATATCCGCGAACGCGACCGAGGCGGCCGAGGGGCGTCTACCCAGCAGAACGGCGCCGGCGTCATCCATAAAGGTCCCTGCGGCTGCATTGCCTTCGGTCTCTGTATGACCGGGGGCGATGGCG
>DATJSB010000087.1:0-16515 GCA_035504315.1 Occallatibacter sp.
AAGCCGTCGATCTTGTACTCCCGCGCATTGAGAACGAGGGTGTCGATGATCAGCTTTTCCATCATCTTGTGTTCGGCTGCCGTGTCCGCGCAGCAGGAGCCGGTCTCGAGGTTGCCATTTGCGTCGAGGCGATGATAGTAATTTGGCACCACCTCATCCAGATTGGAGTTAGGACCTTCGCCGCTGGCGTTGGTGTGATTGAACACAACGTCCTGCACGACTCGCAACCCGGCCTTGTGCAGTCCGTCTACCATCGTCCGGTATTCACGTACGCGGTGATCGGGGTTGATAGCGTAACTGCCCTCGGGAGTCATGTAATGCACCGGATCGTAGCCCCAGTTATAGGCGGGGCTCGTCTGGCTTGCCGTGACGGCTGCCTGCTGTTGCGTGCCATCCGGCGGATACTGCGCCAGGCCGGTAGGAATGATCCATGTCGATTTGTCTTCATTCACGCTGGCAAAGTGGAACGAGGGCAGGATGTGCACGGCCTTGAGGCCACTTGCGGCCAGAGAGCGAAGATGCTTCATGCCGTCGGAGTTCTGGTCGTCGAAGGCTTCATACATACCGCGATGAGCCGATGGAACGGTGGGGTCGTTGATGCTGAAGTCGCGAATATGAAGCTCATACAAGCTCATATCGCTGAAACTGCGCAACGGTGGTGAAGTATCCTCATCCCAGCCCATGGGCTTGGTTTCATCGGAGTCGAGGTCGGTGATCCTGCTCTTGGTTCCGTTCAATGCGATGTCGATGGAATACGGGTCGCTGGTCACATTGGTGTCTACCGCGCCGTCGGACGGAACCCAAACCCGCACGCTGTAGAGATAGTACTTATTCTTCCAACTGGAATCCCCGTCTGCCACCCACACGCCATTGTGTTCGTGCATCGGCACAACAGCGGAGGGCGTCGTATCGGATTCCTGGTCGAAAAGCTGAAGCGAGACGCTCTGCGCGGTGGGAGCCCACAGCTTCAGTTTCACGTCGCAGTTTTCGTCGTCAGGCCAGTCGTGCCAATCGCGGTCATCGGCATGATGAAAGACGACACCGAGCTTGCCCGGATAGTAATAGAGATCGTCGAGTACGCCCGCTTCCTGAATGCCGGTCGCATAAGTCAGCGAGCCACTGGAATTCACTGCCGAAAAGGCGAGTTCTCCTTCAAGGAAGCTCTGCAGGCTTGAGACCTGTGTATTCGCCGGCAACTGAAGGACGGTGTAACCGCTAAGCTGCGGGTAGCGGTACAATTCCTCAGCGGTCAGGCTTCCCCCCACCGTGAGCGGAATACTCGTTCCGCCGGTGATCCCCGTGGTGGTGACCGAGAGGGCGCCGGTGAGGCTGGAACTGATGGCATAGGTATCGCCGGACTGCGCAAACTGCGGCAGGATGGCTATTCGTTGCCGATCGAGCCAGTACGCCTGCTCTATGCCGAGCAGACTATCCAGGATCTGGGTAGGAGTGGGTGTGGTAGTAAAGACCGTGGCGTTGCCTGAAATCGCCCAGGCCTGGAGATAGGCGGCAACATCCAGATACATATTCGGTCCCGGGTCCTTTGCTCCAGTCGAGGTGTTGTGAATGATAAACCCGAGGTTCTGTGCACTTGGAATCAGGCTGATGTCGAAGTACGCGCCGTAGGAGTCATAGCTCGTCACAAAAGTCAGGCCGTCGTTGTAGTCGCCCGTATACTCCGCCGTGTCCTCGAATGCATAGACCGACCAGTTTGAATAGTTCCCGTCGGGCCGGTAGTAATGAATGCGAGCGTAGCCAGGCAACAGCGCATTGGGATTGGTCAGGCTCGGCTGGCTCTTGTAGAGCTTGCCGATCCCGGTGTAGCCCCAGTACTCGAAGCCTTCAGTGGAAGGATCGACAAACTCATTTGGGCCAGGGTCCTTCTGGTCGCCGCCCGGCGCGGAGGGATTGTGAATGATGAGCCCGAGATTCTGCGCATTCGGGACAACCGATACGTCGAAATAAACCCCATATGCGTCGGAGTTCGTCACCGGCACCAGCCCGCTGTTGTAGTCGCCGGTATACTCAGTCGTGTCATAGAAGGCGTAAATCGTCCAGCCGTTATAGTTGCCGTCGGTCCGGTGATAGTGGACGCGCACGTAGCCGGGCAGAATCGCCGTGGGATTACTCAAGTTGGGCGCGGATGTATAAAGGCATGCTATGCCGGAATATGCCCAATACTCGAAGCCCTGCGTGGCAGGATCGACAAACAGGTTGTTGGGAGTATCCTTCTGGTCGCCGCCGGCTGCGGTCGGATTGTGAATGATGATTCCAACTTCCTGTGCCCCGGTGGTCACGCCGACGTCGAAGTATGCGCCATAATTATCGGTTCCAGTCACCTGAACGGGGCCGCCACCATAGTTGCCCGTGTTTTCCGTCGTGTTGTCAAAGGCATAGACCGTCCAGCCGCTGTAGTTGCCGTCAAGTCGAAAGTAGTGGATGCGGATGTCGCCGCTGGGAATGGGCGGATCGGATTGAGCCGAAGCGAACTGGAGAGCCGGAAGGAAAAGGGTGACGATCAGCAGGAGTTGAGAGAGGCGGAGATTTCTGAGAAATCTCGGGAGGAGAAGCATGTGCATTGGTCTACCTCGTCCGGGAAATCGGGAATCAGTTTGGCAACATCTGAGCCGGATGCGCAGACGGGGCGCAATGCACACGCCATCATTTATGGATCAAACTTTGATCAACAGATAATCGGTTTGACAACTATGATTTGCGCGATCAGTTCAACTCATGTTCTACGCCCTTCGGGCCAGTTTTGGCCAGGCAGCTGGTCGCTTCTGTGGGGACTCCGGATCTGCGCCCCATGGACTTACGGCAAAATCAGAGTTGCTGCGGGATTGTGAAAACCTTGTAACGCGTCGTTCCCTTAACGAAAACGGCGCTCAGCATGCCCAGCATAAGTGGGTTGTACCATACAAAACAAGGGGCGGATGAATCTTTGGCGAGGCACAAGCACAATGGCACGCAGGAGTGCCTTTCCCATGCTGTCTGCAGCGAGATCATTGGGAAATCGCCGCAAAGACCCGTGCCATACTCCCTACGCCCTCTCGGATCTGCTTAATGTCAAACGCCGCCAGTCCGAATAGCAGCCCAGGCCGTACGGGCCGCATGGCGTAACGCGAGAGCGGCGGAATATCCAGCCCGGCTGCTTGCAGCCGCCTGCTAATTCTTTCGTCGTTCAAGTGCTCTGGCAGCATGCCGGCCAGATTCATGCCGCGTCCGGTTACTGGAAATTTCAGCGGCAGCTTGCGGCGCTCGATCTGCTTGAGGAAATAGGCCTGCCTTTCCGCGTAGCGCCGCCGGCAGCGCCGCAGATGCGCATAAAAGCCGCCGCTATCGAGAAAAGCGGCCAGAGTGGCTTGATCGACGAGTGGACTGTAGTCATCGACCGTTGACTTGAGCGCAGCGAACGGTTCCACCAGGGCCGGCGGCAGAACCACATATCCGAGGCGGAGACCCGGGCAGAGCGTCTTGCTAAACGATCCGACATAGATCACGCGACCGTGTTCGTCGAGACTTTGCAGACTGGGCTGGGGCAGGCTCGTATAGCGGAATTCCGCGTCGTAGTCATCCTCCACGATCCATGTGCCGGCCGCGCGTGCCGCCTGAAGCAATGAGAGTCTGCGTCCTAGCGACATGCACGCCCCCAGTGGGAACTGATGAGAAGGCGTCACATAAATGACCGCTGCATTCGGCATCTCGCCCTCGGGCAGGCAGATGCCTTCTTCGTCCACAGGAGCGGGTACGATGGTCGCGCCCGCGTGACTCCATGCGTTACGCGCACCGGGGTAGCCAGGATCTTCGACAATCACGCGATCTCCCGGGCGCAGCAACAGATGGGCGAGCAGGAACAGCCCTTGCTGCGAGCCATTGGTGATGGCCACCTGGTTCCATGCACAGCGCACGCCGCGGCTGTCGCGCAGATAGTCCGCTACGCTCGACCGCAACTCGTCGAGCCCTACCGGAAACCGCGACTGATACTGCAGCAAACTGGCACCTCTCCGAAGTACGCGGGTACGGTGCCGATTCCAGATCTGCAGCGGAAAAAGATTGACATCCGGTTGCGTTGGACGAAAGGGGACGGGCATGGCCGGCAGTGAAGGCGTGCGCTCGGGCTCCCGTCGCTCCCGTGGCCGCAGCGGCATCGCGCGAAAGGCCTTGGCAGCTTTGTTCACGGTGAACCCGCGGCGCAGCTCCGTCTCAACATAGCCCTCGCCCAGCAGCATTTCGTATGCCGCCACGACGGTATTGCGCGAGACCAAAAGCGCATGAGCCAGTTCCCGCGTCGACGGCAGCCGTTCCCCGGCCTGAAGTTCACCCGTCTGGATCATCCTCCTGAGCTGGCCGCTCAGCTGCGCCTGCATCGAGCGATCGACGCCTCGGTTAAGAATCAGATTTCCCTGCGCTTTCATCCTCTGGCACCATCACTCTTGTTGTTTCTGGCACTTTACGTAATCCAGGTTTTCATACTACCTTAAACAAACCAGGGACAGAGTTTGATCGCATTTGCAGCTGCTCTTCGTGCAGGCAGCGATAGAGCATTCGCTTCGACTTCCACAACACCAACAAGTGCGTTCGGAATCTCCATGCTGAAGATGGCTTCGATGCTCTTATTTGGCGCCGCACTGCTCCCGGTTTATGGGCAGGCGGATCTCGTGCTGCTCCACGGCAAGGTCTGGACAGAAAATCCGCAGCAGCCGGAAGCCGAGGCCATCGCCGTTTCTGGAGATCGAATTCTTGCGGTGGGCGCCGACCAGGAAATTGAAAAACTTATCGGGCCGCATACTCGCACCATCGATGCCCATAGGCAACGCGTTGTTCCCGGCTTTAACGATGCGCATGTGCATTTCTTCTGGGGCGGGCAGAGTCTCACCAGCGTGGACCTGCGCGACGCGGCCAGCCGCGAGGAATTTACCAGCCGAATAGCGGCCTACGCGCGGACGCGGCCCGCCGGAGAGTGGATCGTCGACGGGAATTGGGATGAAGAAAAGTGGACTCCCGTGGAACTGCCTACTCACGAGTGGATCGACGCTGTGACTCCCAACAATCCGGTCTGGGTAAACCGATCTGACGGTCACATGACGCTGGCCAACGCTTTGGCGATGAAGCTGGCCGGCATCACGAAAGACACGCCCGACGTTCCCGGCGGAGTGATCGTGCGCGACAAAGACGGAAATCCCACAGGCATCTTCAAAGACGCAGCGAAAGATCTAGTCGAGCGCGTGATTCCGCCACCCACCGATGCCCAGGTGGATGAGGCGCTGCTCGCGGCGCAGAAGTACGCGCTCGATAACGGCGTCACGAGCGTACAGGATATGGGTTTCACGGGCTCTAAAGCAGCGGACATGCAGGCGCTTATCGTTCGCGGATATCAGCGCCTTATTGCCGAAGGGAAATGGAAGGTGCGCGTGTCGGCACGCTTTCCGCTTGACCATTACCGGCGCCTCGCCAGCCTCGGGATAATGACCAACTTCGGCAACAACACGCTGGTCATTGGCTCGCTCAAAGCCTTCGCAGACGGGTCGCTGGGCTCCGGAACCGCCTGGTTTTTTGAGCCCTACACGGATGCGCCCGGCAACTACGGTCTGCCAACCGCAGACCTTGCAAACACCGAACAGTTTTACCAGAACCTTCGTGCCGCCGACCGCGCCAACCTTCATGTTACGGTCCATGCCATCGGCGACCGCGCGAACAAAACCATCCTCGATCTCTACCAGCGTCTCGAGCAGGAGGATGGCCCGGCTGATCGCCGTTTGCGCATTGAGCACGCCCAACATCTGCGTCCTGAGGACATCCCGCGTTTCGCCGAGCTCCATGTGATTGCTTCGGTGCAGCCTTATCACTGCATCGACGACGGCCGCTGGGCTGAGCATCGCATCGGCCACAAGCGTGCGGAGACTACCTACGCGTTCAAGTCGCTGCTGGATTCGGGCGCGACTCTGGCCTTCGGCACCGACTGGTTTGTTGCGCCAATGGATCCGATGGCAACAGTCTATGCCGCTGTGACCCGCCGCACGCTCGACGGGAAGAATCCCAACGGCTGGATACCTGAACAAAAGATCACGGTAGCCCAGGCGGTGCACGCCTACACTGTCGGCTCGGCCTACGCCGAGAGTCAGGATGACATCAAGGGTTCCATTGCGCCGGGCAAGTTAGCCGACTTCGATGTGCTCTCGCAGGACATCTTTCACATCGATCCCGTTGAAATCGAGAACACAAAAGTTGTGCTCACTGCAGTCGGCGGCGAAATCGTCCGGCCTTAGCTTCTCTGAAAAGGGCACTATTCGCCTTCGCCTGGCAAGCATTTCGCAAGACCGATCGAAGATTCGAGACCGATCACAACGCTCTTTTGAGGTGCACCCTTCGTGTTTGTTCGGCCATGCTGGCAACCCGATTCCCCGCAGGATGCGCTCGATCTCATCGAGCAGAATCCCTGGGCGCTGCTGGTGAGCAATGGGACGCAAGTGCCCTTTGCCACCAATCTGCCGCTGCTGCTCGACCGCACGTCGGAGGAAATCGTGCTGTTCGGTCACATCGCGCGCGGCAACGAGCACTATCGCAGTCTTGCCTCCAGGGCTGACGGTGCAAAGGTGCTTGCGATTTTCGAGGGGCCGTGGAGCTACGTAACTGCCAGCTGGTATCCCAAACGCGACATGCCCTCGACGTACTACTACACCGCCGTGCACTGCACCGGAACCCTGGGGATGCAGACCGAAGCGGAGTTGGACGAATCACTTGAGGAGCTCACCCGGCGGATGGAATCGCACTATCCCGGCGGATGGCGCACCAGCGAAATTCCGCGCAGCGAGATTGTACGCCGGTTCTCTGCGATCGCCGGATTCCGGATTCGAGTCTCCACTATCGAATCCAAATTCAAGCTGGGGCAGGACGAGCCGCTGCCCGATGCTCTCGCAGTGGCCGGGGTCCTCGAGAGGCAAAGTTCACCGCAGGATCGAGAGCTCGCAGCTTTGATCCGCAGGCTCAATAGTTCGCGGCAGCAATAGGACGGCGCCGGACGGGCCATGTCGCTTCCCGTCCACTGCGCAGGGGCCAAGTTCGCCGAAACAGAATCAGGCAGTTTAATACCATCCCCATTCCGGAGGTCTTGTATGACACGACGCCACTTTTCCTTAATTTGTAGTTTGGCGCTGCTGGTTGCAATATCGTCTATGCCGCTCGCGGCGCAGAACGAAACCGGCAGCATCACCGGCCACGTCACGGACTCGTCCGGCGCGGTCATCACAGGCGCTACCATCACCGTTACTGACCTCGGCACCAACGTTGTGCACACCGCCAAGACCGGGCCGGGCGGCGAATACTCCTTTTCAAGTCTGCGGCCCAGTCACTACAAAATCGTCGTCGCAGCCTCGGGATTTCAGGACAGCCAGATTTCCGATCTCGAATTGCACACCCAGGACACTCTGGCGGAGAACATTCGTCTCACCGTGGGCTCCTCCAGTCAAACCGTGACAGTGAATGCTGAAAACGGGGAGATCGATACTTCCTCGGCGGTGACAACCACAATCGACCGTCATTTCGTTGAGAATATGCCTCTCAGCGGCCGGAGCTTCCAGGCTTTAATCGCGCTCACACCGGGCAACGTCACCGCCAAGACTTACTACACGAACGCAGGCCAGTTCAGCATCGACGGCCAGCGCACCGACGCGAATTACTTCTCCATCGACGGCGTCAGCGCCAACGTCGGCATTACCCAGGGCAGCAATGTCTATCTGGGCGCGGCAGGCGCGGGCGCGGAGCAGGCGACCAGCAACAATGGCGGTTACAACAATTTGGTGTCCATCGACGACATGCAGGAGTACAAGATCCAAACCAACTCTTTCGATGCCGAGTACGGCCGGACGCCGGGCGCGCAACTCTCCATCATCACCCGCAGCGGAACCAACAAGTTCCATGGAACCGCATTTGAGTATCTTCGCAACGATATCTTCGATGCCAACACCTGGTACAACAACAACGAAGGCCTGCCGCGCCTGGCAGAGAAACAGAACGACTTCGGAGGCGTAGTCGGCGGTCCCATCCTGCGCGACAAGGCCTTCTTCTTCGTTTCCTATGAAGGGCTTCGCCTGCGCGTGCCGGAGTCCAAAATTAATATCGTCCCCACCACATATGCTCGCGGTCAGGCGGCCGCAATCGCTGAACCCTTGCTTGCCGCGTACCCGCTTCCATCCGCTGGCCAGGATCTGCCCGGCCAATGGACCGGCGAGTTCTTCGCCGGCTTCTCCAATCCATCCACACTCAACGCGACCAGCCTTCGTCTCGATTACACCGTCAGTCCAAAGCTCACTCTGTTTATCCGCGGCGATGACGCCCCCTCCAATGGCGAGCAGCACGGAGCCTTCGACTTCTACGCGGTCTCAAGTCTCAGCAGCACCATTGCCAATGTCAACACGATTACCGCGGGAGCCACGTACATCTTAAGTCCAACCCTGGTCGACGACTTCCGCTTTAACATCAGCCACTCAAAGGGCGCCACCACGGTAGAGCCGATTGCATCTGGCGGATCCACCATTCCCACCAGCAGCTATCTCTTCCAGTCCGATCCCACCTACACCGTCAGTACGTCGGTTTTCGCGCTGTTCTTCAATGACGACACCACGGACTATTACGTAGGCAACGACGCAACCAACCATCAGCGCCAGCTCAATTACATCGACACGCTCGGCTGGACAAAGGGCAAGCACACCTTCAAATTCGGGGCAGACATTCGTCACCTCACCCCAACCAATGGCTATCGCCCATGGGATATCTCCTATGACTTCGACAGCGTTCAGGAGCTGGCAACCACGCAGATACCGACCAACGGCTACGCAGGCGTGGACACATACGACACCTCGGAACTGAAGCCCGTCTTCAACGATGTATCGTTCTTTGCTCAGGATTCCTGGCAAGTCAAGCCCCGCCTCACGATCAACTACGGGCTGCGCTGGGACTACGATCCGCCGCCCTCTGAAGCCAGTGGCCATCCCTTCTACACGGTGACCGGCCTCAGCGATATCGCCACCGTGACGATCGCTCCCAAGGGCACGCCGCTGTGGAGTGCGAGCAAGACGAACTTCGCTCCCCGCGTGGGTATTTCCTATGTCATCCACCAGGCTGCGGGTGCTGAAACCGTCCTGCACGGCGGCGGCGGCGTCTTCTATGGCCTCGGCGACCAGCAAGGCGCACAGGGGACGCTCGGCTTCCCATATGGCCGTTCCGAGTATCTCTACGGCAGTGCCGGAGCCTACCCCCTCAGCCAGGCCACTGCGGCTCCCATCCCCTTCACCTTGAACCCGCCGTATACCTTCGTCTTCGCATTCGACCCCAACCTGCTTGACCCCCGGGTGTACCAGTGGAACCTTTCGCTGCAGCAGAACATGGGGATCGGCCGCAGTTTGCAGATGACCTATGTGGGCAATCATGGCAGTGACCTTCTGCGCAATGAAATGCTGCAGCCCGCCATGGGGGTCAACCCCGACTTCGGTTATCTCGACGTGATCACCAACAATGATTACTCCAACTACGATGCGCTCCAGGTCCAGTTCAAACAGAACCCGTGGCATGACCTCCAGTTTTTCGCAAGCTACACATGGTCGCACGGGCTCGATAACGGCTCGAGCGTCGCCCTGCCCATCCCCTACCACACCATTTACAACCCAAGTCTCGACTACGGCGACTCGGACTACGATATCCGCAACTCATTCAACGCCGCCCTTACGTACGAATTGCCCTCCACTCACGAGAGCAACTCTTTTCTGCACTACGTGAGCAATGGCTGGGCCGTCGACAGCTTGTTCCGCTCCAACAGCGCCGCGCCTCTCACCATCACCACCGGCGTCTTCGCGTTCGGCCTGGAATGGAACGAAACCGCGGCCAACCAGAGGCCCAACCTGGTCCCCGGTACGCCTCTGTATATCACCGGAGCCGCGTGCAGGGCTCTCAACAGCAACATGAATTGCCCGGGTGGCAAAGCATTTAACGTCGCCCACTTCAGCACACCGGCCAGCAGTTTCACCCAGGGCAATATAGGCCGCAACGTCTTCCGTGGCTTCGATGTCTGGCAGGAAGACATCGCGCTCCGCCGCGATTTCCCCATCCACGATAACGTCGACATGCTCTTCCGCGCCGAAGCATTCAACGTCTTCAACCATCCGCTGTTTGGCGACGTCGGAGTCAACGACGGCCGCAACATTCTCACCAGCTATGGAGCCCCCAATACCTACTTCGGCATCTCGTCCGAAGACCTCGCTTCCAGCCTCGGCGGCGGAGGCGCCGACGGAGGTTTCAGCAGCCTTTACCAGATCGGCGCGCCGCGCTCGCTGCAGTTCGCGCTCAAGCTGCGGTTCTAGCCAACCTGTCCGCTACGGGGAGAGGCCAAACTTCCTCTCCCCACTTAGGGTACCTGGGAGACGCTATGAAAGGTTTTCAGCCGGTGATTTACAGGACGTGTGCAGGATTCATAAGTGTCCTGGCATTTGCGACCCTGGTGACCGCGCAAAGCCTTGCTCCGCCGCCCACGCGAACCATCAACGTGACGACGAATTTGTATGGGGTCACCATTTCCGATCCCTATCAATGGCTGGAAGACGGCGCCGGCCCAGCCACGCGCGCGTGGATCGCCGGTCAGCAGCAATATACGGCGATGCTTCTATCTTCCCGCCCAGGGATGGCCTCGCTGCGCAGGCAAGTTCGGGAGCTGGTGAATCTCGAAGAACCCCATCGTGTGCTCTGCCGCCAAGGGCATTTCTATATTGAAAAGAAGCCAGCCGGGCAGCAGAACGTCAGTATTTATTTTCGCGAGGGCACAGATGGCGAAGATCGGCTGGTCATCGATCCCGCAACCGTGAGCAGCGATCCTTCAACAACTGTGGAGCTTCTGAATGTCTCCGCAGACGGACAACTGCTTGCTTATGGGGTACGGCGCGGTGGGCGAGATCAACTCAGCATCCACTTCCGCGATCTCGAAACCGGCCGCGACCTTGAATCGGACACTCTGCCGGAAGCCCGCTATCTCTACTGGTCGCTGCCGATTGCGCCTGATAATTCGGCGGTATATTACGTGAAGTTTGAAGACGTCGGGCCGCGCCTTTGCCGCCATATCTTCGGTCATCCGCATGACGAAGATACAGTTCTCTTCGGTGAAAAGCTGGACGCAACCCACCTGCTCGCCGCGAGTCTGTCTCCTGACGGCCGTTATCTTCTGGTGACAGTGCTGCACGGCGCATCGGGCGCCACCGACCTCTATCTGAAAGATCTCCGCTCACCTGCCCCGTTCCGCGCGGTTGTCGAAGGGATCGATGCCAGGTTCAATGGCTCGATCATGGGCCACACCTTATACGTCGAGACGAACTGGAAAGCAGACCGAGGCTGTGTCTTCGCGGCCAATCTCGACAGTCCTGAGCAATCGCACTGGAAGCTGGTCGTGCCCGAGTCGTCCGATGCCACCGTGGAGAGCATCGCGCTCACCCGTAATCGCCTCATCCTCAATGCAATTCGGAATGCCCACTCTGAGCTCGAGGTTTATTCGCTCGAGGGGCAACCCGGGCCGGCGATTCCACTGCCTGGTCCGGGATCCGTCGCGACGGTCGATGCCGATCCGGATTCTTCCACTCTCTGCTTCTCTTACTCGTCGTTTGAAACGCCCACGAGTTTCTATTCCTGGACTCCCGCCGGGAGTCACGCGATTTCTGCTCCCGCTGTCCCGGCCAGCTTGCACGACGTGGTGGTCGAGCAGGTTTGGTATGCGTCAACCGGGGGCGCTCGTGTACCGATGTTCCTCGCCCACCGGCGCGATGTGAAACCGGACGGTAATCTGCCGATTCTGCTCTATGGCTATGGCGGGTTTAACTGGGCTCAGCTCCCGACGTTTTCCGCGGAAGAGGGCGTGTGGCTCGAACGCGGCGGCGTCTATGCAGTCGCCAACATTCGCGGCGGCGACGAATTTGGCGAAGGCTGGCACCGGGCCGGGGAACTCGAGCAGAAACAAAACTGCTTCGACGATTTCGCGAACGCGGCACGCTGGCTGATCGCGAACAACTACACCCGTCCGAGCCGCCTTGCCATTCAGGGCCTGAGTAATGGGGGACTTCTAGTCACCGCGTCCCTCACACAGCATCCGGAGCTTTTTGGAGCAGTGATTGGACGCTACCCGCTTATTGATATGATCCGGTACGAGCGATTCTCAATCGCGCGCTGGTGGGTAAGCGAATACGGCTCGGTGAGCAATCCCGACCAGTTCCGCACGCTCAATGCCTATTCGCCCTATCAACATGTCGTGAAGGGCACGGCTTATCCGGCAGTCCTTTTTGTCAGCGGCGATGGAGACACGCGGGTGGATCCATCGCATGCGCGCAAGATGACGGCAATGCTGCAGAATGCCACCAGCTCGGGCAAGCCTGTGTTGTTGTTGTATGACACGAAATCCGGTCATTCCGGAACGCTCTCGGCCGACGCGGAGACGGAACAATCCGCAAACGAACTCGAATTTCTTGTTTGGCAACTTCACATGCCGGAGACGCTCCGATGACCGAGCAGCGCCATTGCCAGTATTTTCTTTTGCGGCCCATTGCTCTCAGACGCTGTGCGTCCTGCTTCCTTGCCTTATGGTGCGCGGCGATAGTTCCGCTCGGGTCGGCCGCGCAGAAGACGACGATCCAGCCTTCCGACGTTGCCAACCTCAGGCGCGTTGAGGCCCCGCGCATTTCTCCGGACGGTACCCTCGTTGTCTACGCCGTCGATACGCCAGTGGCCGCTGGGAAACATCGTGACGCTCACATCTGGCTCGCCGCCACCGGCCGGCTCGGAACGGCGCGGCCCTTTGCCTACAGTGCTTCCGCCGAGAACGCGCCGGACTGGTCGCCCGACGGAACCCATATCGCTTTCCTTTCCGATCGTCCCAATCCTCTTGCGGAGAGCGGCAGTTCGCCATTCCACTTCTCCATCGCTCCCGGAAGCGATCGCAAAGACGTAACTGTCCCCCCAAAAAACGAAACGGCTGCGAAAGACGATTCAACTGCGGCCAAACCCGCTATGCAGCTATGGTGGATTGCTCTCAACGGCGGGGAAGCTGAGCCGCTCACCAACATGCCCGGTGGGATCCGTTCATTCAAGTGGTCGCCCGACGACAAATCCATCGCCTTCATCCGTACCGATACTGATACGCCGGAAGAGAGTGCGCGCAAAGCTGCAAAGAACGACCAGAATCTCATTGATCGGGACTACCACTACGACCGCCTGTGGATTTACGATCTCTCATCCCACGAGGCGCGGCTCCTTACCACGCAGGATCTGAATGTCGATGCCATTGACTGGTCGCCGGATGGCTCGCTCATTGTCGCTCGCGTCTCGCCCACGCCGCGCATCGACGATTACTGGCGTGTCTCGAAAGTCGTTCTCGTCGACACAAAGACCGGAGCGATCACGCGCACGATTGAGGAGCACTCCGGCTACGCCTCGCCCTCCTTCTCGCACGATGGATCGTACATCGCCTTTTCACGCTTTACCCAGCGCGGCATCACCGACGAACACTGCGTCGAGAAACTCTCAGATGGCAGCATCATCCGCCTTGAAGACAAACTGCCCGGCACCATCGCGCACATGTTATGGGCCGGTCCCGGCGGTCGCCTCATCGTCGGCGAATATGTCGACGCGCACACCGAGTCGGTCGAGGTCGACGCCGCGTCCTTTACGGTCAAACCGCTGTCCGGGATTTCGGTCAACACCGAGGAGGACTTCCACGCCAGCCTCGACGGACAAACCCTGGCCTTCCTGGGCGATACTCCGGCCATGCCAACTGAGGTCTATATCTGGAAGAACGGCAGCGCTCAGGCCGTGACCGATACCAATCCTCAGGTGGCGCAGTGGAACATCGGCACCCAGCGCGAAATCTCCTGGAAGAATCCGAATGACCATCGCACTATCTATGGCGTCCTCGTCCTGCCGCCAGGCCATGCACCCGGCACGCGTTACAAGACCGTGGTGCATGTGCACGGCGGTCCTGAAGAAGCCTGGACGGTCGGCTTCAACGGCAACTGGTACAACTATGCCATATTGCTCGCTTCTCATGGATATGTGGTGCTGCTACCCAATCCTCGGGGATCGGACGGTCAGGGCCCGGCATTCACAGAATCCAATTACCAGGACTGGGGTGGTGGCGACTTCGCCGACATCATGGCCGGCGTGGACTACCTGATCGAGCAGGGCATCGCTGATCCAAACCGCATGGTAATCGGCGGCTGGAGCTTTGGCGGATTCATGACCGCCTGGACGGTCACCCACACCGACCGCTTCAAGGCAGGAATGGTGGGCGCCGGCGTCACCGATCTCTTCAGCATGGCCACTACGACCGATATCTCTCCCAGCTTTTCACAGGGCTATTTTGGACCACTGGCCGCCGACCCAGCTGTCTACGATCAGCACTCACCTGTGCGGTATCTCGATCACTGCCATACGCCGGTGCTCGTGCTTCATGGCGAAGCCGACGTGCGTGTGCCGATCTCCCAGGGGCAGGAGTTTTACCATGGCCTCCGCTTCATGGGGAAAGAAGCGCAGATGGTGACATACCCGCGGGAGCCGCACATCTTCACCGAGCGCGAGCACCAGACCGACTCGCTCACTCGCATTCTCGCCTGGTACGATGCCCACACCAGCCAGTGAGCGCCGCGCCGATGGAGTTCCTCCACAATCTGGTCCACCGTCCGCGCCAGCTTTGGCTGCGCCGGGCACTCTTCCAGATTCATTTGTGGGCCGGCATCGCGCTTTCGCTCTACGTGGTCGTCATCGCCCTCAGTGGCTCCATTCTCGTTTTTGAGAACGAGCTTACCGGCACGACGCTTCCGCGCGGCCTCAGTGCCTGGGATCCTTCACGGACTGCCTCGATTCCCGACGTGATGCGCCGCTTCGCGCAGGCGTGTCCCGGCTGTGCGGCAAGCCTTCTCGTCACTCCCTATCCGGCCGTTCCTGCATTTCAGATTCGCGCAGTCGACACTCAACATCGGCAGTTGGGCTTCATCGCCGATCCAGTCAGCGGAGCGGTCCTTCCGCAGCCGCGCACGTGGGTGGACTGGATGCACGACCTCCATCTTTACCTTTTGCTCGGCAACGAACATGGCGAACAGGTGAACGGCGTCGGCGCCGCGATCCTGCTTCTCCTTTGTGTCACGGGGCTTTTCCTCTGGTGGCAGGGCATCAGGAACTGGAGCCGCGGCCTTCGCATCAGCCTGCGCAGCCATTGGCGGCGCATAAACTTCGACGCGCACCACGCAATCGGCATATGGACGATCGCGATCGTCACATGGTGGTCGATCTCCGGTGTTTACTTTGCCTGGTACGGGCCTCTGGAAAGGGCCATCAACGCTGTCTTCCCGGTACGCGCGATGCTGTCTCCGCCAATGCCGCCGCTCGCGCCGCACAATGGAGCGTCCGCTTCCCTTCGAGCCATCGTCGCTGCAGCACAGCATGCCTCACCGCGTGGACGGCTATTCGCAATCTACAACCCCTCGCTCACTGAAGCCACAGTATTTGTCCAGATGGATCTGCGCGATCCCGGCAACTTTGCCCACCGCGATCTCGTCACCATCGAGACCTCCAGCGCCCGCGTCCTGACCGTCTGGCACTACGGTGACAACGTCACGCTGGGAGACTGGATTCTCTGGTCGATGTTCACGCTGCACTTCGGCACGGTGTGGGGTCTGCCGGTCAAAATCCTCTGGTGCCTTCTCGGCGTGAGCCTCGCAGTCCTGAGCATCACCGGCCTCATCATGTACTGGAACCGGTACCTGCGCCATCAGCTTGGGCGGCGATCCAGTCCATAGCGAGGGTGGGTTGTGGGACCTGCCCTCGCTAAAGATATCCATCGAAATCTTCTATTCTTACCGGATTATGTGGCAAGGTAGCTCTTGAATAAATCGCATTTGGCGCTATCTGACAAAGAGAAACTGCAGGTCGATACGGTGATCGATCCGACGAAAGAGCAGGGAATGACTCAACGCAAAGTCTGGGTCTGATTGCGGCTTCCTGCAGTGTCTGGAGTGAAGCGCCTGATGCGTGGCGGCAATGGCTCGATCTCTTTCCGTTCAGGAAGAGCGTTGAAAGCGGGTGTAGATGATGTTATAGCTGTCAAAGCCTCCGGAAGCCACAAGGATTAACAGGAGCAGGCCAATGTGCGCCAAGCCCTCAATCGAACGCCGCCATTCTCTCCTGATTTCAATGGCCTTCAACAAGACGTTTGGGATCGCGCATAAATAAGCTGTGCGAACGAGCGGTCATTGGGGCCGAAGAGAGTAGTTCCAATCGCCATGGAAGGCGTCGGGGTTCAGGTTGAGCTTGGCCATTTCCTCTGCCGATATTTCGATTCCGGTGGGGTAGGTCTTTTGTGTCAGTTTGGCCTTGATCCTGAGCCCCGTGGCGGTCCTGGTGTTGGCAATCAAATGGATGATGGTTTGATAGCTGACCAGCGGTCTTGCCCGCCAGTTCTGCGTGATGAAGGAAAACATGCGGTGTTCGATCTTATTC
>DATJSB010000088.1:0-15340 GCA_035504315.1 Occallatibacter sp.
GGCCGCCAGCGCACGAGTTTTCCGCGTTTATCGTGGGACGCCTCCTCACTATCACGCCGGCTGCGACGAGTATCTCTATGTTCTTATGGGCAGGGGCACCTTCTGGATGGGCGACGCTTCGAACGGCGCGGAGTTTACGTCTGGGGACCTTCTATTTTTCAAGCGCGGCACTGTTCACGCTCTTCCCAGGATTATCGAGGAGCCGGTGGTGTTTCTCTCATTTGACACACCAAGGAGGGACCCGAACGACATCATTTTCGTTAACCCAGAAGACGGCACCCCTGCAAGTTTTATCAGGGGAAAAGATCAATGAATTTTCTCCGCACGCTATCGCGCGCATTGCCAAGGTCCTTATACGTCGGAACGTGCAGGATTGCCATTGAGCGCGTTTCGCGGCGCGGTCATCCTTGTGAGCGAATAGTCGCCGTCTCGGACACTTGTCATCCAGTAAATAATTATGGCTGCTCGGGCTCCAGCCGAAGCTGCGCCCAGCAACCGATTCGCTCTAATTTAAATGGCGCGATTATTGACAACGCGACCGGCAACACTGAACCTCCGCTGCAGCATTCGAGTGTTGAAACTGCGTAGGTGTGCTCACTGACTGGGTTGGAATCGAATACAAGTTGAAATATCATGTTGTTGTTCCGCTCGGATCCATTCGGCGGAACACACGAGTTGCTTCCGTGCGGGCTGCTTGGAGGTGTCTCGTGAAACTGTTCAGAAAGAGCAAGTCAAAGTATTACTGGTATGACTTCACGGTGCGCGACGAGCGCTATCGCGGGTCGACCAAGGAAACCAACGAGACGAGAGCGCAGAAGGCTGCCTCTCTCAAGCTCGCCACCGCAATCAAGGGCAGCGACCCACTTGACCGGAAGCCGCCCACGCTAAGGCAATACGCGAATGATTTCCTGCGATGGGTGGAAACGGGGCGACTCGAGTCCGACACCCGCCGGTATTACCGAAATGGCTGGCGACTGCTGGAGAACACAAAGATCGCCGGAATGCGCATGGACCTGATCACCAAGGACGAGGTCGAGAAGCTCAATTTTCCCGGATCGGCCTCGAACGGCAACAACGCTTTGCGGACGCTGCGGAGGATGTATTCCAAGGCCAAGGAGGGCAAGCTGATCCGTGAGGTTCCCGACTTTGCGCTTTTCACGGAACACGGGCGGTCGCTCTGCCTGAACGATGATGCAGAAAGGAGGCTTTCATCGGTGGCCGAGCAACCGCTCATGGACATCATTGTGGTGATGCGCGACACCGGACTGCGCAACGCCCGCGAACTCTACTGCATGCGAGTGGAGAACGTGGATTTCGATGCCGGGATGATCTTTACTCCGGACAGCAAGACGGAGGCCGGCCGCCGCTTCATCCCCATGAGCAGTCGCGTGAAGCAGATTCTCGAGGCGCGCTGTGCGGGACGGAGCGAGGGCTGGGTATGGATGTCGCGTTATAAGGGAAAGCACATTGGGGAAGGGATGGTGTACCGGCAATGGGTGCGGGCGCGGAAAGCCGCGGGACTGCCCCACGAACTTGTGCTCTACTGTGCGCGCCACGACTTCGGCAGCTTCGTGCTGGCGAAGACCGGAAACCTGAAAGCTGTCATGAACGCAATGGGCCACGGCGACGTACGAAGCGCCATGGTTTACCAGCACCCGGAAGGAGAGATTATTCGCAAGGCGTTAAACGCACGGCACATTTCGCGGCTCACCGTGCCCAACGACGACCAGGCAAGTGCTTGAACCTAATTTCGATTGGTCCCCAAAACGCACTTCGAGCATGCTGATGCCGGATCAGCATACGCATTCCTGGGTCCACCGATTGTTGGATGCCGGCGCGTTTCCCGATCCCTATCCACTCCGAACTGCGCGAATTGCACTGGATGAGTACTTTGGGTTGTCAGAGCATAGCGAGAATCCAACATGAAGAATACGGCGGAGGCTTGCCGGCTTGGCCAGACAGGTTAGATTTCGAATATTTTGCCTAAGACGCATTAAGCCCTTTGCTTGGTTTGG
This sequence comes from Occallatibacter sp., assembly GCA_035504315.1. GTDB lineage: Bacteria > Acidobacteriota > Terriglobia > Terriglobales > Acidobacteriaceae > Telmatobacter. The sequence continues at coordinate 2,016 of DATJSB010000088.1, forward strand.
CGGCCATTCGACATTGTCGTCGAATATCTTCAGGTTCCGCGTTATGGGGTTGTTGGCCATCGCAGTCGTCGCCTGGTTTGTCCCGACGATCCCTCCAGATTTGGAAGTTTCGGATTGCAGTTTTGTGTACTCCCGCTTTGCCTCTTTGAGCACCGTGATATCCGGATCTGCGTCATTCCAAGAGTTAAGGAACCTTTTGTACGCCGCATTCGCCGCATCACGATTGCCCGCCATCTTGTAGGCTCGCGCAATTTGAAGTTGAGCGAGAGACCCGGTTACAAAGTTCGTGACGATACCGCGATGATCGATTAGCTTTTGAAACTCCGCGACGGCGGCTTTACCGTCTCCCGCCTTCAAAAATGCCTGTCCTCTCAAATACGCCGGATACAAGTAATTGATAAATGTTCCCGCAATGCCCAGTTCGTAGTCTCTGGCAACTTGCAACTGTGCAATGGCAGCACCTGGGTTGCCACGTCGAAGCTCGATGGCAGCGGCGATTGTCGGCAGCCAATAGAGCTTCAAAAGGCTGTTGTCTGGATAATTCTTTTCGAGCGTCTTCACAATTGTTTCAGCAGCGGGGTCGCCAATGCGGGCCATGGTGAGGGCGGCGAAGATCTCCACATCCTTGCCATGTGACAACGCCAGAGCCGCGGCGACTCCGTGGCGCGCTTTCGTTGAGTTTCCCAGTTCGGCCTCGCGCAATGCCGCATTGATCTGCCAGATTGCCGCAGTTTCCCTGGAATTGGCGCGCAGCGCCGAATCGACGGCCCGCCGCGAGAATTCCCGCGCTTTGCTCAGCCTTCCGAAATAAGCTTCAGTGTCCGATTGAGTGGAGAGCAGCTGGTCTTCATCGCCCGGACGGCCAATGCCCCACGCCAGTTGCTCCGCCATTTTCGCCTTATCTCCTTGAACAAAAGCCAGGGCGTACATTTGCACGCGCAGATCTCCGGTATCCTGCTTGCGCGCCAAAGCTTCCTTGAAACTGGCGCCCGCTTCGTCGAGCCGGTTGAGATTCAGGTATGTCCATCCAAGATTCCCGTAGGCGCGGATGTCGGGATCAAGTCGCAATGCTTCCCTAATCTCCGCGAGAGCTCTTTCGTGCTGGCCAATTTCGGCGTAGGTGACGCTCAGGTTGACATGAGGAATGGGATCGCGCGGGTAGCTCAGGATCCAGGTTTGATAGGCCCGGATGTTCTTTTCCGTTTGACCGGTCATGCGCAGATAGGTTGTGGTAATGCGCATCTTCTCCCGTTCAGTAACTCGGTCGCATAGGGCGTAGGCTTTGGCCGCGTACTCGATCGCAAGTGATGACTCATAGAGATTTGCGTACGCGACAGCCAACGCGTTGTAAGCCATAGCAAAGTTCGGATCAAGCTGAACTGCGCGCTGGAAGAACGGCAAGGCGGCGACAGGGCCCTTTTCGTTCCCGACTTTGATGCCCATGCTGTAGCTTTTCAGAGCGTCGAGAGACGTGGTGGTTGCCTCGACAGGGCTTTCAAACTTCTGCAAGGAAGGAAGCGACTCTCCGAGCCTGGCGCGGAGACTGGAAGCAGCACGGCTCAAGGCAGTGAGTACTTCTTCCTTATTGGTAGCCTGCTGCTCTTCCTGAGCTAACGTATCACCGGATCCGCACGCGATGGCGCTCAGATGGATGAGATAGAGCTTCCCCAGGCTGGATATCGAACTTGTGACCAGCGCTGTGCTGCCGTTGCGCTGGCAGATCTCGCGACCTACATCGACCGTAATAGGCGCGTTGGCGGGGCGTCCCATCAACTGCAAAGTCTGGCTGACCTTATTCTCGGATAACACGTTGAGAAATGGGGATTGCAGGAGTTCGCCCTCAAGCGCCGGCTTCAGAGCATCTGCGAATACTGGATCGCTGGTCTGATTCTCAAGATCTGCAAGCACCACGGTATCGCGTTCGGTCAGAAGAGACCTGGTTGCATGGAACCGGTAGAACAGCGCGCCGCCGGCCAGCGCGATCGCGAGCAAGGCGGGAAGCGCAACTCTCCCGATCGATCTTCTTTTTGTAAATCGATGCGCGCGTCGGGGTGAGATTCGATCATCGGTGTCGATTTCGCGTTTCAGATCTTTGAGCTCGACGTACATTTCAGACGCGTGCCCAAAACGAAGGGTTCGGTCCTTCTGAAGTGCCTTATCGATGATCTCCGCCAGCTTCGGCGGGAGACTGGGATTCAGCGAAGAGGGCGAAGCCGGCGTTTCATGTAGAACCGCAGCCGCAATTGCGCCCGAGGTTTTGCCTTTGAACGGCCGGTCGCCTGTGGCCATCTCATACAGCACCACTCCGAAGCTGAACAGATCGGTACGGGCATCGAGTTCGTCTCCGCGAACTTGCTCCGGCGACATGTAAGCCGCAGTGCCCAACGAGACGCCTTTATTAGTCAACTGCTGGTTAGCGGGCGAATCCAGTGTCGCGCCACCGGCGGCCGCTGCCGCCAACGGCCGGCTGAACTTGGCGATTCCAAAATCCAGCAGTTTGGCATGGTCTCGCTCAGAAACAAAGACGTTCGCCGGCTTGAGGTCCCTGTGAACGATGCCATTGCGGTGTGCCGCTTCGAGCGCGTCGGCAATCTGAAGACCTAGGTCGAGAATCTGCTCGATTGTCAGGGGCGAATCGGCAATGAGATCTTTGAGGGTGCGTCCCTCCAGATACTCCATCGCAATAAAAGTGCGGTTGTTATGCTCACCGACGTCGTAGATGGTGCAGATGTTGGGATGGTTGAGCGCGGAAGCTGCCTGCGCCTCGAGTTGAAAACGAGCGAGCCATTGCGGATCGCGAGCGAGATTCCGGGGCAGAAACTTGAGCGCGACAAAACGGTGCAGCCGCTTGTCTTCAGCCTTATAAATGAACCCCATGCCGCCGCTGGCAAGCTTTTCAGTGACGCGATAATGCGAGACCTCTCTGCCGATAAGATCACTGCCGTTCTCGGCCAGGAGCGTCTCATCGGCAAGCAGTTTTCCCATCTCTAAAAGTGCGGGTGACTCAATGAACTGCTCCGCTTCTTTTGAGCAGGCCAGGAGCGATTCCAACTCGCGGCGCAGGCCGGCGTCATCTCCGCACTGGCGTTCCAGATAATCGGCCCGGCGGCTTTCGTCCTGCTCCAGCGCCTGGTGAAACAGTTCTTCGACGCGGTTCCAGCGCTCACTGTCCACTGCACATCTCTCCACGCAGCTCCCGCAGCAGCCAAACCTTGGCGAACTTCCAGTCGCGCATGACGGTGTGGGACGAAATCCGGAGGACCTCCGCGGTTTCGTCCACGCTCAGACCTCCGAAGAACCGCAGTTCCACCACCTTGCTTTTTCTTTCATCCAGCGCAGCCAGCGCCGTCAAGGCATCGTCCAGAGCGAGCAGGTCGGCATCGGGTTGCGCGCCCAAGGTCGGAGCCTCGTCCAGCGACAGGTGAATGGCGCCACCGCCTCTTTTCAAGTGATTGCGCGACCGGGCAAAGTCGATCAGGATGCGCCGCATCAATTGCGCCGACACCGCAAAGAAATGGACGCGATCCTGCCAATGGACGTTTTGAAAGTCCACCAGCCGCAGATAGACCTCATGGATCAGCGCGGTGGTCTGCAGGGTGTGCTCTTGACCTTCCCTGGACATCTGGTAGCGGGCAATGCGGTGCAGTTCGTCGTACACCAGGGGGGTAAGTTCTTCGAGCGCACTCCGATCCCCGCCGCCCCAGGCTCGAAGCAGCTCGGTGACGGTTCGCGGTGAGAGCCCTGGATTTTCCATGTGGTGGAGGAGAACAACGGGGGCGTTGTTGGCCAAAAGCTTACCACACTTTACTCTCTTTTTCCCGCCGCATCTCGAGAAAACCACTCCGGATTAGAGCCTCTGAAAGCAGTTGAGCCGCAAAGACTTATAGATTGCCTGCCGATGCCGGCGAGGACTGGCGGCAGAGTGACATGGGCGGCCTGGCATGGCGGCAGCCTTCGAGCGCTGAGAAATTTTCATGGCAGCGATGGCAGTTTGCGGGGGCCGTTTTCGCTAGATGGATTAGAGGGGAAAGTTTCTGCCAGCCAATCGAGGAGGTCCTATGAAGCCAGGTATCCGCCACAGTGTCCTTGCGCGGTTTTATGCAAGTTTCGGTCAGCGGTTCTTCAGGTTTGCACTCGGCGCCACGGTAAGCGCGGCGCTGGGCGCGGCAGGCATGTGCCAGACGCAACCGCAATCCCAGCAGTCGAAATCCACGCCCGCCGCTGCGCCCACGACTCAGAAGACCAAGGCAGCGGAATCCGCGGATAACGGCCTGAAAACCGGCATCAAGGTGCACGGCCACTGGGTCATTGATGTGAAGAATCCCAACGGCAAGCTGATCAGCCACCACGAATTTGAAAACGCGCTTGAGCAAGCGACAGGGGGACCGACCATCGCTCAGATTCTGGGGGGGACCGCGGTGGCCGGCGAATTCGCGATCGCACTGCCCGTACCATGCTCCTCCGATAGCATATGCATTCTGGGCGAAACGGGGGGAGTTTCCCCTTCAGATCTGGCTGTAAACATTACGAATGACGTCAGCTCGGCATTCGGGAACGCCCCGAACTTCTCCTGCGTCGGCCAGCCTGCAGCGGCGTGCACAAACTCTCTAAACGTTTCTGTTAGCGGCGGTTCGATTGTCCTGCAGGGAAGCGTAGTCGCAGTAGCTTCCGGCAGCATAGGTGGCGTTGAGAGCTATATGGCATCGTGCGCGAACACCGGCGTCCTTGTTTCGTATTGCCTTCAGACCAATATTCACATCCAGCCGTTCACCGGAAAATTGTTTACAGCGATCCCCTTCAGCGACGGCCAGACCATTACCGTGACCGTCACCATCAGCTTCCAGTAAACCCCGCGAAAGGCCGTTTTCAAAAACCGCGCGGCCAGGCGAGGAGGAGGCGAGATGGGCAGACGGCGAGAGACAATTCGTTTTGTACTTGCTGCGCGGTCCGCGTGCAGGCCTGGCTCACTGGCCAGGTCGCTGTGCTGGCCGTTGACCGCCGCGATACTTCTGCTCCTCGGCAGCGCCGTGCTTGCCCAGTCCGCCGTCGGCACTGGCAGCGGTTCGCAGTCCCGCGCGGTGCGTGTGAAAACCGGGTCGAATCTCCAAGAACTTCCCCTGATGTTCGAAGAGAACCGTGGCCAGACTGATCCGCGGGTGAAGTTCCTGTCGAGAGGTCCCGGCTATACTCTGTTCCTCACCGAGCAGGAGGCCGTATTCGCCTTTTCTCGAGGACAGCGCACAGCGGGCGGGCACGCGGAGCATGCGACGCCGCTTCGCCTCCGGTTCGAGAACTCCAACAGAAACGCGCAGGTTGCCGGGGAAGGCAAACTGCCCGGGACTACCAATTATTTCCCCAGCAGCGACCGAGCTACTTGGCACACGGGCATTCGCAACTACTCGGGAGTCGCATACGGGGAGATTTATCCCGGCGTGAACGCTTTTTTTCATGGCGATCCGCAGCGGCTTGAGTTTGACTTTGAAGTTGCTCCTGGAGCGAATCCATCGGAGATCGCTCTAGATGTCGCGGGCGGCCGAACACTGCGCGTCGACGGCAACGGAAACATCGTGCTGGGGCTGGGCAAAGTCGGCCGCGAAGGCCAGATCATTTTGGGCCGTCCCGTGGTCTACCAACAGTTTGCAGGAGCGCGCCACGAGGTCGCTGGCCGGTTTGTGAAGCGCGGAGCGCATCGCATTGGCTTCTCAATCGGCAGCTACGACCGCGCGCGACCACTGGTGATCGATCCAACTCTCAGTTACTCAACCTACCTGGGCGGCAGCGGCAGCAGCGCGAACTCGCAGTATGGAATAGCTGTCGCGGTCGATTCTTCAGGAGACGCCTACGTCACCGGCGGAACAAACGCCACGGATTTTCCCACTCCAACCGGCACAGGTGGTACCGGAGAGGAGTTGACCTATGTAACGAAGTTCAGCCCCGGCGGATCGAGCCTGCTCTACACAACATTTCTTCCGGGAGGCTTTAGCGCCGACGGCATTGCCGTCGACAGCAACGATTCCGCCTATCTGGGCGGATACGACACCGGCGCGTTCACGACTACCGGCGCCTACGCACCTGCATACGGAAGGGGAATTACCATCGTCAAGCTGAGCGCGGACGGCTCTCAGATCGTTTATGCCGCCCAGTTGGGCCCGGCGTTTCCGAGCTACGAAAACTCGTACGGCCTGGGGATCGCCGTGGATTCCGAGGGCAGCGCTTATGTTGCCGCCTCCACAAATGAGCTCAGTTTCCCAACCACTCCAGGCACGATCCAGTCCGCATGCTGGAGCACAGGCTGCACCACGGAGGCCACCGTAACCAAACTGAGTCCTGATGGATCGAGCCTCGTGTACTCCACGCTGCTGGGCGGTCACGGGGGAGACGGCGCTACGGGCATTGCGGTCGACTCAAATTTCGACGCCTATGTTACTGGTAGCACCGGCTCGACAGACTTCCCCACCACGACGGGAGCTCTGCAGCCAGCATGTTCCAGTTCGAGCGGGTATGCGTCGGAGCCGCCAAACTGCAGTGACACAGATGCTTTCGTCAGCGAGCTCAATCCCACCGGAACAGCCCTGATCTACTCCACGTTTCTGGGCAACGGCATGACTTTGAGCAATGGAGAAGATCAACAGATCGGGATGGCGCTCGATGCCGCGGGAAACGTGTATGTCGCCGGATCGACAGATTCAACCGTATTCACCAATGGCCTGAGCGCCGGGGCCGGACCTACCAATCTGGGCCCGCCGGTCACATGCGGTTCCGAATACACGATCTGTACTGATGGCATTACCTACAATTTTCTGGCCAAGGTCGCTCCTGGCGGAGGCACTCTCTCTTACCTCGGGTTCCTGGGTGGATATAGCGCCAGTCCTAACGGGAAGTACAACGGCTATACATTTGGCGACTCGGTTGCGGTTGACTCCTCAGGCAATGCGTATCTGACCGGCGTAACCACCAGCAATTTCTTTCCCGTTACCTCCGACGCATTGCAGAGCAGTTTCGAGGAAGTATATCCGTACGCCGACAACCCCTGCTCGTCGACCGCCGACTGCGGATCGGAGGCCTATCTTTCCATTCTCAACACTGAAGCGTCAGGCAACAGCTCGCTTGTGTATTCCACATATATTGGCTCCGCAACTCTCGAACTGAACCCAACCCTGGGGTTGGGCATCGCCGTCGACAGCGACCAGAATGTGTGGCTCACCGGCCAGACCACATCGTCAACTTTTCCGACAACTTCTGGCGCGTTGCAGTCCTCGTGCACGCTCGATTCAAGCAGTCCTTCTTACTGCGACGACTATGCATTCGTCACAGAATTCGCAACCGCGACCACGGTACCCGCCGCAACAATTACGCCGGTCTCCGGCAGCGGACAAAGCGCAGCCATCGGATCAGAATTTGCCAATCCGCTGGCGGTCAAGGTCACCGATGCCAGCGGCAATCCCGTCTCCGGCGCGACCGTTACATTTACCGGGCCGTCTTCGGGAGCAGGCGCCACCCTTTCTTCCGCCACGGCTACAACAGACAGCAACGGTAACGCCAGAGTGACCGCGACCGCCAACGGCATCGCCGGCGGAACCGCGTATCAGGTCAGTGCCTCCGTTTCCGGGGTGAGCACACCTGCCACATTTTCTCTGACGAATACGCAGGCCGCGACGACGATAGCGGTAACGCCCTCGACTCTCTCGCTTGTCTATGGCCAGCCGGTGACCGTCAACGCAGCCATCAGTCCAGCCAGCGTGCTCACTTCCAACCCGACCGGCTCTGTGGCTTTTTACGACGGCGCAACTGCTCTTACGCCGGACGCGACCGTAGCGTCCGCCGCGGCAAGTTATACCGTGAGCGTTCCAACGGTGGGCAGTCACACATATGCAGCGCAGTACCTCGGGGACTCGAATTTCGCCGGGAGCGCTTTGACCGGCGCGGCTTCGGCCGTGATGGTGAACAAAGCCGCGGTCACGCTTACCGGACCGGCAACTCAGCTGGTGACCGTGGCAAGCGGCCAGCCAGGTTCGATTGTCATATCCGTGTCTGGCCAGTTCTCCGGCAGCGGGATCGCGGCGCCGTCGGGCAGCATCACTTGGACAGTCAGCGGCAACGGCTTCGCGGCCGGCACAGCCCCGATCGGCACCGGATCGGCGACCATCCCGGTTCCCGACACAGTCGTTGTGGGCAGCTACACCGTCACCGTGAACTATGCGGGCGACGCGAACTACAACGCAGCAACTGCCATTACGGTCGCGCTGACAATCACCTCTTCGGCACAGCCCGCTGTCGTCAATGACAACGAGAGCATTGCGGTGTCCGACGTTCCATCGGCATTGACTGGCGACCTCGGCGCCGACAACGAAGCGGTTTCTGTTGGCGACTCGGTGAGTGTTCAGATCTCCGGATACCCGACCGAGGTCATCACTGACAACGAAGCCATCACTGTTTCCGACGCTGTCGCGCAGGTTCTGCCCGGCGCTCTCGGCGGTGACCAGGAGGCGGTCTCAGTCCAGGATGCGGTAAGTGTTGCGGTTGGGCCCATCCCGACCAGCATCATGCTGTCGGGCCCGTCGAATGCGACGGTCAACCAGGCCATCACCTTCACGGCAACAGTCGAGCATCTTGGAAGTTCTCTGGTGCCCACCGGCTCCGTGACCTTCGCAGGGGCCGGCAACTTGCCGGTTTCAGTGGCGCTGAATGGCAGTGGAGTGGCCGCATGGACCACCAGCGCGCTGGCGGCGGGGAGTTACTCGCTTGTCGCGACCTATGCCGGCACGTCCTTCTTCAGCGGCTCGAGCGCTGGCGCCGGCATTAAGGTCGCACCGACCTCCACGACGATGGTCCTCACCGCTTCGACCACAAGCGTCGTAGTAAACAGTCCGGTGACCCTTGCTGCGGCCGTGTCGGAGCCCAACGGGCCTATCGAGTTGTCAGGCTATGTCGCATTCTATTTCAAGGGCACTGCTATCTTCGGTTGTGCCGCGGTCGCGGTGAGTGCGTCCACGGGGCTTGCTGCTTGCACTACAAGCGCGCTGCCGGCCGGCGACGATTCCATCACCGCCGCCTACTCCGGCGATCCGAATTTCCTGCCGTCCACTTCGCCTGCTGTTACGGTGACGGTAATCGATTTTAAGTTGCAACTGACTGCGCCGACCAATCTCGATCTTTTCCCCGGCCAAAGCGTGAGTTTCCCCTTTGTTGTGTCACCTGCCAATGGGATCTTCAGCGGCACCATCGGCTTCGCCATGAACGGTCTCCCGCCTGACGTCACGGCCACCTTTGACCCGTCTTCGGTGATCTTGGGAGATACTTCGCAAACTGTCACGGTGACACTGACCGCCGCCTCGCTTCAGGCGCTGGAACGGACCGGACAGCGATCGGGGACCGCCGCCCCGCTCGTGCTCGCGCTCCTGCTGCCACTCATGGGTTTCGGGCCGGCGCGCCGCAGGTTGCGCCGTAGTGGAAGGCTCGCGTTGCTTGTTCTCTTTTCATGCATTGCGATGGCGGGGTTGGGCGCTTGCACTGGCAGCGGCTTTTTCAATCAGCCTCCGCAAAAATATTCGGTGACCCTCACGGCGACATGCGGGGCAGACCAGCACTCAACCACATTCAACCTGACGGTGGAGTAGGAGAAAGCATGCGTCGATACGCTTTTCCGTTCGCCGTTCTGTGGTTGCTTGCACCCGGGCTGGGACTAAACGGCTTCGCGCAGGCACCACAGAGTTCCGCGCAGGGGTTTGCGCCGCTCGAACTTACGCTGGCCTACAGCGCTGACCGCACCAATGGCTTGGTTGGCGGATGCGGCTGCTTCTGGATGAAAGGCGGCAAGGCCGAGACGAGTGCATATTTCGGGCGCGGTTTCAGCGTGGTGGCGGAAATGGCTGGAGAACACGCTGACAAGATCAACTCGTCTGGCGAAAGTCTGAGCTTTGTGTCATATCTTTTCGGCCCCCGGTTCTCGTTCCGTGCCCAAAGCAGACTTACACCCTTCGCGCAATTCCTGGCAGGAGGAGTGCATGGCTTCGACGCGTTGTTTCCCGGCTATGCAGCGGCGCCGCCCGACGCCTTCGCCTTCGCAACAGGCGGCGGACTGAATGTGCGTTTCTCGCGCCGGTTCGCTCTTCGCCTCGTTCAGGCAGGCTACTTCCAGACAGATTTGCCAAATGATGGAAATAACCGGCAAAACCATCTACGAATTTCAGGCGGCATTATCTTTCGATTCGGGGAAAACCGAAGGTGAGCTTTGGCGGACTCCCATGACCGCTGCCCAACTCAAACTCGGATCTTAAATTCAGAATAGGCGATGGGGACCCGTTGACTGGATCGCGGAGACATGCGGTTGACCGGACCTTATCTATATGGATGCAGGCCAACCTCGACAAATGACTTCTCGCGGTGCGCTGGCAGACTGACATTCGGATGGCGGGCCACTGATGTACGTTGTTCAACCTCAATTCTTCCGCGACAGACCAGAGGGATTCGCCACACGACGCTGTTTCCGTGAATCAAATGTGTGCATACCCTGAATGACGGGACAGGCAGTTCTGTGAGGTGATTGCGGGACGGGCGCCACAAACTTTCTGATGACTTTCCGGTAAGTATCCCCCGGCAGAGCCGGGGGCCTTATTTGTGTGAGCCGCTCAAAGCGGCTTGAGCGGTGTCGCTAACTCCAAAAGGGAGAGCCGGGGGGCTCCCATGTTTAGCTAGCGTGGCGCCTACTCTTTTGGCATACCTCTTGCGCATCCGCCTAGTCACAAAATCGTGAAACTCCCATCACACGACCCCGGCAGACTGATGCCTGATCAGCATATCGGAGCTCGGATCGCCGGGAACCACGACAATAGAATTAAGCATTTGCCTTTAGAATAAGCCCGCACGGAAGCACTCTAGTCTGGCTGCCTAAGACTTTGGTTTAACACATCTGGGTACGCAAGGCATGACACACTCTACGGCACACCTGACTTAAGGCTATGTTGGCTGCCTTTTGCGAACGATTTTCACGCATGCGAGTCAGACCGCCGTCCAGGGCGACCGCGGTGGTGAACGGAGATGGGCTCCCCCGAGACTAATGTTCGGGCCCCCGAGTATCCGCTCGCTGCGCCGAACTCAGATCCCGAGCCCGGCGCCTCCCGCCAATGAGGAGTGTCTCATATGCAAATCGGTGGTAAGTCTACGGTGAAAGTTTCAATACAGAGCGCATTTCGGCAAAGCCCGTCTAAGGATGCTCGCAGACCGCAGGCGGGGTGTTGGCGTCGCCGCATGTCCATAAGTTGACTTGTTCCCGTCTTCGCTCAGCATCCTGAGTGTCACTGGAGCCGGCATCCGAATCCGCCGCGGAAAATAAGTCAGCTAAGATTCCCAACAAAAACATACCCTGAGCCTGCTGCTGACGCTCCGCTGCTGCTTGCCGTTGCTCTTGGGCCTCGCGGGCACGATCCTCTGCGATTGTTGCCGACAACTTGGCCCGCTCTGCCCTTTCCCGCCAATACTCGGCTTTTGAAGCATCCTTTGGCACGCCGTCACCACCGGCATACATCAACTGCAGGCAGCGGTCGCCCAGATAATTGTCTTGCCCTGCCGCCCTTTCTGCATATTCCTTGGCGAGAGGCAAGTTCACCGGAATACCAACGCCCTTGTAATATATGGCCGCCAGTACTCCTTGGGCCATCGATTCTCCTTGGCTCGCAGCGATTTTCAGCCAGCAAACGGCAGTCTTCATGCTTTTAGCATCAATCGCCCATACTCCATACTGCTCAGCTTGCTTTACCGGTGCATTTGACTGCTCATTGCAGGCGACTACCGAAGGTTTACCTTGCGCCGAAAGGGGCCGCGCATCCGCATGATCATCCTTACTGGCCAATTCGTTAATCTTTGAACCCCAGGATAATTGCCATTTTCTGCCGCTTGCGGTGATACCACCTGCAAGGCCGGGCTCTGTCATTTGCCCTTCATAATGTGCGGTAACCGGGTAAGTCCCATAGTCCTTCCGGTCAATTACGACGGAGTTGGTGCTAAACCTCTCGACATTGAGTATCCGATCCTCGTGGTACTGATAGGGAAGAAGTGTATGGTTAACAAACTTACCGCCTTCGAGTTTAAAGGTCAGGCAATGATAACCGTCGTCGAAGTGGGCATATTCGGGAAGTGTGGGGGGCGAGTCTCTCTTGCCTAGTCCGTCGCCATTTCCGGCCGCTGGACGGGCCATGGCCAGATTCGTCGGATGCCCTCCATTCTGGCTGGCGTAGTTGTTCACGTTGTTCCTGGCCTTGCTTTCGTGTCCGGTTTGCATCGGGGTGGGTGCCGTACGCTGTTCGCGTGAATAAACTGCTTCCTGCGGAGTCGGTGGATGGTTGATACCGCCCGGGCCGCCGCTGTAGGCTACGTGATTGTTATTCACGATAGTGTTATTTCGCACGATCGTGTTGTCGACGTAAGTGTTGTGGATGATGGCTGTGTTCACGTGCATCACGGCCGTGTTATAGGCGAATACGCCGCCGTGCCACACTCCGCCCGCAAATCCAATGCCCATATAGCCAAATCCATAATTCACGCCGCCGTAGTAGCCTACGTGCGTGCCCCAGTAGCCGGCATGCCAGACGAAGAGACCACCCGACCAGCCCCAAAAACCCGGCGTCCACAATGCGTCCACATACGGCGCAGCTACCCAGGTTCCCGGCACCCAGAAGTATCCGTCAGCACCGTAGGCCCAGTAGCCCGGTGTCCACATCCATCCCGGCTGCGGGCACTGTGGCTGCATATACGAAGGCAACGCAGGCGGAGCGAATCCAACGCTGATGAAAACTCCCGCCCACGAAGACGCGGGGAAAGCACAAAGAAGAGGCGCAATCAACATCGCGAGCAGACCGCGAAGAATTCGCATAGCAAAAACCTCCTACTTCTTTCTTGATGCACCGGATCAGGATCCAGGGAGCATCCTAAATGCACGTTGATCCTATCCCCTCTCGTGCGCCGGGAAATGCAACTCAGACTGCCGTTAGTGCGTGCGACAACGACCTCTTTATCATCTAAACTCCTACAGCTCTTTTCCCTTAATGAGAGATACAATCAAAACGATAAAGGGCCTTATCGCGCCCGACTTGCCAGTGAGTGACCGCTTCTGGTGGCAGCGATCTCCGCCAATCATACGTCTCGCATTACTGTGTGACAGAGACGGCAAACGAAAATGTGTTTTGCACATTTCCTGCTGTGGCAGTCACCGTGACGGTTGAGTTTCCTGCAGGCGTAATCGGACCAGATAATTTGGAACTGCCCGCGCCGCATCCAGAAAGCGCCGTTAGTCCAGCCCATAGAACCGTGAGCAAGATCAAGCCGATTCC
>DATJSB010000089.1:0-17572 GCA_035504315.1 Occallatibacter sp.
CCGCTACTCGCGTGGGAACTGCCGCCGCCACCGCTGCTCGCGTGGTAGCCGCCACTGGAGGAGGAACTATGCGAACCTCCACCCGAAGAGCTGGAGCGCAAAGAGGACGAACTCCGAGTGGAACCGGAGGCATTTCCGGAGATGTTTCGATAGGCCGAGCCCGGGTTTTGACCGGTTGCCGGGTGCGCCATGTAAATCGGGCGTCCGAGAGACGAGTCGCTCCTCGAACTCCCATCGAAAACGGAGTAGCCGAGCTTCGAACTCCCTGTCGGCGGGCCAATCACGCCTCCGCGCGCAACCACCGGGCGCATGGGCGATACGGTGTTTCCGGCAATCGTAACCGGTGTATTACGTTCGCGACTCGGGAACGGCGTGCCCCCAAACCGCGTAGGTCGATTGACTGCTATGACCGGAACGGGACGTCCAGGAAGCGGCTGGTGAGGAGATATAGGCCGGTGCGGGACCCTGTATCCGGGAGGCAATGAACCAAAACGCGGCCCGGGATAAAATCCGCCGCCAAACCACCATGGCATGCAGCCGCCGGCGCCCGGCGCCCACCCCCACCCGAAGCTATCAAAGAAGTTCCAGGAGCCGCAGGAGTACGGCAGGAAGCCCCACGAATTACACGGGACATACATGTAGCCGTACTGCGGATACGACATCCAGTTGCCGCATCCATAAGGATCCCAGCCGGCACTGGCAGCATCAAAAGGCGACCACACGTAACCCTGGCCGGGAACATCGTACCAGCTCCCATTGGCGTCAAGATTGCTCCAGGCTGGACTTCCCTGCTCCGGACCGCTCTGGCTCGGCTCGGGGTTCGTAAATGCAGACTCCTCGGTGGCGAGAGCCTGATCCCGATCGGTATTCCATGCATCCCAGGAGTCCGGGTCGATCGATTCGTTCAGGTCGTAACGGCTGATGTCGTCGGCATACAGGGTCACGCTCTCACCGCCGTGCATGGCCAGTTGCACGCCGCCGTTTCCGCGGTTGAGATTGATATTGCCGGCGAAAACCGCCAGCTCGCCGGGAGGCGTGTCCATTCTCACGCGAAAGACGGCATTGCCAGACGGGGTAACCGAGGAGTCGGCAAAGCGAACCGTAAACTGGCCCCCCCGATTGCTGCCTTGAAATTCAAAATAGGCGAGGCCCCCGTTGAGCAGCATCTCGGCGTATCCGTTTGGCCCCTCACCCCGAAGCACGCTCATCGTAATGGTCGTATTGGGCGACAGGCGCGCGACACTCCCGTCCTCGAACTGGATTTCGGCACGACCGTCCTGACCGGTCGCAACCTGCATTCCCTCAAAAAGAGGCATGTTGACGGTGGCGCCTTCGGCGATGACCTGGCTGCCCTGGGAGACACGGACCTGGCCGTCGACGTAGCTCAAATAGACGGCGCGAGCGGCAGGCGCATTATCATCGGCACGCATTGCCGGGGCGGCAAAGAGAATTGCTGCAGCGGCGGATGCAACACATAAGGAAATGGCGCCCCTGAGGCGCCTGTTTGCGGTCTGCTTTGTAATCGATCCCATCGCTGCCCGCCTTTCTATCGCCCCCGAGGCGATCGTTCATCGGTCCTGACGGCAGCCAGTTGCTTCCATTATGCTTTGACTTCGTCCGTATTGCAAAAGTTGCCCTGTTGCTGCTTGAAATTAAAGATCAAGACCCTGCATGCGCCAACAACACCCGGGCCCGTTTACGGACACGCTCCAGAACTTCGTCGTCGCCGGCCAGCCGGACCAGAATCTGCCGGATGGTGCAAATCTGCTGGGCCCGCCCGGTGTCGGCGGCATCCACAAGGTACTCCATCTCTTTGTCGAGGCCAAGACGGTCATGCTGCAGCAGATTCTCAAGCCGTGCCCCTTCGAAAATCGTCTGGGCCACGGCTTCAAGCGAGTCTCCCAGCTCCTCGATCTCCTTGTCTTTCGAGTAGTTGAACGTACACGAACCGGAGCCCTCAGGGCCGGTGTAGCTCAGCTTCTTCCATCCCTGGAATGCAACCTTGAGCCCGCTCTCACAACTCTCGTTGAACAGATGATGGCGTTCGGTAACCTGAAAGACGTGCGCGGTAAAACCGGTGCTCAATCGCACGTCCCGATCGAGGTTAGGCTTATCGAACTCCTGGGGGCTTGCTTCCTGCGTCTTGCCCATCTGCGAGGTGAAATGCCCTGAACCATCGGGGTGGATGGTAAGCGTCCAGTGGGACGGGCTTAACTGGTTGTCGGTGAAGTCCACCTGCACGGTAGCAGGCTGATCGGCGCGAGCGATCCCGGTCTCAAATGCAAGTGCCAATGCCGCCGCAAGAACCAGTGATTTCATCGGCCTGCCCCTCGCGCCATTTGCCCCTGGGCGAGCAGGGTCTGGGCGGTATGAATGTGGCAGATCGCTACTGCCAGCGCGTCTGCGGCATCTGCCGGTTGGGGTAGCACATCAAGGTTAAGCAACCGCGCGACCATGAACTGAACCTGCTCTTTGCTGGCCATTCCGTAACCCACCACACTGGATTTGATTTTGAGTGGAGCGTATTCGGCCACCGGGATGGATTGACGAGCCGCCGCGAGAAGGGCAACCCCGCGCACCTGGCCCAGCTTGAGAGCCGATTTCGCGTTCACTGAGTAGAAGACCTCTTCAATTGCAACCGCATCGGGCCGCCATCGTTCGAGTTCGGCTGCCAGTTCAGAGAAAACCTGGTCGAGCCGTTCCGGCAAAGTCTTGGACTTGGAGAGCCTGATTGCGCCAAGGGCTTTTGGAGTCAAGCGCGGAGTGTTGCCGCCGTCGACGGAATCAACGACCCCAAAACCGGTCACTTCGGTGCCGCAGTCAATGCCAAATACGCGCATTCGGTCCAAGTTTAACTCATCAACGGCAATGGCGGCTGTGGCGTAACTCAGTCACGACCCGGAACCGGACGGGGTTGCCTGAGAGGCCTTGACGAGCGCAGTCTGGGGCAGAAAATGCTGGCGAATTTGGTTCATTTCATAAAGTTTCATTTCCGGTCGATGACAGATGTGAACCTTGATCCGTATTTTGAGCATCAGAAACTGAAAGTTTGCGGCAGAGACTAAAATTCTGCGGCGGGGTCTAAATGGCTGTGACGGCGCCAATTCGAGAGCGAGTCAAAGGCAAGGTGACGCAGTGGCTGCGGCAGGGGATATCTCCGCGGCGGCTGGCGCTGACGCTGGCTCTCGGTTTTGCAATCGGCTGCATCCCGGTGGTCGGATTGCCGACGTTGGTATGCGCGGCGATTGCCTTGGCCTGGCGCTTGAATGTGCCTGCGATTCAGGCCGCGAACTACGTGGCCATGCCTCTGCAATTGGCACTGATTGTGCCTTTTGTGCGGTTGGGTGGGCGCATGACTGCGGCCGCACCGCATCAGAACGCGCTGGCCTTGCTCCGGCTCTCGCCGCTGCACATGGCATCGCAGCTCAGCGGGTTGGCAGGCCAGGCGCTGCTGGCATGGCTGCTGGTAGCGGTTCCTGCGGTTCTGCTGATTACGGTCGCGCTCACGCCCATGCTGCGACGTGTGCCGCTGTTGGCCAGCGCAGAAGCGGCAGACTAAGCAGAAACCCCTGCGGGTCAATTCAATGTTTTAACCAAGTCTCGTATTGCTGCCAGTCGCCGTCAATGATCTTGCTTCGTTCGTCCTCGGACAGCCCTCGAAATCGAGGTCCGATCTTGTGGTAGGCGGGATATTCAGCGGCAACCAGGGCATCTCGGTAATCACGCTTAGCTGATTCAATACAGGCTCGCAGTCGCGTCACGCTCCCATTGGCCACTTTTAGCGCGGCAAGTCGCACCCGAGTTGGCTCGCGGTGCCATTTCTCCGTCCCGTACTCGCTGAGAATGGCCGTCAGAGATGTGAGTTCTTCAGCCGGAAAATCTCTGCGTGCGATCCTTTCCACGTCCTCAGTGGTGACTTGAGGAACCGGCTGTGTGCGGGATGTCTGCGAGGAGGAACCATGCATCGATTTATTTTGAATAACAGGCTTCAATGGATCCCTCAGAGGCATTTGGCGCCGATTATAGCCTCAACGGCCGCGCGCTACTTCCCTGCGTATGGGTCGGGGACCGGCTGGGCGCTGTCGATCCAGGCGCTCAAAATCATGTCGCGGAGCATGCTGGCGCCGGCGGCCAGGCGTGAGGCGGTGAAAGCCCGCGACTCCGGTGTCCCCGCGCCCACAAATCCCCCGGCCTTCTCGAGCTGGTAGACCTTTTCGACATACTTGGCCGTGGTTCGAATGTATGCCATATAGGCGTCGAACATGTCCCCTGAGATAGCCTTGGCAGGTGTCATGAACGGCTGAACATCGGCGGCATGAATATTGGCGGCGACGAAAGGACCCTCGAAGAGGTGATGGATCTGGTGGCTGGTGGTGTAGCCGTTGGGGTTGGGGCCCGTCCAGCCGTTGTATTGCACGGTCACGTGAAGCGGTTGTGAGGCATCGCCGACATAATGGCCCAGCCAGCCTGCATAAAAGATGATGGCAGCCTCGACGGGGGCAGTGTCTTCGCCTGCGGCGTGCATGGCGCGGTACTGCCGCATCGCAGCTTTCAGCCTCTCCCACACTTCGTCTGCCTCCCAGGGCTGCAGGCCGATCTTCTCAGGGCGCTGGCCGGCGGCAAACACCTTGGCCTCAAAATCAAGCCGCTTATGCGGCAAAGGGCCCAGCGCGTCCGCCAACTCAAGATCGATAAAGTGCTCGGGCGCCTGGGCCGCGCTCAATTCCGGCTCGGCGGGTGAACGCCAGCGGTCTGGTTCGGGCCCCAGGTACTCGATCTCAGCGACGGCAGCCTGACTGCGCAAAAAAGCGGGAACATCGGTTGGCAGGTTGGTGACCGCAAGGCGGTTGATGATGCGATGGCCTTCACTCTCCCAGGCGTAGGCTGGAGGCGCGGCTTGGGCAAGAATCGCAAGGGCAAGAACCAAGGCCGATAAAGTCAGGGAATGGCTGCTGAAACGGCGCGTCAACATGGAAGCAAGTATAAGCGTCAATCGTTGCAGGCCCCTGCAAAGCGGGATTGCAGCTCTCAAATTCGTCGCGGCTGACCTTGCTGCCGGTGTCAAACTGGTAACTCTCTCGCTTCATGGCAATAGGTGGAGCATCGAATTTATGTAGAGAGCCGGTCCTTAAATTGCTTATACTTACTCCCAATCGCGCAAAGGAACGGCGTTATCGCGCTATACTTCAGTACCTCCCCCAGCGGGCCGTGTCGGCTGTACCTGCGCGCCGGTTTAAGAGAGCACCGAAGGGGCTAAGCGCATTCCATTTGTTCCCTACAGAGCCTCGATTGATTCAAGAACGCAGTATCGCGGAGGGGTGAAGGTGGAGCGGTTGGCTAACCGGCTGGAGGAAACCTCAAAGAGAGGGCTTTCAGAGACCGCTGCGCAGCGCATCGGGGCCCTGATTCTGTGGCCTACCCTCGGAATACTGTCGCTGGTGCTTTGTGTCCTGGCCGTCTCCCTGCGCATGACCGGCGGTTCGGGATACGATCCGATCCTGGTGCTGGCTGCAGCAGTAGCGGCAGCCGTCCTGGCTTTACGTCTTGCCGCCAGAACGCGGGCCGCGACCTTGCCGATCGTCGCCGGTTCCGATACCCACAAGGATCTTCTGGATTCGTCCGGCCCGGCGGTGGTGGCATTAGGGCTGGACGGAAGGCCGAGTTATGCCAATCCCGCGGCAGAACGGTTGCTGGGATACAACGCCTCGGAGTTCGGCAGTCACTGGCGCACCATAGACATCCTCGCACCGGGCGAAGGAGCCCGCCTGGTTGCCGAGATGGAGAAGCTGGCAGGTTTCGACCGCCCGCGTCAAAACACCCCCGAAGAGCAGCTCGCGGCCTACATCGAGTGTGTGCGTGCGCTTCCTCCGAGCATGGTGCCAAGCTTTGACGCTCAGATCATGCGCCGGGGCGGTGAATCCTTTCCCGCCACTCTCCATATCTCGGCCTTGCGTGACGGAAGCGGGGTGGTGACAGGCTTGGTGGCCGTAGCGGTGGATCAGACCGCGACGCTGCGGCAGGAAGAGGCTTCGCGCGAATCGCTCGAGCGATATCGGGATCTGTTTGAGAACTCGACCGAGATGATTGCAACCATCAGCCCATCCGGCCGATTCCTCTACGTAAACCCCGCCTGGAAACGATGCTTCGGACTTGAAGACAAAGCCATGTTGAACCTGGCGTCGTTTGTAGACCTGTTCAGCGTGAGCGGGCGAGGCGAAGTGTCGGCGCTGTTCCGGCGCGCTCTCGACGGAGAGGTGATAGATCGCGCTCCCCTGCGGCATCACACACCCGACGGCAGAGTTCTGGAGTTCGAGCTCAGCCTCAGCCAGCGGCAGAAGGCGGGCAATCCGCTGGCGGTAAGATGCCTGTTGCGCGACGTGACCCAGCAAAGACAACGCGAGAACCGGCTGGCGCTGCAAATCGCGGTAAGCCAGATCGTGGGCGAAAACGCATCTCCGGAAGTCGCGTCCATGCGAATCCTCGAGGCTCTGTGCATCTCCCAGGAATGGGATGTTGCGATCGAGTGGCTGGTGGATGCGAAGGGAAATGGGCTGGAGTTCTCGACCGCGTGGGGCGCACCCGGTCGCAGGCCCGAAGCGCTCATTCAGGAGAGCATGGGGCACACTTTGGAGCACGGCAGCGATCTGTCCGGCCAGGCCTGGAAAGAGGGCCGGCCGGTGTGGGTGCAGGACCTGGCTACAGTACCGCCCACGCCCCGGGTCAAACTGGCCATGGGACAAAAGATGGTGTCGGGCTGGGCCGTACCGGTGCGGTTCGGAAACAGGGTGCTGGCAGTTCTTGAGTTCTTCAGCCACTATCATCTGCGCGAAGACCGTGAGGCGATGGCGGCCATTGAAACCGCCGCTTCGACCCTCGGCCAGATGCTGGCGCGCACGCATGAGCGAGGACGCGCAGAGGAGCTGTCGCGGCAGCAGGAGATTCTGCTTGACTCGGTGGCCGACGGCATCTTCGGTGTCGACAACCGGGGCCTGATCAGCTTTGCCAACCCCGCAGCAGGGCGCATGCTCGGCGCCGAGCCCGAGGCGCTGAAGGGCAAGCCTGTTCATGAAGTTTTGCATGGCGCGGCACGTCCCGGGAAAAAGTGCGGCGACGATTGCCCCTTGAAGCGGAATAGCTCGCACGCGCGGGCGGCGGCGGGCGAGGATACGATCTTCAAGGCCGATGGAGGCGCGTTTCCGGCTGAGTATGTCCTGACTCCGATCGCCAATCAGGGCCGTTTTGCAGGTTCGGTGCTGAGCTTCCGCGACATCAGCCAGCGTTATGCGCTCGACCGTCTGAAAGACGAATTCATTTCCACGGTCAGTCACGAGCTGCGCACGCCGCTCACTTCAATCCGCGGCGCTCTTGGCCTGCTCTCTTCAGGAATTCTGGGGGATGTAAACGATAAGGCGGCCAACCTGCTGCGAATTGCCCTGACCAACTCTGACCGGCTGGTGCGTCTGATCAACGACATCCTGGATCTGGAACGCATTCAGAGCGGCCGTGAGCCTCTGTTGTTCAGGACCAGCCAGCTGGCCGAACTGGTGAGACAGGCGATCGACGGCATGCAGCCAGTGGCCGAAGCGGCAGGCGTGCAGCTCATCCACGACACAACTGTTGTGGAGCTGGCCGCCGACCCAGATCGTCTGCTGCAGGTGCTCACCAATCTGCTTTCGAACGCAATCAAGTTCTCGCCGCCCAACTCGACGGTCTCGGTCATGATGCGGCCGGGCCTCACGGGTGTAACGCTTTCGGTTATCGACCAGGGGCGCGGCATTCCCGCCGACAAGCTGGAGGCGATCTTCGGGCGCTTCCAGCAGGTTGACGCCTCCGATTCGCGTCAGAAGGGCGGCAGCGGTCTCGGTCTGGCCATCTGCCGCACCATCGTTCTCCAGCATTCGGGCAGGATCTGGGCGGAGCGAAACCCGGTCCGCGGATCCACATTCCGCGTCTTTCTGCCTTATAAGCCCGCGCAGCCCGAACCGGGCGCACCGCTGAACCCCGAAGAGGCGGTGGAAAACGGGATTGTGCTGCTGGCCGGCGTGGCGGGCGAATCGAATACGCGCATTACCAATCAGCTGATGCGCCACGGCTTCAGGGTGGTTGCGACATCGACGATCGAAGAGACACTGGCGGCGGCGCGCGACCCCGTCCATGCAATCTTGCTGGGCACCTCTCTCGACGGCATGAACGGCTGGGAGATTCTGCCCAAGCTGCACAAGGATGAGCACGAAACACACGTGCCGATCGTGCTGCTGTGCGTTGAAGGGCCCCAGGGAAACGCCGATCTGCCGGAAGGGGCAGAGGGCCGGCTGGTCGAGCCGGTTGAAGAAGACGCCCTGCTTTCTGAGCTGGCAAGGGTACTTTGCGGCCCAGGAGAAAAGGCGCGCATCCTGGTGGTGGAAGACGATGTGGACCTGGCCGGGGTAATCGGCGCGGTCTTCAAGCGCGATGGCATTGAAGTGAAACTGGCACATACTCTGCTTGATGCCACCGACTGCTGTTCGAAATTCGAGCCTCATCTGATGGTGCTCGACATCGGCTTGCCCGACGGCAACGGCTTTAACGTTGTTGACTGGCTCCGCCAGCGCGAGAATCTTGCCCGGCTGCCGCTGGTGGTCTATTCCGGACGCGATCTTTCTCCCGCTGAGCGGCGGATGCTGACCCTGGGACCAACGCATTTTCTAGCCAAAGCCCGCGTCCAGCCCCAGCAGCTTGAGGCCCTGGTGCTCACCATGTTGCGACGGACACGGATGCTGGATGAATCTGCATCCTCTGAACCTAAAGTACCGAACTCGTAACCATCCGCCGTCGACAAGGCGGCGCTTGCGTCCGACAATGGAATTCGAGGGGTGTTCACGTGACACGCAGGGTCCTCATCATCGATGACGAAGACGATATTCGCGAAGTGGCTGCGCTGAGTCTTGAAAGTGTTGCCGGCTGGGAAGTGATTACCGCTGGATCAGGCGCGCAGGGGCTGGCTCGCGCAGCCGAGCACAAACCTGATGCGATTCTGCTGGATGTGATGATGCCGGGCATGGACGGCCCGACCACATTCAAAGAGTTGCGCAAGAATCCCGCTACGGCAAACATTCCGGTACTTCTGCTGACCGCCAAGGTTCAGACCAACGACCAGCGCCGCTTCGCCGATCTTGGCGTGGAGGCGGTGCTTTTCAAGCCTTTCGATCCCATGACCCTTTCCACACAGATTGAAAGCGCACTGGGCTGGAACTGAGCGAGATCTGGGAATGGGGTCCAATCCGGCAGACGAAATAGCTGCGGCACTCGATCGCCTGTGGGTGCGATTCCTGCCTGAAATCCGCGCTCGCGTGGAGAGTCTTGAAGCTGCCGCGCAGGCCTTGGCGGGCGGAGAGCTGTCGGCCGCTCAACGCGAACAAGCGGCCGGTGCGGCCCATAAGCTGGCTGGAACTCTGGGCACATTCAGCTTGGCGCGCGGCACGTTGGTGGCGCGGGAGCTCGAGCTTCTTTATACCGTCAGCGATGGACCGAGCCCCGAGACCGCCGCGCGGATGGCCCGCGAACTGCGGGAGATGATCGAGGGGCGTGCGTCCCCCCCTGCAAGCTGAGCAGATTGTCCCTGGTTCTTCCAGTTGCTGTTACCGATTCGAGCAGTTGCTCCGCGCCCTTCTGAATCCCCACCAATTACACTTTCATTGCATGCTCTCTCACGACCCACTTGCGCCGCAGCTTGGTCTGAGCTTCGAGGAGCCGCGTGCGCGGCGGCGGGTATGGCCGGTGCGCGAGCTGGTAGCCCAGGTGCGCGAGCTGGTGGAACAGGAATACAACGACATCTGGGTGGAGGGTGAAATCTCAAACTTCCGCCCCGCGCCCTCGGGCCATCTCTACTTCACTCTCAAGGACGCCGATGCGCAATTGCCCATCGTGTTGTTCCGCCGCCAGGCTGTGCTGCTGCGCTTCAGGCCTGAAGATGGGCTGCACGTGCTGGTGCGCGGACGGGTAAGCGTCTACGAACAACGCGGGCAGATGCAGCTGGTGGCCGAGACCATGGAACCGGTTGGCGCGGGCTCGCTGCAGCTTGCCTTCGAACAGTTGAAGGAGCGGCTCAAGGCTGAGGGTCTCTTTGACGCTGCACGTAAGCAGCCGTTGCCTGCCTTTCCGCGCGCCGTGGGAATCGTTACTTCGCCCACCGGCGCCGTGATCCGCGATTTCCTCAATATCGTGAATCGCCGTCACGCCGGCTTGAGCATCTTTCTTTTTCCGGTAACGGTGCAGGGTGAATCGGCGCCGGCAGAGATCGAAGCTGCCATCGAATCGCTTAACAGCGCTGACATCGTGGACCTGATCGTAGTTGCGCGAGGGGGCGGATCGCTCGAAGATCTGGCGGCATTCAACTCTGAGCGCGTGGCGCGTGCAATTGCATCGAGCTCGCTCCCGGTTGTTTCCGCGGTGGGCCATGAGACCGATTTCACGATCGCAGACTTCGCCGCCGATCTGCGCGCTCCCACGCCCTCGGCCGCTGCCGAGCTCATTACCGAGGCGCAGCACAAGATCGCCGAACGCCTCGCCGAACAGTCTCACCGGCTCGAACGGGCTACGCGCTTCCAGCTTCTCAAGGCTCACCAGCGATTGAATCGCGTGCCGGCTACGCGCGCTGAAACCCGCATCGCCGCCCTGCTGCACCGTTCTGCGCAGCGGCTCGACGAGTTAAGCTTCCGCCTTGAAGGCGTGATGGCGGCGCAGATTCAATTGGGCCGGAATCGCGTCAACGATCTAGCGGCATCGGTGCTGCGTCACGATCCCCGCCAGCAGGTAGCCCATGCGCGTGAACACCTGAACGACTTCCGTTCGCGGCTGGCACGCGCCCTCGAACGGCAGGTGGAGGCTGCGTCGGCCGGCCTTGGCGCTCTCGACGCGCGCCTCAATTCGCTTTCGCCCCTTGCGGTTCTGGAGCGCGGCTATGCGCTGGTGATTGGGGCCGATGGCGCCATCGTCAGATCGGCAACGCAGCTCGCGGCCGGCGACGCAGTCACGACGCGGCTTTCAGACGGCAGTTTCAGGAGCCGGGTCACGGATGTTAATCCGGACAAACTAAAATCCCAGGAAATCGAAAAACGATGACTACAGCCATACGCAAGTTATTCGGCACTGACGGGATTCGCGGCGTGGCCGGCGAATCTCCGCTCGATCCCGGCACGGTTTTTGCGGCCGGACTGGCGCTGGGCCATTCACTGAAGAAAAAAGCGCCGCGGCCGCGGGTTTTGCTGGGACGCGACACCCGCGAATCGAGCCCCTGGATAGCGGCTACGCTGGCCGCGGCGTTACGGCAGACGGGCGCCAAGGCTGAAAGCGCGGGGGTCGTTCCGACCCCGGCCGTGGCCTATCTGGCTCGCGCCCGCGGTTTCCAGGCGGGTGTCGTCATTTCGGCCTCGCACAATCCCTGGCAGGACAACGGCATCAAGCTCTTCGGCGGCGACGGATTCAAATTGCCTGACGCGGTGGAATTGGCCATGGAAGAAGAGATTCTCTTTCATGCCTCCCAAATTACCGTGCCCGATGTACACAGGCTCTCTCCGGTTGAAGACAATCCGGCGCTACAAAGCGATTACATCCAATTCCTGCGCACCTCAGTTCCGAGTCTTTCACTGGGCGCGATGAAGCTGGTGGTGGATTGCGCCAACGGCGCTGCCTCAGCCGTTGCGCCGGAGCTGTTCAGGCGGCTGAATCGCGACGGACGCGCAGCCGTGACCCTGCTCAACGTGAATCCCGATGGGCGCAACATCAACGCGGAGTGCGGCGCGCTGCATCCGAACTACGTGGCGGCGGAGGTGAAAGAGCGCGGGGCAACCATGGGCCTCACCTTTGACGGCGACGCCGATCGCTGCATGCTGGCCGGACCGCGCGGAAACGTGATTAACGGCGACGCAATCCTGTTAATGGCCGGGCGCGACCTGAAAGACCGCGGACTGCTCACCGGCGATCTGGTGGTGGCTACAACCATGTCGAACATGGGGCTCGAAGCGGCCCTCAAACGCAGCAGCATTCGTATGCTGCGCGCGCCGGTGGGCGACCGCTACGTGCTTGAGGAGATGCAGAAGACGCGGGCCGCGCTGGGCGGCGAGCAGTCGGGGCACATCCTGTTGCCGCATCTCGCCACCACCGGCGACGGCCTGCTGACCGCGCTCGTCATTCTCGAGCTCATCGCGCGCACCGGCAAATCTGTGGATGAGTTGACAGCGGACTTGAAGGTTTTCCCGCAGGTGATTGTGAACGTGAAGGTGCGCGAGAAGAAGCCGCTGGCGGGGATTCCCACGGTGGCCGCAGCGATTGAGAGTGCTGAGCAAGAGCTGAGGGATTCAGGCCGCGTGGTGATTCGCTACTCCGGCACCGAACCTCTGGCCCGGGTCATGATTGAAGCCGAAAGCAGCGAAGCCATGAAGCGCCACGCTGAGGCGATTGCCGCGGCGATACGCAATGAACTGGGGGCGTGATGCGAGGTTATCGCAAGGCATTGAAGCTCGGAATTCTGCTGTGATTCAGGAGTGAGTGAATCGGCGCACGCTGACCGTTCAGGCCGCGTCCAGCGCGTCACCTGGATCCGGAGCCCGGTCCGGAGCATTACGGAGAATTTCAAGAAAATCGATCTCACTGGCTCCCTGAGCCCTGCGCCTGAAAAACTGTTCGGCGGTTTCAACCGCGCCGATTTTCTGAGCGACAGCCATAGAAACCCACTGACTCAGAGAAACACCGTCTTCCTCTGCAAACTTGCGGGCCGCGCTACCGAGCGACGCGGGCAGATTGACTGCATATTTCGATTTGCTCATTTCGTCATCTCCCGCACCAGGCTTGCCGGACTCATCACCCGAATTTTGAACCGCGTCACTGCAGGAGCAAAATCCCGCAGGTTGTGGGTTACGATTGCGTCTGCCCGACCGTTCAGCGCCGTTTCCAGCACCATTTCATCGTCCGCATCCTGCAATTGCGGTCTCCATTGGTAGAAGATCCGCACTGGCTCAATGATACCAGCAAGTCCAATCAGGAAAGCGTCCAGCACTTCCCTTGTCATCCCATAGAACCACCTAGCTTACCGGAATTCTCAACGAATGTAACTTCAGACTCTGTCTATCGGCAGTTCGGACGCTTTACGATGAAGCTATGCCCCGCTTCCCTGCCGGACAGACGCTGTTGATTGACGCTGACGATACGCTCTGGGAAAACAACATTTACTTTGAACGCGCCATTGCCGCGTTCATCGGCTTTCTCGATCACCATGAGTACTCGCCAGCGGAGGTGAGGCAGACGCTTAACGCCGTCGAACGTGAGACGATTCTGGCCCACGGCTATGGCCTTTCCAGCTTCACGCGCTCGCTGGTCGACTGTTTTGAGCGGCTGAGCACCGAACCGGTGACCGACGACAAGCGCGAACGGGTGCGCGGCTTGGCCCGCGCCATCGCCGAGCAGGAGATCGAACTGTTGCCGGGCGTGAAGCAAACACTGGCCGATCTTGCTCAACGCCACCATCTCATTCTGATGACCAAGGGCAACCACGCCGAGCAGGCCGACAAGCTGGCGCGGTCAGGCCTGGCCGACTACTTCACCGCAGTCGAAATCGTCGCCGAAAAAGATCCTGCCGCCTACAACGCAGTGATTGCGAAACACGAGCTTACGCCGCACACCTCGTGGATGATCGGCAACAGCCCCAAAAGCGACATCAACCCGGCGCTGGCCGCAGGGTTGCACGCAGTTTTCCTCTTCCACAAGGACACATGGGTACTGGAACATGCTGAGGTCGCCGCGGCGCCCGAGGGCCAGCACCTGATTGAACTGGACGGCTTCGCGCGCCTAGGTGAAATCTTCTGAAGTGCCATGAAACTTTGGCCCTTACACAAACAATCAAAAGTTTTTTGCGCAATACTAAAGGGAATGCGGACAACCAACTCGATGCGTGGACGCATTATGAATGAATGAGGGATGACGTAATTCCTCTGACGCATTGAAAACCTATAAACTAGTCTTAGAGTTCGTTCTATAGCCTCCTCTAAACGATAGACCCGGCCCGGTTCGTGAAGCGCGCACGAATCGGGCCGTTTTATTTTCAATTCAGCGCCCAATGCGCATGTGCAACAGACCCACGAAACCCTCCGGGTGAGCACCGTATAGCGGCAGCAGGCGAGGCGGAGTCTCGTATAAAGTTGCCTGCGCGCCGAGTTCGAGCGCGCTCCAGCCGCTCTTCCACACGCGGTGAGCATAGCCGGCCGAATAAGCCGGTACGCGCCCTACAACCGATTCCTCAGGCGGAGCCGCAGGGCCCAGCAGGTCCGTTGTCCGGTCATCGTTTTCGATGCGCGTCCACAACGACTGCCTCCCGGTAAATCGCGCCTCTGCCTCCAGCAGATACCCCGATGCGTTTACGCCGGTGCCGTCTATATGATTTCGGCCCCAGATTGCGGTGGCATCGATCTCGGCTTGCGCCCACGCGTGGTGCGCACCGATCGAGGCCGTCTGCCGCAAAACGTTCTCCCCGGGATGCAGCATTTCCGGCGAGTGCAGGTGGCCCAGTGAGTATTGCGCGAGCCAGTCTTGGCCGGGCGCGGCGGTCAGCCGCGCTGCCCACGAATCCACCGCTCCGGCCTCTATCGTCCAGCGATTCTCGCCCGGCTCGCGTCCGTGAAAACCCGATGCCTCAATCCGCACCCGATTCTTGGTCACACCTCCGGTGATAACGTCATATGCGATGTGCGTGGAATCCTGCTCATGATGCGCCAGCGGCGCCAACGGATCGCTCTCGGCGCTCATGCGGTGTGGAAACGCCTCCGGACCCAGCGCGGGATCTCCAACCGGCGCTGCATAGAGTGTCAACAGGCTGCTTTCGCCGAGCTTGAAATCGTAAATTGCCGCCAACTCCATAAACAGGTCGTGCGGATGCTGGCCATCGACGATCGGTTTGCCATAGGCCGTCTCGCCTTGCTGGAAAAGCTCAGGATAATAACGTCCGGTAATCGTGGCCGGCTCCAGGCTCAGCATCGAGGTCAGCGTCCACTCTCCGCGGCCTTTGGCGCGCTGGGCCATAAGCATCACCCAGTTCACACTGAAGAGCTTGTCGTGGCCGCGCGGCCCGGTTTGTTGCTGCTCCGCCACATTCACCTCGCCATGCAGCATCTCCATCCAATTGCCGCGCATCTGCATCAGCATCGAAGGCTGGCTCGAATCGGGCTCCAGGCTCGTGCCCGAGCTCATGTGCCGCAGGACGTTCTCGCGGAGCGTAGACGCGGGTCCGCCGATCTGCAACTGTGCGTTCAAACCTGCCGATGCGCAGAACAACACAACACTCCACCACCACCTCATTGAAACCTCCAGGGAAATGAATGTGGATTTCTCAACCGGAACCTGATTGAGCTGCGGCCTACGCGCGAATAGGCATTCGCAGGGCGGCCTGCAGAACCATCGTTCCGATTCAATTCATGAATTCATTGATAGGAGGGATCAGATGCGAAGGACGCATTGGGGTCGCAGCCGTTCCGGTAAGAGCGCACGAACTCCGCTGCCACAACCGCAGGCTGATTTTTCCATGCACATTGCGGCAGTTTCCGCCATCGGTGCCGGCGCAGGTGCTGGCGCCGTCTGGCTGGACTCCGTGTTCAACGCGGGCGGAGTCGTTCGTTGGCAGCATGGTGCGTGGAGAGCTGCGCTCTCAGCGCCTGCACAACATGCCACGGCATGGTTTTGCCCCGCGGTGCAGCAGGCGTGACATACGTCCGGCGCGAGGGCAATCACCATGGCCAAAAACATAGCGAAGATTGCTGCGCGCCGCATGGGGTGATTCTACTCCCGGGGCCGGCGCTCCGCCCATATGCCGGCGCTCCGTCAATATGAGAAACTAGAGATGCAGCAGTTCTTTGTGGGCAAGCGTTTTTCGCGGCCTACGCTCCGCCTCAACTCCACTTTTGAGTGGTCCCTCGCAGGCAAAGGCAGCGTTGTGGACAATTCGAGGCAGCGAAGCACGGGCGAATCAGAAGCACGATTGAATCAAAGGAATTTCGGAACGAATGATCAGCGTTAGCAGTGTGACCATGCGGTACGGCTCGAAGGTGCTGTTTGAAGACGTGACAACCACCTTTACGCCCGGGCGCCGCTATGGACTGACCGGGCCCAACGGGGCGGGCAAGACCACCTTTATGAGGATCCTCACCGGCGAGCTCGACGCCCAGAAAGGCACCGTTGTGAGGCCGCGCAAACTCGGAATTTTGCGCCAGGATCAATTCGCCTTCGATGTCTATCGTGTCATCGACACGGTCATCATGGGCAACAAATCTCTCTGGGCGGCGCTTGAAGAGCGCGATCGCATCTACGAGAAAGCCGAAATGACCGATGAAGACGGGATGCGCCTGGGCGAGCTCGAGGGCATCATCGGCGACGAGGACGGCTACACTGCCGAGAGCGACGCCGCCGTTCTGCTCGACGGTCTCGACATTCACGAAGAGTTGCACCAGCGCAGAATGAGCGAGCTGCAGGGCGGACAAAAAGTGCGCGTGCTGTTGGCCCAGGCCCTGTTCGGCAAGCCCCAGGCGCTGCTGCTCGACGAGCCCACCAACTACCTCGATCTCGACTCCATCCACTGGCTGCAGGACTTTCTCACCAGCTACGACGGCACGCTGATCGCCATCTCCCACGACCGGCACTTTTTGAACAGCGTCACCACCCACACCGCCGACATCGATTACCAGACCATCATCACCTACACCGGCGGGTACGACGAGATGGTGATGGCCAAGATGCAGATCCGTTCCACGCTCGAATCCCAGAACGCGCAGCGCGAAAAAAAGATTGCACAGCTCAACGAATTCATCGCCCGCTTTGCCGCCGGCACGCGTTCCAGCCAGGTGACCAGCCGGCGCAAGGAAGTGGAGCGCCTGCAAACCAACGAACTGGCCCGTTCCAACATTCAGCGTCCTTACATTCGCTTTGACCAGGTGCGCCCCAGCGGCAAGCATGTGCTCGAGGTCAAGGGGCTCACCAAGCTCTACGACGATCTGAAAGTTCTCGACGGCTTTACGGCCAATGTTCTGCGCGGCGAAAAGATCTGCCTCATGGGCCGCAACGGCGCAGGCAAGACCACGCTGCTCAAGAGCCTGCTGGCGAATTATCCGGGACTTGCCGAGAAAGGATTCACCGTCGACGCGGGCTCGGTCTTCTGGGGCCACGAGGCCCAGGTCGGCTACTTCCCGCAGGACGTTGGGTCAACCATCGAGCCCGGCCTCACCGTTGCCGAGTGGCTGCACCGCTGGAAGCCGGACGCGCACATCGAAGATATCCGCGGCATCCTCGGCCAGATGCTCTTCAGCGGCGAAGAGGGCTCAAAACCCACGCAGGCTCTTTCGGGCGGCGAACAGGCGCGCCTGGCCTTCTGCAAGCTCATTCTCACCAAGCCCAATTTCCTCATCTTCGACGAGCCCACCAACCACCTCGACCTGGAATCCATCAACGCGCTCAACATCGCCCTGCAGCGCTACGAGGGCACGGTGCTGCTGGTTACGCACGACCACGACCTGATTGACGAAGTGGCCACCCGCCTCTGGGTCTTTCACGACGGCGG
>DATJSB010000090.1:0-56953 GCA_035504315.1 Occallatibacter sp.
TTCTGTGCCGACATCTCCGCTGCGCAAAGGGGACACCATCGAGATCCGAAAGATGGCGCCTGAGGATAGTTGCACGAGCGACATGCTCGTGATGACCCGCTGGAAGAATCGGAATATCGCCGTGCCACTCTCTCAGCTGAAAGCTATCGACGTGGATGAATCAACCACCCAGGCCATCGAAGACTGGCATTACTGGGTGGCCCAGGGGTACTGCTTCTGATCTACACACCGAGAATGTTGGTACATGATTCGTTCCCCAACGAGCAAGAATCTGAACTCCCATGACGAGACGGCCTTCACGATCACAGCCCAGATGGACAGATGTTAAGGCAAAGCTCACCAGCCTTGACCGGATAGGATTAATCGGCCTTGTTCAGGATCTTTATGCCCTACACAAGGATAATCAGACCTTCCTTCACACCCGCTTTGGCTTGGGCGAGGACGTTCTGAAACCGTACAAGGAAACAGTGGACCGCTGGCTCTGGCCGGATGTGTTGCGTAAGCAGGATATCTCTGTTGCAAAGGCCAAACGGGCGATTTCCAGTTACCGAAAGGCGGTCGGCGAACCTGCCGGCCTCGCAGAGTTGATGGTGTCTTTTTGCGAAAGTGCGGCTGGCTTCTCCAACGATGTCGGTTACCAGGATGAAGGCTACTTCGATGCTCTGGTCCATATGTTCAAACAGGCTCTCAAGGTCACTTGTCAGCTACCTGCAGGCGACCGCGACGCCCTAATCGTCCGGCTAGACCGCGTGCGCACCATTAGCCACAATCTGGGCTATGGCGTCGGCGATGACATGGACTCCCTGCTTGTCGATTACACCGGTACCTGATTACCCTCAGCAACCGGCCCTCTCTCGAACAGACACGCTTCGCATCCTTGCCGAAAACTCACGACCAAAACCGGACCAAAGTAAGGGCAAAGCGAGTGGAAGCCGCTTAAATAAAAGGGCTTACGCGTTCAGACAAAGGTCTGCAGAACCTCCGGTACGTTGTCTGCGTGCCTTTCATGCCAATTCTCGCGTGAAGACAGATCTTTCATTAACTCGAGTGACTGTGACCCTTTGGGTCCCCAACCCAAGCCTTTACCGGCGTGACCCTGATGGCGGAGTCGTGAGGCCACGATCTGCTCAAAGACTCTAAACATGATCCTACGTTCGACCAATCCGGTCGATTTCGTCTTGACGGCCATTTCCTCAAGCGTTGTCAAGGGCAACGATAGGAACAACCCAATCCTGCGATCAAGCATGGTGAAGGCATCACGGAACACGCGGGCGATCTGCTCCCGCGTTTACTTTTACCGCTCCGGGATCAGCAATGTCCCAATGAGCCGTCATCGGCTGCCCCAGCGGCTGGAGTTAAGAAGCATCCTGGTCACGGCGTCCGAGCGAAGTCGGCGTGTCCCCAATTCCACATTTAGATTTGATGAGCCTCGCAACTCTCCCTGTCGGCTCTGAGGATATTCTGACGAACCCACGTTCGATTGATCATCGGATGATTCTCGTCTGATGGACCAAAGTCGCTGTCCGGATGCCATGTAATTACGTCAAGATGTTGCGACTCCGTTTTGAAGTTGTGATTCATCCCGGCAGGAATATGCCAGCATGTAGCAGGATTCAGTTCCGATTCGCCGAACTCGGTACAGCAAACGCCGTGCCCACCGAAAATGATTCCGACGCGATCAGAGGGATGAAAATGCAGACGCTGGTTGACATACGCTGGAATATGAAGATGATTAAGGCACGGTTCCCCTTTCCTGGAAGGACCAAGTAGGAGGGTATCCGAGCAGCCATCGACATAACGAAGTCTGCCACTCATCTCTAGCGGTCCCCCGAATTGACGGAGCCCTTTATAGAAGGGTGCGGAGATCACACAAACCTTTGCATCCTCGGTGGCGGGTCTCAGGAGACTCTCTCCCAGAGAGAAAAACATACCTGGCTCGAGTCGAATGGAACCGTGTTCGTCATCGAGTTCGACCCTACCCAGCGCCACCATACCAACATGGTGCTGATCGGCCTCCAATGCAAGCTCTACCTGTGAGACTCCTCTGACGATATAGGGCAGTTGTGCGTGAGAGGAATCGAACATAATTCCGTCGCTAATTGCGCGGGTCTTAAACATATATCCGCTCCAATCGAGAACCACTAGTCAGCTCAAGCCTGTCGGCGTGAGGGTCGTACCGTAGCATTTCCAGTGGCTGATATGCGGTTGCATATTCTTCTGATGCATACACACTGTCCGGCATTTGTGAGCGGAAAACTCCGCCCCTCACGAGTCGGCTCAAGCCGCAGAGTTTTGCGGCAGCGTAGACAGCGATTTGTTCATAGTGAGTGCTTAAGGTCTCGCAAGCGTCGATCTCGTCCTCTTGCATGAGATTGAGTTGGACCAATATTTCACGATCGTCTTGGATCAACTGAATCAAGTCTTTCTCCTCATACCGGCGCCAACTCCGGGCGATTGCTTCTTCGAGGCCATCGCGGTCCTCGTTGCGTATGCCTGATCCACCTTCGTTGAAGGGGATCTTCTTGCGGCTCGCTATCTCTGTGGGTACGCCGCAACGATGGGCTACCAATCTCAAGAGAAACTTCGATGTGACTTTGTCGCCAAACGAGCCGACCAAGGAATCCGGGTGGGCATCCCGCAGCGCGCGCAGAACCAGGTGACTAGAGAACGGGGTTCTGACCTCGATGGGATGTGCCGTTTCGATCAGAAACTTGATGTCTGGAGCGAATCCTGGCGGAATTCGATTGTTCGGGCGGCCATCGACGGGCGTCAACAGACTGCCGCACGCGTGTCCTCTTACTTTGGAGTAAGAAATGGGAGAAGATTCACTGATTGCTGCAGAGCAGCCGTAAAGACTCGCCAAAGTATATCTGGCGGAATCATTAAGGGTGAGGTCGGCCAACTTCTCTCGGACACGGTCTCTAAGCTGATGTCCGTTCTGAACGCCGACCCGCATTGAATGATAGCCGGCAAACAACTCGTCCGCGACATCACCGGTAATCACCACCTTCGCATCGGGACACATCCGCGCCAGATCCGAAAGAACCAGAGACATACGTACGGTATGACGGACTTGGCTATTCAAGATTGGATTTGGTGTGATCAGCCGGGGATGATCGCAAAACACGTGACGGACATATAGCGCCTCGCGGGCCATCAAGTCTTCGTTGATTTGTAGAAAGTGCTCTCGGGGGGAAAGGCCCAGTGCTTCAATGAGGTGCAGGCTGTTCAGAAAGTCATTCTCTGCCGGGCCAGGTAAATCGGGCCGGCCGAACGTGACGACCCTGAGGCGATCAAGATCACCTACGGCTCGAAGATGCGTGGCAATGATGGCCAGCACCACGCTGCTATCGACTCCGCCGCTTGCAAGAACAGGTATCGGGCCGTCTTTGGGTAGCCGTCGCAGAACTGCATCTACCAAGGCCGATTGCAATCTATCGAGTATCTCCTCGACAGCTTGCACCGACAGTTCTTCGCCACTATAGACCCGCCTGCAATCGGGACGGTACTCTATCTCCTCAGTTGCTCCGGATTTGCCAATTCTTAGGAAGCAGCCGTTGCCTAAGACCTTTATTGGCACGTCGGCGGGGGCACGGAGTTGCTCTAGCGCAGAGTGCACAAGGCTAACTTCCTGCGCTGCGACAATCGTGTCCTTGAATTTTGCGTAGAAAGAACCAGCGCTATTCAGCTGGTCCGCTGCTATGTAACTGGTATTCGATAGACGGTCGTATATTTGAAATGTTCCTTGTATGTCGGCTTCGCGCAGGAAGCCTTCGACTCCGTGACGTTGAAGCAATGTCAAGCAATAGTGAACGTCTGAAGGTGCCCCAGCCTGACTGGTGAAATCTTCGTCTTTGTATCCGTACACTTCGCCATTGAAATGAACGACGTATCTATCATTACGGAGCGGAAAGTCCGAGTCGGCAAACTCCTTTGTCGTAACGTCGAATCGGCTGTGAACGAAGGTGAGAGCATCCGATTGCCAAAAGGTTGCGCGCCTGTTGGCGCCATGGGACTGAAGTTGCGCCAGTTGCAGCGCAACCGCGTCCCCAGCATTCCGTAATAGAGCGATTCTGCACATGAGAGATTTGAGAGATCTTGGCGTTCGGTTACATTCAAGTTCTTGTGACTGAGAATTGTGATTCTTCTGCAAGAGGAAACGCAAATCGTTCTTTGCTGATGAAAATGTCGACCAAGCAAACTACGAGTCCGATGGCAACGCTCAGCACAGCGGCTAGAACGATCAGATTCGTATTCTGAGTTACATTTGCATAAAGAGAGAGGGGCGTCCCGAGAGCTAGAGACAGTCCCAGCGCCCATGAAACTCCGCGCGGGGTCAAGCGCGACGAGAACAAGCTAAAGACAGTTGGGAATAGTGCTGCGGATGCTAACGCTCCATATATTAAGAAGACCCAGAGTAAT
This sequence comes from Occallatibacter sp., assembly GCA_035504315.1. Taxonomy (GTDB): domain Bacteria; phylum Acidobacteriota; class Terriglobia; order Terriglobales; family Acidobacteriaceae; genus Telmatobacter. The sequence continues at coordinate 4,423 of DATJSB010000090.1, forward strand.
TTGGGTTGAAGCAGACCGATAGTCGTCCCAACTACCCCGAAGAACACCATAGTCAGCCTAGCAACACGGATCACCTGCTTTTCGCTTGCACCTGGCCTGAAGTAGCGTCGGTAGACGTCGATGCTGCCTAGAGAGCTGACCGCGCAATAGGTAGAATCCAAGGTGGAAGAAAGTCCTGCAAATGCCAAAACGCAAAATGCCATCAGTGCGGTTTTTGGCAAGAAATGGGCAACAACTATGGGGCCAATCATCTGTGGGTCCGAAACGGTTATAGCGGCGCGCACACTGGGTGCGGCACCGACGAAGCCAAGCAAGGATAATATGATGGGTACAATTCCGAATATCAATCCACCTATTACGAAAATCTTTACCAGCGCTTTGGGACGTGCGGCAAAGGCGCGTTGAAAGAAGACCTGATCTCCGACTGGACCGGAGATCAGCCCTAATGTTGTAGCGATCCCGAATGAGTACGCCACAAATGGATCGAACATGTTACGAAAGTTGCCGGTCTCTCCACCTAAACCGGAAGCGAGCACTCCAAGCCCTCCGGATTTGACGATCACCCATGGAACGACGATGAAGGCGATAAACAGGATGAGGGTCATCTGAATCACGTCAGTGAGTACACTGGCGCGCAGGCCGCTAATGAGCGAATAGACGAGCGCGGTGAGAGACATCGCGACAATCGTCACACGAATGTCGATGCCCGTGAGTACATGAAGAAGTGTGCCGCCTGCTACGCAATTGATTACGATTGCTCCCAACTGGTAGCCGAAATAGACTAGCAACGAGGTTAGCTGGGCGGCTTTATCGCCACCGAAGCGGTACCATACGAAATCAGGCCACGTATAGCCGCGCGGGCACAGCCTTCGAACACGAAGTGCAAGCGGCGTAAAGGTAAAAAAGCATAGGATATTCGGTGCAGTGAACCAGAAGATACCGGGCAGACCCTGGGTAAATGATTTGAGCGAGCAAATGAAAACAGCCGGCGCCCATATCCAAGCAGCCGCGATGCTGAACGCTCCGCGAAAAACGCCGAGTTGACGCTTTACCAGGAGAAAGTCATCGGCAGATCGATCTTTCCCGCGAGTCAGGAATACAATCGCCGTCAATGTCAATCCATATAACAAGATTAGAGTCAGTCCTTCGCTTGGTGTTAACATGGCGTTCCCTCATGGGCTGGGACTTAAGAGTTTTGTGGTTTGAGTTTTTTGGGCCACAAGCGCTTCACGCAGCGAAAACCGACGTCCGGATTGATATTCGTTTCGCGTTGCGCAGCACGATAGGAGATCCGATTTTGGCTTGCAGGTAAGTGAAGGCTTCCTCCTCTGAGAGTTCTATATCCCCTCCAATCGGAAACAAACCGTCGGGAGGTGGGAGAGGAACCGTCATTGCCGCTCCAACCATCCTGGAATGGGGCAAAGATCACGTCGCCAAAACCGGACTTCTTGAGGTCACGCTGAGGCGGCCAGCTCGGACGCCAGACGTCTGCCATCCAATGGCGTATTCCGCCGACCAGATGGGGAACCGGACTGATCTTTTCCGGGTGCATCTCTCTCTTTCGCAGTGCCCAACTTCTCCAGTTCTCGATGCGGGGGTCCTTCTCATTGGAGAGGTCGTCATAGGGGATTAATTGCCGACGCTCTTGCCCCTCAAGCGTTGCGAATAGGGCATACCCGTCAAGGCATTCGAAGACAGTTGCGTAATTCTCCACTTCCCAACCCCACGGATAATCCGAGTAGCGCACTACACGATCTTTGTCTTCGACCCTGAACTTTCGGTCTCTCTCCAACAGTTGCGCTCCATGTTGGGGGCACTGAAAATAACGAGCCGCAACTTCGAATTCAGCCTCGGTCGGGAGATCACCTCCGACAGCCTTGGCGTATGCCTTTGCAGCGGACCAACTGACATAGACGACCGGTGCCTTGCACCATTCAACCAGATTAGATTCGATACTCTTGGACCATTCCCTGGTCCAAGGTTCCGCCAACTTCCCTTGCAGGACTGGATCCCACCCACGAAGATAATAGTCATTCTTAGAATGAGTTCGCTGAGATTCTGGCCGCCACTGTCGATGCCTGCCATCCATCAGGAAGCTCAGAAAATCCCAGTTGGACACGGGATGATGTTGTATCCAGAAACTGCCCACCAAAATGCGTTGAATCCCTCTTGGCTCGCTTGATCCAGGATCCTCGGAATTTCCCTCATACCGGGAAACTGTAAAGACGTTCCCAGGTACGAGCGACCATTGAGTTGAGTCGAGATCGGCGCAGCACTCCGTGAACTTGCAAACTTCGTCATCGGACTCTTCTGCTGTCGAGACAGGCTCATCAGTCCACTGTCCTCTGGACAGAAGACCGCGACGCGAGAGATTTATGCTCGGCTGGAGCTTCGCCCAACGAACGAATTCGCAGTTTGCCTTGCTAATTTTGATTTCTGGCCCTTTGATCGATAGAGCAGATTCGAGCACATCAGAGAGCGGCTTGAAGTCACAACCAGCAAGAGACAAATCAGAAAGGTCAATAACCGACTTGGATTCTGACAGGGCGACGGCGGCAGTCACAATAAAGATCACATTCTGTATCAGGTACCTGCCCTCAGCTGTTGCGGCAAAGTCGAGGAGCGCGTGATCCGTACGAATCCTTTCTAGCAACCCGATGACGGATTCCTTCTGGTAGTCGCTCTGCAACGCCCCGGCGACGAGCAAGGGAAGAAGCTTGTGGCGGTTGCTCAGGGGCGAGCGAGCGAGCCGCCCCCAGAATCGCAGACGATCTTCGTCGGATCGTTCATTGTCTCTGCGAGAGAGCAGTGCTCCCATCAAGAATTCAGCGAGGAAGAAGTCGTGCAGGATGTTGTCGGGCAGCACCAAATGGCACTCGCCGTCTTGATCTCGTTCGACGAATGTGGAGGCTTTGACGAGACGATTCAGGTATAGACGACGCTCTTCTGCTTGATAGGGCCGCCGCTCTTCGTGTGGTCGGTGCCCTTCCTGGCCAATCTCTTCTTGCTCGACGATTCCGAGTAACTCCGTCATGTTTATCGACGGTGCTCGATCACAACCATCGGGCTCCGAGTATTGAAAGAATATCCCACAAACAAGCTCACAAAAGTCATATAGATCACGACGCCTCTCAAAGAGTGTTTGTCTGGGCTCATTGATTCCCTGCAGAATCTGGCCTATCCATTTGCCAGCCATCTCCTTCACCAAAATGTAGAGGATTCTCGACCGCTCAGTGGCACTGGCCGGGGTAAGACGGAGGAGCTCCGTCAAGGTAGCCTTGCCCTCTGACGAAGTAATCATCCGAAAGAAGAACGGAATCCTGCAAAGATTGTGCAGAGGATTGGCGAGGATGCTGTCGGAAGCTAATTTCGCTGCTAGCCAAGGACCTAACGCGTCATTTCTTTTCAGCATTTCGTGCACTTCAGCAAAGGGCTGGATATTCAGCAACAGGAGTAACGAACTCGAGTCGGGGTGGGCTTTGGCCTCTGCGCAAAATTCTTGAAAGTCCTCCCGCGGTAAAACCTCAGGTCGAAATGTCAGCAGATAGCGGCCCGTGTCCGAATCAACACCCGGGAGATTAAGGAATCCCGTTACCGCGCTATATGAATTGAAGTCGGGAATCTCGTTTAGAGAATCCACAAAGACGATAAGGCGCCCCTCTCGGATCAGCTCGCGGACAAGATGCTCGTCGGCGCTGAAGCGGTAGAAACGGTCAACGGACTGGCGTATTGCGGCGATCAGATCCTCATGGGAAGTTAGTTGTCGTCCGGAGACAATGATTGGCGTCGAAAAATCGCAGCTGTCCTCTGGTCGGTATAGCAAACGCCACGCGAGACGGTAGCACAAGCCGGTTTTCCCAGTACCAGAGGTTCCACTAACGAACGCAACAAAAGATTGCTTCTCTTTAAAGTGGTCGTCTGAGAGCTGTTCGAACAATTCTAGTTCCGAATATGGCTTTTCGTGCTGATCCTGAAATCGCAACTCGAGTGACGAATCGCGAAGCCCATCGTCGAGGACGATTCCAATATCCTGCGCTAATGCGGCAAGCTCGCGACGGCAGTTGCCACGATCGAAGAAGCGAAGCAAGAAATCGGACCGATTGATGACCTCGATATTGGAATTTTGTTCCGCTTGGGCGCAGAGATCAGAGCTAAGCGTCGTGATGAGGGTCGCGGAGTCAAAATCATGCGAATCAATTCCGCTGGAGAGGATCTTGACGTGCTGATTAAGATAGTCGATCGCATCACTCGGGGGGCCGGACTTCGGCTGATCGTCTGCACAGCGGATGAGGTGGCGATGATTTGGGACGAGCACCATCTTAACAAATATGTCTGCATCGTTTTCAGTGTTCCCACGATCCCCCACTGCGAAATACGGGCGTCCGTCCTTCAACAGCGGCTCGATCAGCTTCCGGGTATGCTCTCCGCTCGGCATTATGTTCAGGTTGCTAATCGCCGATGTAAGGATCGCCTTGATGCGCTCAGAGGGTTGGTAGTTTTCAGTTCGCAGGACCTGCCGCATGCTCTCGCGATCTACTCTCTTGTCGCCTCGATCGCTGATCCGCAGGTGTTGCATTACGCTGGCAACTGAGGTCGTTTCGGGATCAATACCGTGCTCACGCAACTTGCGTAAGAACTCTGTGCGGAAATCGGGTGTGACTTGCAGCTCAATTGAATGTTCGAGGGGCATCGGAACTCCTGCCGGAGGGTCGTGCAATGGGACGAGTATTGCAGCGAGGTCCACAAAATGTCAATATTTGCGCAGATTCACCAGGTGCATCATTTGGGGAATAAGATCACAAAATTGTCACGTACTGTAATAAAAACACAATTTCTCCAAAAAAACATTGACAGACGCATTTTGCTACATTATATTGGGATCGAGTTTGATTGCTGTTGTGCAGGGGGACCGAAATGGCACACCAATCCAAGTCGATTTCACTCATTTTGAGCCCTCCGATCCCATCCCATGAAGGAGCCGAAAACGTTGGCTTTAAATACCACGATGGAACTGAAAACGCGGGATTTAAACCTAACTTTCTAAGATTTAAACCAGAAAGCAATCGAAGGCCCGAGGATCCGGATTTCAAGATCAACGCAGACCTTTGGTCTTATCAAGAGCAGGCCTCAGACTGGACGCAGGCGGAACGGATTGAGTTCTTTCACCTATTTATCAGAGTTGCAACGGCTCGATTTAGCATGTGCTTCAAATTGCCAGTGATCACGATCGAAGATTTGGAAGTTCGGACTGTCGCGAAATACTATGCAGGCCGCAATGGATTAGGCCTGCTGAATCAGATCGCCATTAATTTAAGGTACCTCATTAGCAGTTCTCCGGATGATCATATCCATGTTTTGGCGTCGTTGACGACGTGTCTGCTGCAGGCCCAACTGCATGAAAACATGGTGGGCGGAAGCAAGATCGCAGGACGTGTCGACTACTTTCCGGCGGATCTCGTGGCAGCGGCAGATCGCTTAGGGATTCGTATAGACCGCCAAGGACACGTTTTCGGAATTCGGCCAGGCCCCTTCCTCAATCTACTAATAGAGGGCGGTATGCACATAGACTGGATCGCCGATGGGGAAGAACGGCATTTTCAAACTCTTGCTGGCAAAATGCGCCGTAGTTCAGGCGCACGTGTGGGAATGCGTAAATGGGTCTGCCCTTGTCGTGTGATCCTGCGTCATGCCGGCGATGACCTTCAAGCTGTCTGCTTGCGCTGCAATCAACTCTTCCATAAAGACGACGCGTAATCGACCCTTCTGTCTATTCCGACCCTGGCTCGTGAGTAGGTGAAGGCGAAATCACTCTCCGTCTTCGCGCGATCTTTGGAGAGCAATCCCATCTCCATCTTTATCTGGGTCTCAAGTGCCGACATCCATAGAACGTGGCCCTGGTCGCAGTTCAGCGACTGTCGATGGTTTCTAACAAACCCCATAAAAAGTTCACGGTCTCAATTTGGGCGATGTTGAGTCGTTGTCGGACTATCTATGTCCACCAAGGTACTACACAACAAACACAGGCAACGTTCTTGAAGACGGGAAGCCAGATCAGGAGAGGAGACCCGAGAATGAGATTACTGAATGGCGGTATCGAGCTTCTCCCCCCGGAAGCTGTGAAACAGTTCGAGAAGAATTTCGCGCCTAAGGACGTTTCTTCCCTTTCAGATAAGCGCGATTTGGAAAAACCCGTCATTGAGTCCGCGCCCTGGCCCCACCCGGAATTGGTCGAGCCGGAAGGCGAACTGGGGCGCGGAGCCGGGTTCGCGACGAAAAGCCTGCCGTCTGGTCGAGTCGGAATTGTTGGCGGCGGAACTGGCGGCCTGAACCTGGCGACACGGCTTGCCCAGCTTGGTATTCATGTCACCGTCATCGAGAAGCGTCATGATCCGAGCTATTCCGCAGATCAGGACGGCCGAAGCTACAACTTGACGCTGGGCGGACTTGGCAGGGCCTCAAGTGGTCGGACGGAACCGCTCCTTCATGCGGCAGGACAGCGGCTTGTTGGGCGCCGTGTCTATACCGGGGATCGATTTCTGGAGCGGCCATACGGTTTCGGCGTGGACGACTACTTCCTCTCTCTGCCACGGCACAGGTTGCTCAGGATTCAGACGCAACACGCTCTCGATTGCGGAGTTGAGATTCTGTTCGGCGCGGAAGTACTGAATGCCGGTCTAGCCAACGGTCGTTTGGATTGGCGACTCAGCGGTGAATCTGCACTTCGCTCGGACTCCTTCGATCTGATTGTTTTTGCAGACGGAGTGACCGGCATTGGACGGCCTCTCATCTGCCGTCAGCCTGGCTGCTCCTCATTAAAGGTTAGAGAAGGTCAATACGTCTGCGCGACGGTCACGCCGACTGAAGCGAGCCGGGCAGGCTTGAGTTGCGATCACATCTCCTTTTGGCCTGCGGCTGACGGTCCCGTGATTGGCATTCCGAATCGCGATAGATCGATCAGTGTTCTGCTTGTGGGCGCGATACCGGGGCCCGATGACAGGCCGCCGTTCTCCAATGAGACCGAGGCCACTCGTTGCCTCGAGTCTAGAAGTCCGGCTTTGCTCGAAGCCGTTCCTTTACTGGGCGCCCGACTAGCCGCGGCGGCGCGCGGGAACTTCTGCAGTTCCACGGCGACCCACTGGACCCTCGGGGATCGCGCAGTTGTAATCGGCGACGCCGGGCGGTGCGTTCCGCCCTACGTAGGCGCCGGAGCGGCTCTGGCAATGAACGATGCGAAGGAGTTGGTCGCGTCCCTCCATGCCTCGGCGTCACTCAGAGATGCTCTGCGCAAGTATGAAGAGAACCGGCGTATAGCTACGCGGATTTTCTTCAGGATGGCTGCGGCTCATGCGCAACTGTTGCGGCGCAACATCGGCTCGCCCAGTTGGCGAGTGATCTCGCGCCTGAAGCTGATCGCGGAAAAGGAACTGGGCCTGCGAGATCTGTACCAGACGATTGTGTTCGACCGACATGGCCTGGACCGCCTAGTAGCCCGTCAGTTGGCGCGACTTGTTCCGCCTGAAGTCGCGGATGCAAACAAGAGCAATGTGAGCCGCTTCAGCGGAGAACGCTACGCGCCCAGAGGAGGGGGCATTCACAATGTCTGAGCCCACTGTATTGATACGAGCAATCGCAGATCTGCCAGTCATTCTGCCGAATGCAGGCTTCGCCTGCGCGCGGCTTGTGGCGTTCGAAGGTGTGGAGCACGTTGCCCTCGTCTTCGACCGTCCGGAAAGTGCGGATCCATGCGATCCCATGCCGGTTCGCGTGCACTCTCGCTGTGTCACGTCGGAAAGCCTGGGTTCGTGCCGCTGCGACTGCGCCCAGCAGCTGAACGCAGCCAAGCAATGCCTCGCCGAGAGTGGTGGAGTCCTGATCTATATGGACGATGAGGGGCGAGGAATCGGGTTGGCAGCAAAGGTTCACGCCTACCAGATGCAGGACGAAGGGCTGGACACTTTCCAGGCAAATATTGCCCTGGGATACGCGCCCGATCAACGGGACTTTAGCCTCGCCGGCGCGATGCTGGCAGCGCTGGGGATAACCAAGGTCCGCCTCATGACAGAGAACCGGGCAAAAGGAGAAGCACTTTCGGCACAGGGAATCGAGGTTGTCGAACAGGTTGCGATCCCGATCGACGAGAACCAACTCAGCGATTCCGGGCGTCGGTACGTAAACACAAAACGGCTCGTTGCCAGCCACAACCGACCGATGCGAAAGGACTAGAGGAGATGAACAACTACAAACTGAATGTTGCTGCAGAATACTCACCCTCGGTACCGAACATGGGACCGGTGATCAGCGTTGTGGCGAACAAGAACTCCGTTTTTGAGGCAACCTACGGTGGGAATTTGATTGTCAAGGATGCCGATTCCCTTGTCATGCGCGACATCGCCACTATGTCCCATCTGGTTACCTGCACTGCAGTTTCCGAAGATGGGAGAATTGTCGCTGCCGGCACTGCGGATCACCAGGGCTTGATCTTCGATTTCTCCATCGAGAAAGGGCTGATCCCGCGGGCGATGGTCAAAACCGCCGATGACGTGGAAGCCGTCGCCGTCGACGGGTGTCACGTATTCTTCGGTGGCCAGGACCGGGTGGTAACAGCGTCCACTTTCGACGGCGTCTTGTTGGCACGCCACTGTGGCCACCAGGGAACTGTCAACGGCATCAAGGTCCTCACCGACGGCCGGATCGCCTCCGTGGGGGATGACAGCGAGGTTCACATCTGGAGGATCGAGAAGCCTGATGAGTTTGAGCGTATCCAGCTCGATGGAGACGTCAATACCCTCGACGTTTGCCAGGGCGGAGAAATTCTCACAGGGTGCGATCGGGGGCTCATCACGCTGGTTGGCCAATCCGGCAGCATCCAGGCCCACTCATCGGCCGTCAAGGCGATCGTCCAGGATCCGACTGGCACTCTCGGTCTGAGCGTGGGCTACGACCAGAAGGCTTGCCTGTTCAAGATCGATGGAAACGGCTTGCGCATCGTTCGGCACATCGATCTTCCACCGATGATCTGGCCGAAAGGCGCCTGCTTTGCCGGAGACAAGATACTGTTCGGTTCATTTCTTAACGGCAGTGTTGCCTACTCGCTTCATGAGCACAAGTTTCTGAACCTTGAATCTCTCGACACATACGAGTCCTTCAACAGCATCGCAGTTCACGATAGCCGGGTCTATGCAGCCGGCGACAGTGGGATTGTCATGTGCGGGGGCAAGCAAGTTGCGAAGCTGCCGGGCCCCGTGAACGCGCTCTGTTCCGCGCATGGCGTCCTTGTTGCCGGCGGACAGGCTGGTCACCTCACGATGGTCGAGTCCGGCATTGTGATCGACTCGGTCGAACGTCCGATCAACGCGCTCGCCGCTGCCACGGTTGCGTCACACCAGTATCTGTTCGCTGGATTGTACGGTGGCGCCATCGCCCAGTACGAGCTCGAAGGTGGCAAATTCCGGTCACTAGGAGAGGTGAAGCTGCACGACAACTCGATCAAAGGGGTGGCGGCATATCACGACGAGCTCTGCACTGCAGCCGCGGACGGCACCATCAGCTTTGACACCCTTGGTGACGAGGGAATCGAAGGAGAGACCAGTCGTAGCTTTGCAAACGCTCATACGCAAATTGCCAACGGCGTCTCGGTGATGGCGGATGGAACATTCGTTTCGGTTGGCCGCGACCGGAAGCTACTTCTTTGGCGCTCTCCCTCTTCCGTATACAGCGTGGATGCGCCAGTCCGAAACTCGCTGAAGTGCGTGTCAGCTGGCCCCGATGGCCTTGTTGCTGTTGGGGACTACCGCGGGATGGTCGCCGTTTTTGACGTCGCTGCGCAGCGCTGGACGCTCTCCAAGAAACTCTCCCGCTGGGGAATTGCGGCCATCGCGGGCACACACTCCGGATTCACCGTAGCCACGTTCGGCGGAGAACTGTTCACGATTGACGCGCTGGCCGATGCGGAAGCAAATCCGCAAGCAAAGGAAGCCGAATATGCGCTGCGATAGTGCTCCGCTTTATGCGCAGATGGGCCTGCCGGCGACCTACGCACGTCCGGCGGCGGAAAGCCTTCATGAGGCCGCTCGGGCGATAAGGGGAGAGACGCAAGGCGGCTTGCTCGGGATCATGAGCGACCGCCAGCGTCAACTGCTCCAGCGCCTCGCAGCTGGCATGCGTGTCGCGCTTGAAGGCTGGCGGCCGCAGCCGATTCTCGAGCCGTCGATGCTGGACGTGCCGGGCGGAACGGCATCCATCGGCACCGAGCCGGATGAGGTCGAACAAGTGGTTGCGGAATATGCCTCTGTCGGCGTCAAAGTGGCTTGGATTCGAAAGGAGACGCCACGGCATTCTGTCGATCTTGCACCTTACCGTATCGCAAAGTATCCGGTGACCTGCGATGAGTTTGCGCAGTTCTGCGCCGCAACCGGCTTCGCGCATCTGCCCTCGACCTGGAATGTCGGCCGGAGATTCCATCCAGTCGACGCCAACACACCGGTTTCCGGAGTGTCGTTGGAGTCCGCGGAGGCCTACTGCCGTTGGCTTTCGGGCGAAACCGGCCGTAGCTTTCAGCTTCCAACCGAGCCTGAGTGGGAATTCGCGGCGGCGGGACCCCAGCGTCTCGAGTTCCCGTGGGGCAACCGGTTTAATCCGGACTGCGCCAACACGCTGGAAGTCAATCTCCGCATGCCGTCGCCTGTGGGAGTCTTCCCTGGCGGGGCGTCTTGGGTTGGAGCGATGGATCTGGCGGGAAATGTGGAGGAATGGACGTCGTCGCGAATCGGGGACGGCTACCCCGGCGGCGTCGTTGTCGAGGAAGACCTGGTCGAGGCTCTGGGTTTCAATTACCCGGTCTGCCGTGGTGGGTCATTCTGCCGGTTTGCGGATCTGGCCCGTTGTCGCCGTCGTCACGGTCCGTATCCCGGTGTGCTCTATCCGATAGGTTTTCGCTTGGCAGAACACGTTGTCACCAATCACAGAAAAGGAGAAAACAAATGAAATCGAGCGTGCTTGTATTTTCAACCTCACCAAACGCAGGATCGAGAAGCCGCGCCGCTGCGACAGTGTTGCTTGACTGTCTTCGTGGGCGGGGTATTCCGACCGAATTCGTGGACGTATGCGACTTGCCCGCCGTTTGGGTCACTGGCGACGGCGTGGCCGCTGCCGGTGCCCTTTGGAAGGAGGCCGCCCAGCAAGTCGAGAGGGCCAGCGCAGTCGTTTTTGCGGCGCCAATTTATTGCTTTTCGGTTGGCAGCCCGGCGCGCGTAGTGATCGAACTGTTGAGCGCGAGTTTAGAAGGAAAGCCGGTTGCCCTCATTACTGCCGCCGGCTCCATGCGCTCCGCGCTGGCGCATCGTGATTTCCTGAATAGTCTCGCCGACGAGGTGAGCGCGAGGATCTTGCCGAAGACCGTTCAGGTCACCGGCGAGGACTTCACAGAATCTGGCGAGATTTCACAGGGGATTAGAACGCGTATCGCGGATCTGGCCGATGCAGTCATTCATGTACTGCATTCGGACCAGGTCGAAGTTATGCAGAAAGTAGCTGGGTGAGCCGACATGGAATTCCCTTCTGAACATTCCCACAATTCGATCGATTGTGGCTTGGCAAGTCCCCGCCATCTGCCAACCGGCTCATGCGAGAACGGTATCGACAGTGCCCCCCGTTTCGGGATGTTCGTTCTTCCCGTAATGCCGGAGAACTCCTGCTTCCACGCGCAGGCGGAGTTGCAGGCGGTGATCGAAGATGCAGAGGCGGCTGAAATTGCCGGCCTCGACCACGTATGGGTTGCCGAACATCACGGTACCCGGTATGGCGGCGCCTGCCCCTCCGGCTTGCTACTGCTGTCACACCTCGCCGGGCGGACCTCGAGAATCCGCCTCGGGACTGCCGCATGCATTCTGCCCCTTCATGAGCCCACACGGCTCGCAGAAGAGGCTCTACTCCTCGATCAATTGACACGCGGTCGCTTGGAGGTTGGCGTGGGTCGGGGATTTCTGGCTGTCGATTTTGCCGCGCTGGGAGTTGATATGGGGGAACGCCATGTGCGGTTCGAACGAGGCCTCAGGGTTCTTCAATACGCGCTCAACGACACGGCCGAACCAATCAAGGCGCTCTACCCTCCCAGATTTCAAAAGAAAGGAATCCCGATGTGGGGCGCCGCGGCCACATCAATCGAAAGCATCTCGCAATTCGCGAAGCTCGGAATTGGAATCATGCTCAACCCCTATACACGCACTCGCGACGAAGTCGGGAGAGCAATTGCTCTGTACCGCGAAACTCTATCTGCCGCTCATCCGACGGTTCAACCAAGGATCCTGATCCATGAACATGTGTACGCTGCCGAGACCACAGACAGGGCGCGGTCCGAGCCTCGCCGCTTTCTGATGACCTACCTTGCCGCACTGAAGGAGGCGTCGTCCGAATCCTGCGGAGAGCAGCAGACCCAGCACTCGACCGGCCCGGACAACTACGACGACATGTATCCGGAGCGGGTGGCATTCGGGACACCTGACACGTTACGAGCCAGAATCGCGGACTGGAACGCAAGCGGTGTTACGGACTTTGCTTTTTCATGGCGATTTGGCGGGTTGCCTTCGGACATCGTTCGCCGCTCTCTCGATCTGTTCTCAACCGAGGTCATCCCGCATTTTCGTCGCGGACGCGAACAGGTCAAAAGGGTCGATGATTCTCCGGCCTGTGCCGGGTCGAATCTGATCCCTGCTGGAAACCATTGATGGGAGGTTCACTCATGCTGCCTTTCAATCGAATGTATCAACTCTTCCGGCTCTTTTCCGATGCGGCCGCACGGCGAAAGGAAGCCCCGTTCCTTCACATGTCGGCCGGGGTCAACTGGTTGCCGGCATGCCCGTCAGTCTTGCGGTGTTTGCATGCGGAACTGGATAGCGCTCTGACCTATCGCAACTACGGCCGTTCGGCAGGTGCGTTCGGCGTGACAGACGCCCTAGAGCAGGTTGAATTCGCGTTGAACGCTGGCCAATACCGCCCAGCAGTCACCATCACGAATGGGACCACGGAGGGGGCGCGTCTGGTGTTTGAACTGCTCGCCGCTTCGCGCAGCATCCAGCCAGGAGACACCGCGCTGATGGTGGGGCAAGGCTTTCCGTTATATAGCCTGCTCAGCGAAGCCTTTGGCCTCGAATTCAAAGAGGTGCTGAGTGAATTTGAGAATCCCGCGAAAGAGTATTTGCCAGCCATGGATCGCGTGCTTCATTCAATCGAAACCTGCCGGCCGAAGATCGTCTTCCTGATCATCCCCAACAACCCCATCGGGGAATGCTACCCGGAACAGGACATGTCCGCACTTGCCCAAACGTGTTCTTCCTGCGGGGCTGTGTTGCTGGTTGATCGCGTTTGCCTGATGCCGTGGGATGACTACGGAGCGTCGTCCCGTGCGTTCGCGCCGCAAATAGCCTCCGGCCCCTGTTTCTTCGTGGATTCATTCTCGAAATCAGAGAGTCTCGCGGGGCTGAGGACCGGCTTCATCGTGTCCAACGAGGCCCATCGAGACACGCTTGTCGAACTGACAAAGGCGCGCTGGCTGAATCCAGTCGTATTCTCGACGATGACTCTGGCCTATTCAAGACTGGCAATGCTGGCAAACGATTCAAGCGAAGAGGTTACAAGCGGTTTGTCCAACGGTCTAATCGATCATTTGATTCATGACTGCGCTGCCGGCGACGGCGGTCAGAAAGTGAAAGACCATTTCGCGGAATTTTGCACGGAGTACCGCAACGACATGGCCGCACGTCGCAAATCGATTTCGAACAACTACAAGCAGCTCTGCGACCGGCTGGGCTCAACGGCGATACGCCCCATGAAGCTAGACGCCGGTTTTAACGTTGCTCTGTGCCTGCCTACGATGCTTCCGGTCGACGAAGAAGCGGATCAGCGATGCCTGGCGGAGGCGCACGGTGTCGGTGTCCTCACGGAGATGTGCTTCCGCAGTTCGACACGCACCGTCGGCAACTATTTCGCGCGCCTCGGAATGACGCTGCCTCCTGATGACTTCCGGCAGGGGCTGGATGCGATCTGCGAGTACTACCTGTCGCGCTGACGGATGGCGACCACAAGAGAAGCGAAATAAGTCAATCTGATTGGATCTTGCGAGTGGATGGGTCGACTGGAGTAAGGATGATTGAGCGTTTTAGTTGCTGCGACGAAGAAAGGCAGCCTCCCTGTCGGGGTTTCTCCACTTCTTACAGATGGGGAAGCGAGGATTGACGTTAAAGAAACAAGGATGGTGAATGCTCACATGGGACTTAAGACCGAATCCGAGATGCTTCAGTTGGAGCTATACGTTAATGACGCCGACGACACTGCAAGGTTGTTTACGTCTGTGTTTGGCATGGCCGTCATCGAAGAAAAGCAAGGCTGGAGACATCTCCGCCATAGCGCAAACTATGACATTATGCTGTTTGCCCCCGCCACCAACGTCGAAGGCGAAAGCCATTGGCAGCTGCCGGCGCTGGGTACAGGGGGCGCGGGCATCGAGATCGTAATTTGTACAGGGGCAGTGGTTGACAAGCGGACGGCAGTTCGTGAGCTCGGCTACAAATGCACCGAGCTCCGTTACCCACCTTGGGGATCGATTGAGTTCATGTTTCGTTTGAGGGAGGGCTATCTGCTTCGGATTAAGCAGCCACCTGCCTTGAGCGGGTGAGGTCGTTTGGCATGGTTCGATCAATGTAGCCTTCTGCGCGGAAAGCTGGGGCCGTGTTTCAATTAAGGGGGTCGGACCAAAGTCGGACCAAATTAGAGGGCAACAGTGCGGAACCCGCGTGAATACTGGGGTTTACGGATTATGAAAAAGGTCTGCAAAACCTTTATGCGCCGGTTCGATCCCGGCCCGCGCCTCCATTTCCTCCTCCTCAAATCTTGGGGCTGGACGGTCCCCCGCATCCGCTCGGGATTTCGCCTGCGGGCTCCCGCTACGCTCACGCCCGCAATACGGCTCAAGAAAGCGAATCCGCCGGGCAGACTGGTGATCGACGGCAACGTCCTGGTATAGATCAACATCAACGGTTTGCACAGCGGGCCGACTCGGCCTCTGGGCATCTCGTACCAGTTTTTGACATTGCTGGATGCGGTCTCTGGTTACCAGTGAAGCTTCAGAAGGTCCAACTTTACTGCTCGGACTTTTCGCCTTGTACCGCTCTCGTCAGGTCTTGTTGCGCCTGCACGTTACCGGGATCGCAATCCAGAACCTGCCTGAAAATGCGGATGGCGCCGGAATAGTCGCCGCGCTCCCTGTGGCTCTCACCAAGGCCCACATATTTGGCGATATCGCCGGTGAGAGAACATGGTTGCGACTGCTCGGCCGGCTTCTCCCCTACAACGCGAACAGGCGTCGATGGTTTTGCCCCCGTCTTCTTCTCCGCCTTCGGGGAAGCAGCCGGCAGCTTATCGCCTGGAGCCACTGGAGCGTTTGCCGCTGTAGGACTCGCGGGAAATGCAGCCTGCGAGTTTGTCACAGTCGGGGAGTTCTTGACCGAGGCCGGCGTATTCCGGGCCGCAGGTTGTGACGAATGTCCGTGGAAGACAATGATTCCGACTGCAACGACGAGGATTACAGCCGCCAGCGCAATTCCGCCGACCAAAACGGGTCGCGACAAACGAAACGCTTCCTGCTGTCGCGCTGGCTTTGCGCTTTGAACTTGCTCGGCCGGGCGTTCGGTTTTTGCTGCGGTAGCCGCAGGAGTGCTGACTGGATTGGCAGAGTCCTTTCCGCCTGCTGTAGAGATCACTGCCGGCAGGGCGGAGAGTGTGAGTTGCGGCTCGCTCTGCAACAAGTCGAGCTTTTCTTCCGCAGTCCAAAGATACTCGTAGACGCCAGACCTGCCCGGGAACGTCTTGAGAGGAAGGCTTTTCAGCGTGCCACTGTGCAGCCACAGGTCATGCGTAATCAATATCTGCGCCGGTTTCGCAAGCGTCAGCAGCGTCATCAGGTCGTGTGAGATTTCCTGGCCGTTCTTCGCCTCGCCGGACGCCGACGAATCCAACGTCGATTCTTGTTCACCCTGGTGACTCGCAACCTTTCCCGGGCCGGTTGCGGCCGTCGATGCCGCCTGGCCGCTGCAGTCAATTGCGATCGACACGACGACCGGAGGCGCTCCGGCCTTCCCGCGATATCCCAGCATCCCATGTTGAATCTGCCTTGAGACCACGAGGGCATCCGCTGGCTCTTTAAAGCCAGAGACATGCAACGGCTCGTTCGCCGTTAATAAGACTCCTCGTCTGGCGGCGGCAGCATCTTCAATCAGGGCTAGGACGCCGGGATACCGCGTTGCAATTTCGTGGCCTTGCCGGCTCTTCGCATCCGCCGACGCGGGCGTCCAGAAGCGAAAGACCATATCGATCTTCGAGGATGAAGCTGTGGCGGGGGGATGTTCTGACAAAGGGCTGGGCGACGTACTGGACGACTCGGCTTTCATGTTGCTCACGCGGTCCGTGTTGGCGCTCGAATTCCAGTTGCGCACTGTGTATTGGAATTGATACAGTGAAGCGCATTATACCATGAGTTGCGTCGAGATTCCTTTCGGCTAAGGCCAATGGATGCACGCGCTTCCGAGGATCGATATGATCGAATTTACGGTTCGAACCGCCGGCCGGATGCGCTGGTCGGCGGCAGTTTGCCTATTTTTGTTGCCTTTGGTTTGCTTGCCACTGTATGCCAAGACAGCCGGATTGATTGCCATCGAGATTTACCCGGGACACGATGGGCAGTCATACCAGCAGGTTTCAGGGTTCATCCTGAATGAGAAGAATGAAGTATATCTTTGTGGCGGTGCTTCCAGCATCGATAAGAACGCCTATCACAGGCTGGCGAAGGTAGTGCTAGCTACCGGCATGACGCTTGAGCGGAACGCCGACGGCACCCTTACACTGACTCAACCTTCGGGAGCGGTCTGTGTCGTACCCGGAAACTTCAAATTCGACAAGGGCGGTACTTATACGACTGCGCAGCTGGCGGACAAAGCTGAGTTTACGGGCACGGTTCTGCCGTCCTCTGATCCCGTGACCACGCAGGTTGTTGCACTCAAGCCGGGCGTGAAAATCGTCTTTGTTGCCGCTCCCGCTCAGGAGCTCGCCGAATACCTCCGTGCCGATCGGCAAGGAGACATTCGCGGCTGGGAAGCCTATCTCAAAAAGTACGCAGCAGGAGCTCACGTCGACACTGCCAAAAAGGCGCTGGCGACGCTTTATGTGAATGTCGCGACAAACGATCGTCAGGCGTATGAGAGCTCACAAACCGGACCCGAGCCGGATTACAGCAAGCTTGCTGAAGCCCGTCAAATGGTCGATAAGGCGCGGGCGTTGGCGCCGGACGATGCTGCCGCGACGGATTTGAATTCGAAGATACACGGTGATGTGCTGGCCGTTAGCCAGGCTGCTATTGACAAGCTGAATGTCTATACACAGGCGCTAAAACAGCATTCCGCCGGCTATGGCAATTTGGCAGCGGCCGAAAAGTTGGCGAGCGGAGCGGTGCTTGTTGAGCCCGCGACAGCGGAAGCAGTGAGCGCAAAAAGTCAGACGACGGCGGCGCGCGCCGCTTTCGAAAGGGCCTTGCACGACATCGAATCCCAGATCGCATCGCATCATCCTGATCAGGCAGCCAAAACGATTGATCCACTTTTGTGCTTTACGCAAGAGGACAGAAGGATAGCGGAGGATTTGCAGGAGATTGCCGCCTTATACGTCGCCGACGCCAAGCAGTTGGAGCAGCAACCCGATTGGCCCAGCGCAGTGAAAGATCTTGAGAAGGCCGCAGCGCTGGTTTCGAACCCTGAGACCACCGCTTTGCTGAACGAAGCGAGAAAACAGGCCAAAGCTGCCGCCGATAGAGCTGCTGCGATGGAGGCGCTGCGGAAAAGCCAGGATGCGGTAAGCCGCAACGATACCATCGCAGCTTACGAGGTGCTCGACGACCTTCCTCCCGACCAGCGGTCGCTGGTATCGGATCAACTCAATTCCCTCAAGGATCAATATCTCCAGGCGGCAGACCAGGCTGCCGCAGCTTTGCAGAAAGCTCACGAACCGATTAACGGCATCAGCGACGAGGTTGGCATAGAGACAGCCTACGGATATCTGCAACGGTGCTATCGGCTGTCCAATGACCCCCTTCTGCAGGACCGCATTTCGATTCTCGGCGACGATCTCAGCAATTACTACCTTCAGCAGGGCAAGAAGTACGTGGAGAAACCCGACGGTACCGGGGTGAACGTGGGTTGGACGTATCTTGGCGAGGCCTCGCAGTATAAGTCGCAGAGCAATCTTGGAGCGATTCACGACGAGATGGCAACAGCACGCGCCGCGTATCTTTTAAAATCGCGGCTGTCGGTTAAAGTGGTTTTTCGCGATCAGACCTCGCGCCGCGATGCAGGAAACTTTCCCGCACAACTGACAGATGCCCTGGCGAACGGGCTGGAATCTTCCGGCCTCGATGTAAGGGTCATACGCCAGCAGGACACGACCCCCGTACAGGCGAATTTCCAGCTTGTGGGCGATGTAATGCAACACGAGATGGTAAAGTCGCAGGACAACGTTCCCAAGGAATCAAAATACCGTTTTGGCCAACAGGAGATTTCCAACGCGGCATGGGCTGATGCCAATCGTGCGTACGAGCACGCCAATAACGACCTCGAAACGGCACGCAGCGTTTTGCAGGGAGCGCAGGCGCACGGGAAGAAGAAGGAAATCAAAAACGCAGAAGAGGTAGTGGACGACGACCAGAAGAAAGTCGAAGATTTGCACGATAAGCTCGACGCGATTCCAAAAACAAAGATGCAGGACGAGGAGCGGCCGTACACCTACACGCAAGTCGTCTACCACCTGCGGAGTTCGATTCAAGTGCAGTTCCAGATCCTAGACAGCGCGAGCGAAGAGGTGGTGCCGCGAGTCGAAGTGAGCAGGCAGACGCCCCGCGATTACTCCGTTCTGGAGAATGTAAAGCCAGAGGATACCCAGGGAGTGCAGAACCTGGGAGTCATCCGCAGTGATAACGATTATTTCGAGGAAGACGAAAACAAAACAAGAGATGAACTGATCGATAAGGCGAAGGCCAAAATCGCAGAACTGCCGGCAATTGTGCTTGCCAGGGCAGATCGAAGGGCTGCCGAAAGCGACTATGACGGCGCGGCCGAGCTTTACATTCTCTATCTCAACGCTACGCCGCCTGCGGATACGCCGGAGCGGACAAAAGCGATGAGTTTCCTGGCGACTCAGTTCAACTTTAAAGACATTGGCAAGGACGCGCCCTCCAATTGAGAGTGTCGAGGTTCCGCGGAAGCAGGCTTTGACGGGGAGAAGTCAACGCGCAAGTGGATAAGTCAACACCAGAACGTATCGGCAAGTACGAGATTGTCGACGTCCTCGGCCAGGGCGGCATGGGTGTTGTGTATCGCGCCCGCGACCCGCGCATCGGCCGCAATGTGGCTATCAAGACACTGACCGAGGGTTTCTCCGGCGAATCGGATATGCTGCAGCGCTTCTATCAGGAAGCGGGACATACAGGAAATCTGCGCCATCCCAACATCGTCACAGTTTATGATTTCGGCGACGAAAATGGCTTGCCCTACATCGTCATGGAATTCCTTGACGGGCAGCCGCTGGACAAAATCATCCGCGATAAAGAGCCTCTTCATCTCGGCGAAAAGCTTGACATCATCGAGCAGGTGTGCGCGGCCCTTGACTATGCGCATGCGCAGGGGATGATCCATCGTGACGTGAAGCCGGCGAACATCATCGTGCAACGAGACGGCTTGGTCAAGCTGTTGGATTTTGGCATTGCCCGCACCGGTCAACAGCCCACCGACAAGAACATGACGCGCACGGGGACCCTCGTCGGCACGCCTGCGTACATGGCGCCGGAGCGCTTGCGTGGTGATCAATTTGACGGCCGTTCCGACATCTTCTCAACAGGCGTAGTGCTGTACCAGTTATTGACTGGGGTTCTGCCGTTCGACGCGGAATACCCCGCGATTCTTCATCAAATTCTGCAACAGGACCCGCCGCCACTGGGGAATTATCTAACCACTTATCCGGCACAGCTTGACCAGGCAATCGCGCGAGCGCTCGCCAAGGAGCCGATTGACCGTTACGGTCGCGCTGGTGATATGGCGGCCGACCTGAACGCCATCGGTGCGCATATCAAGTTGCAGCGCATTGCGCAACTGCTGCTGGATGCACAAAAGGCTTCCGATGCGCAGGATTATGCGCAAGCCAAGTTGCTGCTCACCCAAATTCTGCGCATGGATAGCCAGAATGCCGAAGCCAAGAAATTGATGGCTGTGGTTGACCAGTTTTTCAATCTGCAACGGCTCCGCCAGCGAGTGGAGCAGTTGAACAAGAGTGCCAGAGAGGCTATCGAAGGGCGCAATTGGGATCAGGCGATCGCAGTCTGCACTGAGGCGGTCCAATTGGACGCAGAGAATTCCGAAGCAGCAGAACTTTTGGCGAGGGCGTCCGCAGGCAAGCAGACCAGGGAAACGATTCAGCAGCTCATGCGGGATGCCGACTCAGCGCGCCATGCGGGCAACTACGACACTGCCCAGGAGTGTGCCGCGAAAGCCCGCGACCTGGATCCGACTGACTCGCGCATTATGGCCATCTGCAAGGTTCTGCAGAAAGAAGCCGATGAGGCTCGCCTGAGAGCCAGGGTGCAAAAGCTGCTGCAAGCGACGCAGGACAGCCTTAACGCATCTCGGTTCATTGACGCATCCAGCGCGATCGCCGAAGCGGAGAGTCTCGCACCGTCAGACCCTGAGTTGTTGCGCCTTAAGGACGAACTCGCAGAAGCCATACGGCAGGAAGAGCGGATGCGCCTGGTTGGCGCCCTCCAGGAAAAGACCGCCGGCGCGCTGACACTTGAAGAGTTGCAGTCCGCAATGGGCGAGGTTACCGAGGCGCTTGAGAAGTTTCCTTCCGAGCCCACGCTTTTGCGCCTCAAGATTCAGGTGGCTCCCCGCCTGAGGGAACTCGAGAATAAGCGGCTGGTTGCTGAGGTAAGCGACGCATGCCGGCAGCTTCCTCCCGCCGAGGCTCTCACCCGCGTGCGCGAAGCTCTTTCGCATTTGCCGGGCAGCGCGGAACTGATCAAACTTGAATCCGCAATCGCCAAGCGCCTGGCTCGACAACAGAAAGAGCGTTCGCTTGCCGAATACATGGCCAGGGCGCGAGCGCTTCTCGAAGACCATTTGTATCTCGAGACGGTGAAGGTTCTCGAGCAATGTGAGAGAGACGGATTCTCATCGCCGCAATTGACTGAGTTGTTGGAACTGGCCAGATCGGCCGCGTCAGAACGCATCTCGCAGGACCTGGTTGAGCGGAGCTTTCTTGAGGCAAAGCGGCTGCTCGAAGAGCAGGATTACGAAGAAGTGATGCGGCTCCTTGAGCCCGTTCTGCAGCGCGTAGACGAGCCTGCACTTCGACGGCTGCTCGAAGAAGCCACGCTCAAGCAACGTGCCCGCGAGGAGCAGGTTGACCGCTTGCTTGCTGAAGTTGAGCGATATTGCGCGTTGCATCTCTTCGACGCAGCCGCAGGCCTCATACGCGCCGAGCCCGGCGGCGTAATGCAGGTAAAGCGCGTTCAAGCGGCGCTTAAGTCGTGCACTGAACAACTCGATGCCGAAGCGGCCCGGCTTGAAGCCATCGGAGCTTTCTATGCGACTCTGAGCGGTAATGATTGCGCGGCTGCCTTCCAGCGCCTTGCGCGCGCCGGCGGCGCAACGTCAGCGAGTACTGCCGGAATCGAACAGCGCCTTGCATCCAGAGTCCAGTTGATCGCCGATCAGCAGGTAACAAAAAACACCGAAGCGGCGCGTCAGGCGCTCACCTCCGAAGATGCGGCACTTGCCAACAGTCTTCTGCAGGACGTATCCGCATGGCAGGCCAATTGCTCGCCGTCGGTCCAGGCGGAGTGGAAGGCTGCGCAATCAGACGTGGCAGCGGCAAAAAAAGTTCTGCGCTTTCGCAAAGTGCTGCGGCGCTAGGGCGTAGACCCGAGAGTGGCGCGGTGACGGTTCGGGAGAAGCGCGAGAACGAGCGAGATGCGGTGCTGGGCCTGGGTTGCTCCATCACAGTGCGCGTGGAAGATGCAGACGCGCATTGCCGCCGGGCCAGGGAGCACGGCGCGCGGATCACGCAGGAGCCGGTGACTCACCCATTCGGCTAGCGGCAGTACAACGCAGCGGATTTTGCGGGTTACTCCTGAACCTTTTCGCAGTCGATGGCGGATGTGGACCCAGCGGAGTGGGGTGGCGAGGCGGTGGAGTTGTAAGGCTATCCGCAGGCCACGGGAGTGTTGTCGACGACTCGGAAGTCACTCCTTAGACGACAATCTGCAACGAAATGTTGAACCAGCCGACTGGCGCCTGTTGGAATGTATGCCAGCCGGAAGCCGAGACTCGACCTCTTCCGGTTCGGGAAGCGGGATCACGCCCGCAAATCAGCTCAAAATCGTTCCGGTACGCACCTCCAATTCCCATTCACGAAACCTTTGGAAAGGGTACTGACTCCTGCCTTCTGCTCTCTGCCTTACAATGGGAGCCCACTATGAACCGCAGAGCATTTCTGGCCGGCGCCGCCGCATGCGCAGCCTTGAATTCCTCAGCCGCGCCGTCTCATCCAGCAGAAAGGCATCCTCGCGCCATTACCATGTGGGAGTTCTCGTGGATCGAGCGCCGCTGGCCCGGCGCCGGTTACGAAGACTGGGACCAGGCTCTTGACGCCCTTGTCGAGCGCGGCTACGACGCCGTCCGCATCGACCCATTCCCGCATCTTCTCGCCACCGACCCTGACCGATCCTGGACTCTCCTGCCTGAGTGGAACACCCAGCTCTGGGGCTCGCCAGACGTCAATCGCATCACCCTCATGCCGGCCCTCACTGATTTCCTCACCCGCTGCCGCGCCCGCGGCATTCGCGTCGGCCTGTCCACCTGGTACCGCCAGGATCAGGACAACACCCGCATGCAGATCGCGGGGCCAGGGGTGCAGGCCGCACAGTGGATCCGCACTCTTGACATCATCCGCACCGCCGGCCTGCTCGACACCATCCTCTACACTGACCTCTGCAACGAGTGGCCTGGCATCGACTGGGCTCCCTTCGTCACTCCGCGCATGAGCTACGGCGACTGGCGTCGCCCCGAGTCCCTCGCCTGGATGCATAGCGCCATCGCCCTCGTCCGCGAGCAATACCCCGCCATCCCGCTTTTCTATTCCTTTTCCGGCGGTTTCTCGCCCTCGGACGCGCCCAAGCTCACCGATCTCGATCTGCTCGACCCGCACATCTGGATGACCCAGCAAAACGACGGCGAGTTCTACCGCCTCGTCGGCTACAACTACGAGCGCTTCGACCCCCGTGGGTACACCAACCTAAGCCTCAAGGCCGACGACACTTACCGCGCCCGCCCCGCCTACTGGCTAAACCTGCTCACCCAGGCCATCGACTCCACTGCCGCATCCGCCCGCCAGCTCCAGATCCCGCTCATCACCACCGAGTGCTGGGCCATCGTTGACTACAAGGACTGGCCGCTCCTCAAGTGGGATTGGGTCAAAGACCTCTGCGCCTTAGGGGTCAAGCGAGCTGCCGGCAGCGGCCAATGGCTTGCCGTGGCCACAAGCAACTTTTGCGGTCCGCAATTCGTAGGCATGTGGCGCGACAAGGAGTGGCACCAGCGGCAGACCCAAATCATCAAATCGGCTCAAATCAGCCCCGGCCTCCGCCACGGCCGCTTCTACAAAAACCTATGATGCAGCGCCCTGGCCTGCCTCTGCTCGAGCGCGGCTGGATTGGCCATGGCGCTTCAGCCTCGTCAACCACATCGAGAGACGCTCTGGCGCGACAGTTCTGATTTCGCGTCCTGGGCCAGCGCGGTTAACGTTGCTGTCCAATCCAGTTTCCTTGGTGCGTGATCTGAAACACAGATAAAACCCGCACTCTACGCAGAAACTAAGAGTTCCCCAGGAAACGGATCATTCTCTCGAGATTCATGAAGGCAATTGACATGATCTCCGGGGAGAGTCCGAGCCAGCAATGACTTAGTGCCAGCGCCGACCGGGGGCGCGCCATATTTGAGGTGCGGCAATCGTGATGAGGGATCCGGCAGTAGTTGACGCCATTCGCGGGCTCGACCCCGTGCCAAAACTCGCCGACCACGAAGATGCGGCACGAAGGTATTGGCGGAACGCCATGAAGCGCCTCTTCGACATTGCGCTGGCGCTTCCCCTTTGCCTGCTGTCGCTGCCGTTGCTCATCCTGCTCGGAGTGCTGGTGCGCGTCACATCCCGGGGCCCGACGTTCTACTGGTCGCTCCGGGTAGGCAGAGACAATCGAATCTTCCCAATGCCCAAGCTGCGCACCATGCGGCAGGGCGCTCCCGAACTCGCAACGCATCTTTTCGAGGGCGCTGGGCAGTATCTGACCCCCATTGGCAAATTCCTTCGTTGCTCCAGCCTCGATGAACTACCGCAGCTCTTCAGCATTCTCGCTGGCGATCTGAGTTTCGTCGGTCCTCGACCGGCGCTCTTCAACCAGGATGATCTGGTGGATCTTCGCACCGGCCTTGGCATTCACAAGCTCACGCCGGGGCTCACCGGATGGGCGCAGGTGAACGGCCGCAATCGCCTCGACCTTGAAGAAAAGGTGCGGTTTGACGCCGAGTATCTCAAGACGCAATCATTCTGGTTTGACCTCCGCATTCTGGCCATGACGATCGGAAAGGTGATTCTATGCGAAGGGATAAACCATTGAAGCATGGAATTCGAAGAGTTGAGGAAGTTGGCGGGAACGGCACTCGAAACAGGCGAAGTGGACGTCAAACGGGGCAAGGGATTATGCAGAACAAGTTGAAATCCCTAATGGGGCGTGAACCGACGCGGCTCGACCAGACGCTGATCGGCGCGACGATCGAAGGCCGCAAGGTTCTGGTTACCGGTGCGGCCGGCTCAATTGGCGCTGAGTTGTGCCGGCAGATTGCGCGCTTCAAGCCCGCCGCCATCGTCGGATTCGAGATTGCCGAGTCTCCGTTGTTCGAGGTCGACCGCGAGATGCGGCAGGCGTATCCCGATTTGCCGTTTTACGGCGAGATCGGCAATGTGCAGAATGGCGCGCGGCTCAACGATGTCTTTCGCAGATATCGGCCGACGCTGGTCTTTCATGCAGCAGCCTACAAGCACGTTCCGCTCATGGAAGAGAATCCCTTCGAGGCCATCGAAAACAACGTTTTTGGAACGCTGAACGTGGCCCGCGCCGCGATGGAGCACGGGGCAGACAGCTTCATCATGATCTCGTCCGACAAGGCCGTGCGCCCCACGAGCGTGATGGGTGCCACTAAGCGCGTTTCGGAACTGCTGCTCCAAAGCCTGCAGAATGGCGGCACGCAGTTTATCGCGGTCCGATTCGGCAACGTGCTCGACTCGAACGGAAGTGTTATTCGCGTCTTCAGAAAGCAGATTGCCGCGGGCGGCCCGATTACCGTGACGCACCCCGAGATGCGCCGGTACTTCATGACGATCCGCGAAGCCTGTCAGCTCGTGCTGCAGGCCTCGGCCATCGGCGCGGGCGGCCAGATCTACGTGCTCGACATGGGCCAGCCGGTAAGAATCGTTGACCTGGCGAGAAACCTGATTCAACTCGCGGGGTTAAGGCCCGGCAGGGACATCAAAATTGAATTTACCGGGGTGCGGCCCGGTGAAAAGCTCTATGAAGAATTGACTTCGATGCTCGACGATACGGTCCCTACCGATCACGAACAGGTGCGCATTTTTGTGGGCAATCTCAAGCCGCAGTTCGACGTTGATGCCTGGCTTCAATCCCTCGCGGAGATCTGCTCTGCACGCGACACGGCCCGGCTGGTGGCGGCACTCCGTGAAGTGGTGATCGACTATACACCGAGCCGGCACCTGCAGAATGAAATGGCCAGCGCTCCAGAAGCTTGTGGGCCGCAGCTTGTGCGCAAAACCGGACAATGGACAGCTCCCAAAGCTGCTCGCCGTTAATTGCCCCAACAACCGCTTTACATCGCGCTATTCTTCCATTGGTAACGGACTGTCTGGTGCAGCGCTCCATTCTTCCAACACGCGCTCACCTCTTCCCGTTGCATGGCTGCGAAGGTGTTGCTCAGGCTGGTGATGTTGCGTGAGAAAAACTGCGGCGCCTGGCCCGGGCCGCTGCCATCCGCATCTGTATTGGCATTCGGGGCTGCCCCATCCATCAGTTGAGTTGCGCGCACGAAGTTGGCTCTCTCAGCCTCATGATTAAATCCGGCGAGCATCACCAGCGCTTGACCAGTCGTTGGTTTCGCCCCCGATGCTCTTTGCATCATGGCGTTCAGCAGATCGGCATCGTCGCTGATGATGCAGTATTGGCCGTCAATGGCAAAGGCGAGCGAGGTGATGCCATCTAGCGCAAAGTAGTCTTGCTTCGGGCGAGGATGTTTCCACTCGACCCCCAGTGTGCCGGCGGTAAGATGCGGAGCCAGCGCCTGGTTGATCGCTGCCTTTATGTCGCCCGCGCTCCACGGCTTTTGGGACGCGAGCACGATGCCGGTGCGATAACCGACAAAGACGCCATCAGACTGCGAGACGCTTTTTTCGACAATCAGCATGGTGTCAGGCTGTGCGGCCTCAAGCAGGTTACGCAAGCCCGCCAGTTCCGCGCCCTTAGGCAGAACCGTTGCGGGCGGCGCATCGATACGCGTCTCGAAATCGTCCTCTGTGCCCGTCGGCGCAGTGGGTGCGACATCCGGCGGAGCCACGGTGCGATCGTTGTAATCGGCAATTCTGCGCGAGAGCAGCCGCGTGTCGATCGCTTCAAGCACGTGCTCCAAGCTGGGCGCGGCATCGGCACGATAGAATCCCACGCCTTCAGGCACAAGTGCTCTCACCCGCCCAAGATCGCTCTGCTCCACGCTGGCGTCCTCCGGCGACTTCGGCAACAGCACGCGTTCTTCGTGGAACTCGCCGTGCGTCCGGTAAAGATCGCTTATTGCCGCGCGGTACCGGCCCATATCGGTGACGTTCTGCTGAACCCAGTAGCTACGGAAGTATGGCGACGGAACAAGCCGCGAAAGATCGAGCACCATGCGCAGATCGCCGGGCTTCGATGCCGCTTGCGTCACGTCGGCGAACCATCCATCCTTGTCGAGCGACGGCTGGTTCTGTCTCTGCATGAGGGCCAGCGCGTCGGCGAGTAGATCTTCGCGCGTAGCCAACAGCAGGTAGTCGCCCAAGGCGGCAAAGGCAACCGTGCGTGGAGTGCCACTCTGCGCGTTATTGCCGTCGCCGCCCGGCGCCCGCACATAGAAAACCGCATCGCCAACCTTGCGCGTCTCAAAACCGTTCCGTGACTGCAACAGGCCGGTTTGCATGGCCTGCGCGTTGGGCATGTGCGTAATGTAAAGAAACTCAAGTTTGCCGATGTCATAGAGGGCCAGCGCGCTCTCTTTGCCCGCAATCTGGTTAAGGAATGCCATGTCAGGCTGCTGCCCGGCAGCGCCGGCAAATTCACCCTGCGCGTCGCCGAGCCGTCCGAATAACCGCGAACGCGAGAAGACTTCGTAGTTGCTGCTCTTCAGCCAAAGCTCCTTCTCTCGCGACGCATTCCAGTCGTGCAGCAAACCGGCAAAATCTGGCGACTCGATGTAGAGCTGCGCGCCCGACGGCATCCAAGCGGCGAGCTGAGGAGCCGGCGTGATTCCAGATTCGAGCGCGGCCCATCCGGCGATCGCGGCTGCAAGCACGGCCGCACCAATCACAATCTTCCTCGCTTTGCCCGCCGGCGCAATCCGGCAAATGATGCTGTCGAGCCTGCTCATTTCTGCGCTCCTTTGCTCAGGTCTGTTGCGACCACGCGGGGCCGAACAACATTGGGCTGGTCGAGCGACTCCTGTATCACCGGCCTGCGGCTCGCGTTCTCTGTGTTAATCGTCATTTGCGCTTTCAGCACAGTTTTGTGGTTTTCCAGCCGTCTGTTTTCGTTCGAGTCGCCGCCCAACGAGATCGCTGTCTCAATCCAGCTCACCGCAGATGGGAGATCTCCTCTGCGCTCATAGATGGCCGCCAACTCGCTTGCAACTTTGAACCGATCGGTCTCAGGAATCTTCCCGAGGAGCGATTCGCCGCGGCGCATTCGAAATCCATTATCGCGTTGCGCCCATTGCGGAATTGGGTACGCGGCCTCGGCGTTGTTCACCAGCGGGTCGATCGCGGCGAGGGCCATGGCAAGATGGTCGAGTGCAAACTCCTTCTCAAACAGCATCAGGCGCGCCTCATCGCTGGGGCCGCAGGCCAAGGCATCAAACAGGATCGGCGCGGGATTCGAAGCCGTACGTGCAGCGGCAACCCGCGCCGACAGATAATAGGGCCGGTTCGCCTGATCGGGTGTTACCGGCGCGCCGGAGGCAAGCAGCGCCAATTCGCCGCTGCCGAGTGCGGCCGGCTTACCTGCATCTTTGACCGCTGTTGCCGCCTGCACGCGCACACTGTAAGGAACCGAGCTGTCCTGCGAAAGCTCGACGAGCATCGCCTGGGCGTCGGCGACGTTTGCTCGAGCCTTCAGCTCAGCGCGCGCCAGCCGCAGCTTGTATTCCGGCTCCCACGGCACGCCGTTCGCGAGCGGTGTCAGAAACTCGAGGGCCTCAGCGTTGTGTCCGGTTTGCTCAAGCAGTTCCGCAGCCGAATCAAGACTGCTGTACAACTCGGCTGAAAGCATGAGAGAGCGCAATTTCTCGAGTGCGTCCGGCAAATCATTTGCGGCTATCAGGGCCTCAGCAAGCGACAGGTAGTCGCCAGGCATCGCGGCTCCCGACTCCTGCCTGCGGCGCAGCACATACTCAAACAGCAGGCAGGCGGACTTGCTGTCGTGTTGCGAAAGAAGCGTCTGTGCGGCTGCTTTAACGGTCTCGAGGTCGTCACGCGATTGGTAGCCGCCATTTTCCTGGCTCGTTGAACCATGCCTATTCTCATAAGAAACAAGCCAATCGGCCAGTTTGCCATCATGCGCTGCAATTTGAATCTCAATCGGCAGCAGCTCTTCGTTGTGTGCCGTGCGCATCTCAGGCGTCAACGCATCCAATACCTGCGCTGCCGCCGCGTACTGTGCGTCTCCCAGGTAATAATTGATGAGGCGTATTTGAGCGCCGGCCAGATTGTCCGCATGCTGCTCATCCGTCGCGCCATTCTGGCGCTGCTCTGCGGTCAGCGGTCTACGCGCCAGTTCGATGCTTTTCTCAAAAACTGAACCACGTTCCGCGTCCGGGATCCAAGCGTCCGACTCAAGCTGGGAGACCACATCCGCGGGATCCCCTGCCGCCATTGCCAGATCGATCACCCACTCGATGCCCTGCCTTGGATCGCCGAGCGATGAATACGCAGCTTCAAGCAAACCGTCGGTTTGATACGAGCCATTCTTTGCAATGTACGAACGCACGACGTCATCTATCTCGGGCTTGAATGTTGATCCGAGCTTCTTCTCGCCGAGGTGGCCTGCGATGGCAGTGAAATTGGTCCAGAAGCTCTCCGGGACTACGCGCACGTCCACTTGCCTGCGCAGGATTGTGAAAGCAGTCTTCCAATCGGCGAACGCACCGTCATGGTTGCCGCCCGTCCACTTGATCTCGGCCATCGCATCGTAAAGCCCGGCCGAGTTCGGAGAAAGTTCGAGCGCTTCGCGGTACTGGTTAAGCGCTCTGTCGCGCTCGCCCGCATCGGCATAAGCCTGCGCCAACGCCTCGTAGCTGGCCAGATTCGCCGGGTCGGCTTCAAGTCCGGCGGCGATGTAATCTTCTTCATCGCCGCGGCCCGCGAAGCTACGATAGACGCCGTAGCGCATGCCGTAATAGAACCAGGTGTGTCCGGCCAACTGGCTCGCGGGGGCAAACTTCTGCGTCACCCGCTCGCCGATGGTTTGGTCGCCGACCGTCGCCACAAATGCCGAATTCACCGCATCCGACTTGTCGCCGAAGTAAAGTCCCACCAGTGCGGTGTTCGCAGTCTTCCAAATTGCAGGGCGCGCGCGCGCCGCAATCGCTTCGGCGCTGTGAGCCTCGTCGGAGTTGGCAAGCAGATAATTCGCAGCCGCATCTGCTGCGTTTCCTGAAGAGGCTCCGGCAAGCGCCTCAAGCCGTTCGGGCGCGTGCGTAAGCAGAAGTTTGAAGTAATCTTCGCGCAAGTCGTTCATAGCCTCGGAATCCGCGCCAATGCTGTCCATCACGGCCAACGCGCGGGTCTCGTTGCCGCCCTCGATATACGCGCCTGCGGCGTGCAGCAGCATGTTTGTCCTGCGCAAACCGCGCTGCGTGCCGGCGTATGACTCGAGCACCTGTCCCAGCTCGTTAAAGCGCAGGCGGCCGGTTTCGAGCGCGATCAGCGGTTCAATCTGGCGTTCTGCGATCGCGCCGCCATCGCGAATCAGCTCTGCGCGCCATTCTTCCTCCACGTCTAGCAGTCCCGCCTCGTGCGCCGCGGGAACCCAGATCTCGGCCACCTGCTCGGGCGATGAATTGGCGCGCCCGCTGGCCAGAAACTGAGCAAATCCGGCTTTTTCTTCCGGCGTAAAGTACTGGCCCGCGGTGCGCCCCATTTCGATGACCGCTGCACGGAAACTGCCCCGCGCGGCGAGCTTTTGATTTGCGACTGTACGCGCGCGCCAGTCGGCGTCGGTCACTGACGCCAATCCGCGCTTCTCAACCTGCTCGGCCATGATGGAGGGCGAACTCGCCGACAGCGCTTCAGTCGTGTCACGAACCGCAGCCAGCGCCCGGTAAGTTTGTTGCTGGCGCCGCAGGCGTGTTTCAATGCGCGCGTAGAGTTCGGCTCCCCACGCATCGTCGGATTGCAGCAAATCATTGCCCGCCAGCTTCACGCCCTGCTCGGCAAACTGCCCGGCCTGCTCGACGAGCCCCCACTCCTCAAGCTGCTTCGCGATCCTGAAGTCGTCGCCTGCGCGTTCCTCGTGGCCCTGGGTCCAGATGGTTTTGAGCGCCTGCACCGCGAGATCAACCTTGCCCTGCCGCACGCGCACTTTAGCTTCATCCAGAATCCACTGCGGATCTCTGTAGGTAAGCACGTATAACCGCTCATAGTCGGCGCACGCATCGTCGTAGCGCTGCAACTGCTCTTCAAGCTCAACGCGCTCGGTATAAAGATCGCTGCGGTCCTTGCGAATTGCAATCGCTTTGTTGTATGCGGTGATGGCTGCGGCATCGTCGTGAAACTCCCGCTCGGCCCGCGCCAGGATGATGGCAAAGCGGGAATCGCTGGGCGAGTCACTCACCGCTTTGTTGCCGAACGCCACAAGCTGCTGTTCGCGGTGGTAGCGCAGTGCGTACGCACTCGTCTCAGCGAGCAAGCCCTGGTCCTCGGGATATGCGCTCAAGAGCGCAATGTATTGGTCCATCGCGCCCTGGTAATCTCTTAGGCGTGTCAGCGCCGGAATCAGGCTGCGCTCAAGCTCGGCCCGTTGCGCTTTGCGTTCGTCGCGGCTCATTGCTGCAGATTTGAGCGCCGCGATCTTGGCGAGATAGAAGTCCCGCAGACCGGCATCGTCGCCGGCCCGCGCATAGGTTTGCGCCATCGCAGCAATATATTGAGAGTCGAACGGCGAAGCATCGAGAAGCGGAGTAATCATCTGGCGGGCCTGAGCCGTCTCGCCGATCTGGCTGGCCTTGTCAGCCGCCTCAAGCGCAAACTGCGTCGCAAGGTTCGGCGCGGCCGCTTTCTCTGCTTCAATCACCGTTGCGACCGCGCGAGGCTGCTGCCCATCGCGCCAGTTGAAGTCTGCCTCGGCTCGTACTACACCCAGGATGCGCGGATTCTGGCGGTACAGTTCATCCACGATCGCAAGCGCCAGCGCAGGCTGCTTCTGCTGTTCATACGCATGGGCCAGCGCCAGCTCGAGCTGCATGTGGCGCACCGGATCTGTGGCCAGCGCTATTTGTTTCTCAAGCGCGGCATTGCTTTGCGCATTCAACGCATGCGCGTCGGCGATCTGACGGATGGAGTCAAGCAGGTCGGCCGAGCCGGCCTTTTGAATCGCCTCATCGAGCAGTCTGCCCAACTCGTTTCCACGATGCTGCGCCAGCAACACGTCGACGCGCAAATTTAGGGCCGTGACCGACCAGTTATCGGCGGCCAGAGCTTGCGCAGTTGCAGAGTCGA
Source organism: Occallatibacter sp. (assembly GCA_035504315.1). Classification (GTDB taxonomy): domain Bacteria; phylum Acidobacteriota; class Terriglobia; order Terriglobales; family Acidobacteriaceae; genus Telmatobacter. The sequence goes on from DATJSB010000090.1 coordinate 36,586, forward strand.
CCGCATCGCGGGTCGCAGGCCGCGCAGCCAGCGTCAGCAGCCGGCTGCGCGCATCGTCGTTGCCGCTAAGGTTCAACGCGGCAAGCGTGTACTCGCGTACCGCCGCTGCTGGGTTGTCCATGTTCTCATCAATGGCGCCTGCCTCGTATCCGTAGAGCGCCGGTTGATTGAATTTCGCGCGCGCGGCGTCGATTTCGCCGAGCGCCTCATCGAACCTGAAGTAGTCCCAGAAAACCGTGGCTGCCTGCAGGTAGCCTTCGGGCGAACCGGGATGCGTATCGGGCATCTGACGCCAGAAAGTCGCGGCCTCACTCATCCGGCCGCGGTCTGCATAGATGTCACCGATATGCGCCAGCCGCTCGGTGTTGCCCGGCGAAGCGAGCAGCAGGTTCTTTTCTACAGCGACAGCACGATCGGTATTGCGCGGATCGAAGCAAGCCAGCGACCGGAAGATATCCGATGCCTGCTCGCCGGTCTCCGCGTCGGCCGGATAGGCTGCTGCAAGCTCGCCGACAATGGGTGCGCTCTGCTCAAAGTGCGAAGACCAGATCTCGGCCTGGGCGAGCTCGTTCAGCGCGGCGTAGTCTCTCGCGCCTGCGGAGTGCGCTCCGTCCTGCGCATTCACTTCGCGCTCCAGCTTCGCGATCTCTGTCTGCAACTGGCCGGTCCGGCTCAGCGCCTCAAAGAATTCCGACTCGAGATCGGGCGCCTCAAACCAGAATTCGCGCAGCAACTCCGAACGCTTCTGCGGATCCCGGCTCATGCGCGAGTTATAGGCATTCAGCAGATTCCGCACAAAAACAAGGTCGTGCGGAAAGCGTTGATGCGCGTAGAGGTTCACCTGCACATAGAATTCGCTCGGCCCACGGCCCGCGCGGGCAAAGTACGATTCGAGTTCAGTACCCTGAAACGTATCTACTACCTGACGCGTGAGGCTGGCGTACTCGTCATACATTCGCTGGCGCAGATAGAATCGCGCCAGCTTGTCGTACCAGCTCTTGTCGGGAAACTTCTCCATCGCCCGCTTGTATACTTCCTCTTCCTGTTGGTCGAAGCGGTTCTGCTCAAGAAACTGCGCCAATCGCTCGTAGATGCCGGGATCGTTGGAATCGCGGTCAACCTCGCGCCGCAACACTGCAAGCGCTTGCGGAAGCTCTCTGCGGGCTGTGAGCCGCGTAAGATACCGCTCGAGCACCCGCGCGTACTCACTGGCAGGTGACGGTGCAGCCTGCCCCGTCGCCGCTGCTGGAGCGGCCTGCAAAGCACGGCCCCGCGACAAGTCTCTGGACTGAGATACAGCGGGCGCATTGCCCGGATCGTTTTCAGCATCGAAATCATCTGCATCTGCACGTTCCGTTTCTCGCGACTGAAACTCCGTGGCCAGCGGCACGCCTTTGGCCGCGCGGGCGAGCTCGCCCAGCATCCGGTCATAGATGACGAACTCGTCCTGCGCGCGATTCTCTCTCGCGTACGCATCAGCAACCTCCATCGCCACCGCGTAGCGATTTGCTCCTGAGGGAAACTGCGCCAGATACGCGCTCCCATCGCGAATTACGGCATCGCTCAATCCATAGTTGGCATAGGCGTTGATCACCTGCGCGTGCAGACCGGCCCGTTCCGGCGCGGCAGGAAATCTTTGATCGAGAATCGCCAGCAACTCGGCCGCCTTGGCACGATGAAAATACGGCTGTGCGCGCACCTCTTCGTCATGTGCCTCGCTCTCAGGATTCGTGGAGTTGAAGAACAACGAGAGGATTCCGTTGAAGTAGCCGGGGCCCGTGTCCGTGGTAGCAATGTCGCGATAGATCGCGAGGTTCCCCGCGCCCAACTGGATGGGCTGATCGGGCGAAGTGAGCAGCAAGCCGACAATTCCGTCGAGCGCAACCTGCTGCGCGGGCTCTCCACGCACGCTGCCGCCGGCGTTGTTCAGCGCAAAGTAATAGCGCGCTGCTTCGGCAGGATCCTGCGTGCGCAACGAGAGCTGCGCCATCGTATCGAGTTCCTCCGCAGTCCACGCCGCGTGGCACCCGTCTTTGCTTTGGCGATAGTCCGCGAGCGCCTGGCGCGCTGCATCGGTGCGGCCCTGCTGCTGATAGAGCCAGAAGATGCGCGCGGCTGCGTTCAGATCGTCGGGGTTCTTCCGGAGCCGTTGCCGAGCATCCAGAAGGAACTGGCGCTCGGTGCGCGTCTGATTCAGCAGCTCCATGTAGCTTGCGATCAGCTCATCGGGCCATAACGGCGCGAAGCCACGGTCGTAAACCGCCAATGCTTTCTCGATAGATCCGCCGCGGTATTCCACCAGCGCCGTCGCTTTCACCGGGAACACCGAATCGGAAGGAAAGGCCTGCTGATAAGCGGCGATCACCTTCCGCGCATCGTCAAAGCGCTTTGCACCGGCGAGGAAATTGAATTGATCGCTATACACCGAGGCGCTCTCGGGATAGCGGCGGACCCACGCCTGGTAGATTGCGGCGACTTGAGCATCGGTGAGTTGTGCGTCGCCCTTCAACGCGAGAGCCCGCTCAAAAGCCTTCCACGAGCGCTGGCCGCGTACATCGGAGCTCTGTTCTTCGTTTGCGGCTGGAGCTGCGGCCACTTCCGTCAGCACAGTGATCTCATCGTGCCAGCGCAGTCGGCGATGATAATAGTCCGCCAGCTCCAGCTTTGCGCCGGTTGTGTCGCTGGCATGTGCTGCGAATTGCTTCCAGTCAGCCTCGGCCGCGGTAAAATCCAGCGCCTGCTCATCGGCGCGAGCACGCAACGCGTACAGGTCAGCCCGCTGCTGTGACTGCTTCACCAGGGTGCTCAGCTCGGCTCGCGCCTCGGCCGGCGGCCGTGGATATTGAATTTTCACACCGGCGGCGTCCATGGCGCGATAAAGCGCATTTTCAATCTCGCTGCCGGCCACGGTGAATTGCATCCATTTGGGCAACTCGGCGCGGGCCGCCAGCAATGCGAGAAAGCTCGCCGGCAGTAAGGCTGCGGAGATTACGGCAATGCGCAGTGAGGTGGACCGGGGCGCGGAGCATTTAGGGAAGCACTTCAATGGACACCTCCTCGGTTCCAATGTTGTGCGCAATGTCTTCGGCGGTAACGGTCAGCTTGTATTCGCCAGGCGGCAGCGAAGACGGAATTGTGAGCGTGCCGGTGTTGGTTCCGGCTGCGGGGTTCCAGTGCAGGCTCACCGGAGCGGCTCCGTCGATGTGCGCAATCAGATCGCGTGTGCTGGCCGAAGCGCGCGCCCTGATGTTGATTGGCTGGCCGGGGTGAAAGTCGCTGCGATCGAGCGAGATCTTGACCGTGGGCGGCGTGCTGGCGATGACGAATGTCTTGGCCTCGCGATAGACATTGCCGCGCTTGTCGCGCAGAATCAGGCGCACGCTGTAGGTGCCGTCTTTCATATCCACCGGGGCAAGGAAGCGTGTCTGCCACACTTCATCGTCGCCGAGATAACGCAACGGCTTGGTCAACCCGAAGGGGAAGATCGCGATGACCGAGACGATCGACGCATCGGTGTGCACGCGCAGCACCGGATCGCCCGGCCGGATGACGCGCGGCCGCAGCAATGCCCTGGGCACCGCCAGGAAAGACGTGTACGGTGTAACGAATTTGTAGATGCGCGAGAGGCGAATGATTTCGTTTACGGCGGCATCGGTCTCGCCCTTGCGAGCAATCTCTTCGAGCAGTGCATTCACGCGCGCCTGCGCCCACAGCCGCGGCAGGCCGGGGTGGTCGAGTTCCTCGGCGGGAAGTGCAACGCGAGCCGTTGCGTCGAGAGGCGCTCCATCGCGATTGGCGCGAGCTTCAAACGTTACCTTTTTCACCGGCTGCAGATACTCGCCTACCCAGGTTGCCTCCGAACCGGTATAAACCGAATCGTCGAGCGGGTATATCTCCTGTGCCGCGGCCGGCGGCGTCAGCGCAAGCCCGAGCTGCGAGACCGGGCTGCGCACAATCTTCGAGAGAAAGATGTCGAGTTTGGCGTCAAGCGGCTCGGTTGAGAGTACGCTGATCATCACTCCATCGTTCTTTGCCAGCATGCGCATAAGCATCAGGTTGGCGTCGTCTCCCACCGCAAATACTTCTGTCCGAGGGCGGTTGGCGGCCTGTTTCCACTGCTGCGTATAGGCTGCGGCGATTTTGCCATCGGTCAAGGTGCCGCGGTCGGCGTCGCCATCGCTCAGCAGAACAATGTAGCTGTTCGCCACCGTACACTGCGCAAGCCCTGCCGCCAGTCCCTTGCTCAGATCGGTGCCTCCGCGTAAACGGCTCGCACGCACAAAGCTCAGCGCGCTCTGCACTGTCGCGGGATCGGCAGCCACGGGATGCGGCTGAAATTCGCTCACATCCTGGTTGAAGAGCAAAACGTTGAAGTGGTCCTGCGGCCGCAGAATGAGCAGCAGCTTTTCCAGCGCCCCATAACTGCGCTCAAGCTTCTCCCATTGCATCGACAGCGAATTGTCAAAGAGAACAACAATGTTGCGCAGCGCGCCGTTGTCTGCCGATGCGCCAGCCTGCTGCGCGCCCCGGCCTTCGCCCACCAGCACGCTCGCCTCAAAGAATCCGGGCTGGCTCGCGGGTTTCTGGGGCGAGGTTTCGTCGGGCTGCGGCTCGTCGGGCCGGGGCTTGCGAAAGGTAAGCACTCGCAATTGGTCTGAAATCGCAGGGTCGATCTTCCAGCTTGCGGCCAGGTCTTCGGTGAAACTCACGCTGCCGGCCTCGAACGAACCCCGCACCGTATGCCCGTCATTCCGCGCGATTGTGAGCGGCATCGTCTTCGACAAGACCTGAAAGTCCTGAATGGCGAACGGCGAGCCCAGGGTGAAATTGATCTTGAGATGGCCGGCCTCCTGCTGCTGGTAGGTGTCGGGCCGGAGCGGAAAAACGTATTGCGACTTAAAGCTGTTGATTTCGATCTTCTGATGATATTCGAGCTCGAGCCGTTTGGTTCCGTATGCAGGAATGGGCGCGATATGCGCCGAAAACAGCGACGACTGGCGCGCGGAATCCTCAGTGCGCTCGCCCATCTCCAGCAGGCCGGGGTCGAGTTGCTGCGCGCGCACGTCCTCGTAGATCTCGCGCGCCTTTCGCCTCGTGAGGATGACGGCCGGAATGCGCACCGTACCGTCCCACACGGCAAAATCTGAGACCGAGCTGCCCGTCGGCAGCGCGAAAACATAATTCCCTTCCTGCGGCATCGCGGTGTGGTTCGAAAAGATCTGGAGCACAAAGACGCGCGCGTCGCCATTCTCAATCGTGATGTCAACTTGCATCTCGTCGAGGGACAGAACGCGCGGATCGGGCTGCGTGCTATTGCCCGGGATCAGGACTCCCGCGTCGGCAAAACCTGCGCGAGTAAGCACGCAAAACGCCGCGGCCGCAAGCAGTATGAGCAAGCGCGAGCCTTCTATTGCTCCGCTTTTCATTGCGCCAGTCTCCTTTCGGCCACGCGAACCAGCCCGTTGTCAGTGCCGATGTAGATTTCGCCATCGCGCTCGGCGAGCGCGGTGACATTCATTGACGGCAGCCCTGCAGTCCACTGGCGCCATCGGCCCGTGTCGCGGTCGTAGATATAGAGGCCGTCGCTCAGCGTACCGGCAAGCACGTGCGAAGGCGTCACCAGCATCGCGTTGAAGTTCACTTCCATGGCACGCGTAGCGTGCTCGAAGGCGGCGAACTGTCCGTCGGGCCCGAGCCGCATCACGCCCGCGCCGTAGGTGCCAACAAACCACTGATCGCCTACCGGCACGAGGGCCGTGATCCAGTTGTGCTTGAGCGCGGAGTTGGTGACTGTAAAGTTGCGCACGACGTTTTTGTTCTGCAGCAACGAAATGCCGCCCAGCGTTCCGGCCAGCACGCGATCCTGGCTCACCCCCAGCGCGTAGACGTGGTTGTTTACCAATCCTTCAAAGGCATACAGGCTCTCAGCTCCGTCGCGATTGAGAAAGGTAAGGCCTGCGGGCGTGGCAATGGCCAGCCCATCGCCATAAGTCTCAACGTCGGTCACGTCTTCTGCGATGAGGCCGTCGTGCCTGCCGAGCACGCGGTCGAGCCTGCCATGTTCGTCAAAGAGGGCAAGCCCGTTGGCCGTGGCGACATCGATGCGCGCGTTGCGGTTGTCGGCCAGAATGCGATTCACGCAGAAGATGTGCTCATCCTCGTAATGGGTCGCCTTCTTTATGTCTCCGCCGATAGCGGCAATGTCGAGCCCCCGATCGAAGTAACCGATCCACAGCGCGCCATCAGGCGCGAATGCGAGCGCCGAAATATTGCTGTCGGTCAAGAGCGGGCGCGCGCTATCGACGACCGGGCGCCAGGAGTTTTCTGCGCTGTTCTTTTCGAGCAGCCCCTCATTCGTGACTGCAATCGGGCCATCCTGCGTATTGAAGAACGCGTTCGCGGCTAAGGTATTCGGCGCTGGTGCGGCGCCTGCTCCCTCAGCACGAATGCGCCGGGCGATTCCGGGGCCCAGGCTCGATGCCAATGTCCGGGCGTCGAGCGGCACGCTCACAATGCCTTCATCCACCGTGCCGACTGTGAGGGATTGATCATCCACGCCCAGGGCCTGGGCAAAGTAGTTCTTGGCCAGCACCCGTTGCAACTGCCCATTCTCAAACTCCGCTACGCCCAGCGGCGTGCCGGCGTAAACATCCGGTCCGCGAACCGCGAGCGAGGTGACATCGTCGTCGGGCAGGCCTTGCGCCGAAGCAAATGTATCCGCGGTGCCGCCGTGAAAGTGAATCAACCCCGCGTCCTGCGTGCCTGCCCAAAGATCGCCGGCATCGCCGGCAAGCGCGGTGATGCTGCGACCCGAGAGTTCGGGATGCAGATAATTCAAATTGCCCGAACCGTTGCCACGCGCGCCGCCAGCGTAAACCAGCAAACCAAGTTTGCGCGTGCCCAGCAGGACGTCGCCCGTCGAGAGCGGAAGAATTGCAGTCACGTCACGCGCCGCGGCCTCGCGTGGCAGGACTTCGACAAAGGTGCTGCCGTCAAATCGCAGCAGACCCGAGCCCCGAGTCGCAATCAACAACTCAGGCTGCGTTGCGCCTCGGGGCGTTCCCACTGCAAGAGCCACAAGCGGCGCGGCGGGAAGCTCCAGGCCGGGGCGAAAACTTCTCGCGGGAGTGCCATCGGCGTTGATCTCGAATAGGCCCGTCGGGCCACACAGATAAATGCGCCCGTTATAAACCGCGCCGCTGGTCCACTTTGCGGGCGAGCTGATCCACTCGACCGCGACGTTCGTGGCCGGGCTCAGCACGCGGCTTTCAAACTGAATTTGTTGGGCGGAGTTGGCCTCAGCAGCGGCGGAACGGAGCGAGTGCTGGAGCCGAATATAGAAGACAAGTGACAGTCCAGCAGCGGCAACAATCGTTGCCGCCGCGCAAAGTGCCGAGACTCTCGCGTGCTTCTTGAATGGATTCCAGACTCGCATCCGTTCCTCCCCATTCGCGAAGGCTGCGCCGTCCACGCCGCATTCGCGCACTCAGAAAGTGCACGAGTAGAACCATACTGTAAGTTGTTCAAAACAAGATAAGGTCTTTTAGGAATCGCTGGTTTGGGACGTGTCAGGCGAAACACAGTGTGTCAGGCAGCAGACGGTGATCGAGCGTGGTTGCAGTTCTTGGATCGCTGCGTTTTGGGGGCATGAGCGGCTGGATTTGGCGTTACTGAAATGTAAACATGCGTGCAGAAATAATTACATGGAATTTAGGACGAATTAAGCCAAAATTGGCCAATAATGGCTGTTTCAGAGCTTTTTGCGTAAACAAATGTAACAGGATTCCTGTTGTTACATTTCTGCATACAATTGAATTGTAAGAAGGTTAGGTCGTGGATAGCCTATTACTTTTCTAATTACCCCGGGGGAGGGGGTGGGGGGGAGGTAATTTTCTAGTAACAAGAGACAGGGAATAGGAAGTAGGGACTGGGGAATAGGGAATAGGGAATAGAAAACAGCCGCCGCACCACTCATACAACGAGTATGCGCCGGGAGGGGGAAATTATCGGCAATCGACCGTTCGGGGGAAAAAGAGGGCCGTTTGCTCGCGATGAGAGATGCCTTCCACATCTCGCATCGCTTGCAAACGGCTTAATCAAAGAGAGGTAATTCAGAGAGGCAAGTCAGTTCTGGAGGAAAAAGTTGTCTGGTTTCTGACCTTCGCGGGGCCAATCCCTAACGAAGGTCACGGACAAGTTGGTTAACTGCGAGCGTAGTGGTCTAACTGCGGCTGCAATGCTCTAACTGCGGGCGTAAACCTCGAGCGCCATGCGGCTGGGAATCGTGATGGTGCAGCCGTGCTGGGCGACGAGGCGGCGGTTCTTGAAGATTGAAAGAGTCCGGGTGACAGTCTCGCGGGAGGCGCCAATGAACTCGCCGATCTGCTCGTGAGTGAGTGAGACCCGGCAGCGCGCGTTGGTTTCCTGCTGCGGAGCCGAGTCGGTCATCTGCTGCGGAGCCGCTTCGCTCCAGCCCAGCAGCAGCCGAGCCAGCCGCTCAGGAACCGAGGAGGAGAGCCCGACCATGCGCAGTTGCTCGCAGGCCTGGTTGAAGCTGCGGCTGATCTCGCGGGTAACAACTTCGTAAACCTCGGGATGCCGCGCCATGAAGTGGAGAAATGCCTGCCGCGAGACGTGCGCGATCTTCGACGGGTAGAGCGTGTCGGCGGTCATCTCGTAGCCATTGCCCGATAGAGTTGAAGAAAGCCCGAGTACTTCGCCGGCTTTGGCGATGCGCAGGCTCAGGCGGCGGCCGTCGCTGGAGTTGATGGAGAGCTTTACGTCGCCTTCGACAATCACCATCACGCCGGCGTTTTCCTGGGTCTCGGTGAAGAGAACCTTGTTGGCGGGATGCGAAATGGGAACCAGGAGCGTATCAAAATCAGCCAGGGCAGCAGCGGAAAGCGCGCTGAAGAATTCGCTCTTCATGTAAGGCTTGGTGATTGCCGCGATGCTCTTCTCGGTTTGCATGTTTTTACTCCGCGTCCAACGGTTGCAGGTTCTCGCGCGTGACCTCTCCGGCAAGATACTGCGTCCAGGGTGTGCCGGTCAGGATTTCGGCTTGCGTCTGGGAGTAGATCGCTCTCAGAGCCCGAATTCCAGCCGCGTCGGCAAAAGTGGTGTCACGAAGATCGAGAACAAGCTTGCGCGTGTTCAGAGTTGGCTTTGATTCTGACCACAGACGGTCAAGTTCGGCCGTCCATGGTCCAGCAAGTCGTCCTTCCAGCTTGATCACCATCTCTGCTGCGTTGGCTTGAAGTGTGATTCGTAACGCCATGCCCGGTATATGGCACGGCGGGGGCCAAACTCGGTCGTCACGGCAGGCGACGGCTGTGGGCGCATGAATCGAAAGGGGTTAAGATTCTTTGAAGAGCGATCTGGATCATTTGCGATGAGGCCGATGGGACGAAGTGACGAAGACGATATTTCGTCACGAGACGATCAGTCGTCGCGGGAGGGGTTGGAGGGGATGGGTTGGCGAGCTCCGAACGCGCCACTGCAAACGACCGCAAACCCCGTTTCCGGGATGGAGGCCCCAGGACTTGATGGACGGACGCAGGTTGCTCCCGGTGTGGCGACATCGGGGACCTTGCGCACCGGCTCCTTCACCTTGGGCGCTCTGCTCACCGCATTCCTGCTGATCGTGACAGCCTTGAGCTATCTGCCGGTATTAACGCTCGGCCCGATCCTGGAGCACCTGAAGTCCGGGATATAGGCTGCAGTCCGGAATATATTTTCACTCGAAATTCGCAATTCTGAAGCGTAGGAGATGCCGGGCACGAAGCCGGCGGTTCACTTTTGGCAGGCCTTGTTGATTCCCGGTCCGGCGATCTGAACGACGGGCTTGACATTCCTCGACGCACCAAGGTCCGCCCCGCGGCGGTTCCCTGCTGTCAAGAGCAAGCTTTTCAATCTGCTCTATTTAACCTTCGCTTGCATGGTTGTCGATTTCCGGATTATGATGCGAATAATGAAGGGGTGGCGTGTTCCACTCCGCCCCGGCAGCCCAGATTAAAAGACGAGAAATTCTGAAGTCTACCTAATTTTCTGCTCCATTCTCAGGCATCAACCCCGTAGAGATTCGAACGGGTTGTGAGCTTCCTTAGCCGGTACGCGATTTGCCAGTTGCGGAAATGGCATCGGAGCGGGTTATAATCCTGCTCACTAATTCGTTCATTCCTCTTCATCCTCATATCGCAGGTTCAACTTTCGGAATTCTCAGGCAATCGGATCTGATTCGAAGCCGCCTATCGGGACTTCGCGAGAATCGGCAGCCGTATTTTCGACACGATATTAGTCGAGCTGCCCGTTGGGTTCAGCACCTTGGTTTTTCAAGGGTAGACTGTGTCCGGCACGGGATAAGAGGCCTCCACGGCCCACAAGGATCCCCAAGAGGGAATAAACACTTTCGCAATCGCAACTGGATTTACCAGTAAACCAAATTGAGTACAACCGAATGGGAAGGGGCACGGTGATGAGGATTCATCTTCGCTCTCTGGCTATATTGGCGCCGGCAATCGTGTGCTTCAGTTCGCTGCTGGCCGTTGCAGCGCCACGGACGGGCGCAACCAGCGGTTCCGCCAATGTTACGGCGGACGGCCCGGCAGGGGCTTCGGCCCAGATGCCTCAGATGGCTGTGATTCCTGGCCCCCTGCGTTCATTTCTGCGCATGGCAGGCATCAGTCAGCAGGTGAGCGGCGAAGATGTTTTGCCGATGCTGGCCCGCAACGTAACCCTGTGGGGCCGGGAAGGAAACCATGAAACCGAGTATCTGGTGCTGTTGACGCGGTATGTTGAGTTTGCGCGAGCCGTGCAAGCGCTCACCGGCCCCGATGGTGCGGTCCACGTCGACGGTTGCGCCGATGCGTCAAAACTGATTGCAACGCTCGGTTACCGCTTCGAACACACCTGCGGCCAGCCCAACTCGACTCTGGTTACATCGAACGCCGATCACGCATTTCTGACGGTGGATTCGGGATTTCCGCTGGCAAGACTCGAAGAGTCGCTGGCCCAGCACAGCCCCTTCAAATTCGAATTCCCGGTGACGCAGGTGCCGGTGCTGCTGACGCAGCAGCAATGGGCTGAAGCCGGCGGGTTGGGGAAGAACGGATCTCAGGATGTGCTCGACATTCTGCTGCACGATGCGCAGATGGACCGGCTTTATTCGGCGCTGGCCCATTGCGATCCTGAAACCAGGATTGAGCTGGCGAAATCGCCGGGATTGAGGAAACTGCTTCCGGTGGCGCCGCTGCTCGATTTCTACGGATCGCGGATCACGATTCGCTCCGGCCAGGTGGCCGTGCCAGGTGGCTCCGACAGCGACTGGCAGGATCTGGTTGGCGCAAGCCCCAAGGCGCCGGGAGAGTTTGTTGTCAACCTGTTGAGCAAGGACCGCGGCTGGCTGGGAGCATACTTTGACGCTCTTGCGCGCGTCGATCAGCAACAGCAGGCACAGTTGACGCAGGGCAATCGGCTTAAGAAGCTGTACTCCGCGTACAGGTCTTCTGCCGGCGACTTCTCGGCGGCGGAAGGAGTGTTTGCCAGAAACTCGAACCTGCTGCTGTTGTTTTCGCGGGTGGAGTGGGACGCGCAGGGGCAACCCAAAGTGCCGGGCGATCTGACCGCATGGAAGGCGATCCTGGCAAAGGATTTTGGGTCGACCAGCCACCACGAATGGGCCAAGCACGCACGCGGCGTGGATTCGCCGGAGCGGCTGCTCGAAGATATGGTGGCCTATTCAAACGTGGAAACCGATGCCGGCCCACTGCAGATCTACCTGTCGCTGAGCGCGATCAATGCGCAGCGGGCGCCGGAGCCGGGAATCTCTGAAGACACGGCGCGGCTGCTTGGCGACCACTTTGCCCGATACACCAACTGGTACTCGATCTTTGTCGAATTCCCGCAGCTCGACGACAAATCAATCAAGCAATTCATCGATATTGCAGACAACATCGACAGGCTGCCGAACGCGGCACACCGTTCCAACGCCCTGGGCGCGTTTCAGGCCAATATCGGGATGTGGGAGATCCTCGCCAGGCAGGGGCAGATTGCGAAAGCGAATGTGAACGAGTCGTGGCAGGGCGCACTCGCACCCTTCACCACGATTGGAACTCAGGAGCAGCTGTTTGACGCGGCCCGCAGCTCGTTGAATGCGGTGATTGTTGCGGCCGGAGGGAAGGCCGGCGCAAGCCAGGGCGAGATTGTGAACCTGCTTGCGGGCCCTACCCAAACCACCCCGGAAGGCCGGCGGGTGCACGAAGAGCTAGCGCGGAGAATCCGGTCGGTGCTCGACGATCAACGGCTGGTATCGCTCGATACCCTCTACGGCCTTTACGACGGATTGAACGCGATGGCTCACGGCGGCGCGCCGGCCGACAATCTGGTTGAGCTGGCCGGGAATCTGCGCGAGTTTGAACTGCCGCGGCCAATTTTCAGTGGCAGTGAAAAGGCATCATGGTCGCCTGCGATTTACACCAGCCGGCACGCCGAGCTGCAGGTTCGCACTGACCTCAAGGCCGTAATCAGCAACCCCGGAACTCCGGCGCAACTTGAAGCGGCGCGGGGCAAGCTGACTCCGTTTCTTCGCGATACGCTGGTGGGCCTGAACTACGCCTATTACGAGCCGCCCGGCGCCCAGGTGCTGCACAACAATCCTCTATTCGTACGCTCGCACGATTTCTCTACGTTTTCAGTGCAGGGCGTGCAACGCATCTGGGGTGCGCCTGAACTTGTGGGCATTGGCGTGACCGCGGGGGGCGGCGCGTACCTGATGGGCTCGCTTGCCGATCTGCCCTACGCTTTGGCCCAGGTGGAGGAAGACTTTATCGTGCCCTCCAACGTGCAGGCACTGATCTGGAAGGAGACCGTGCCGCAGTTGCTGGTGAGCGGAGTGATGCCGCGCTGGTGGGGTGTGAGCCGGGACGAACTGCACGCGGCTGCGCTTTATCAGCGGGCCGGTGAAGAGCTGCTCGACGCCGCGAGTACGAACCTTCAATTGCGCAAGGAGGTGATCGGAATTTTTGCGGATTATATGCCGGAAGGCCGCCTGGCCAGGATTCAATTGGCGCTCAGCCAGCAGGGAGGGTCCGAGAAGTGGGCAACCGAGATCGCTCCCTCAGATTGCTTCCACCTCGCCGTCAATTACCGCACGCGTTTCCCGGCAGAAGCCCGCGGTTCGGGAACAGCGCTGAAGGAACTGGATGAGTTGGCGGACAAAGATCCCAAGGCTGCCGATCCCGAGCGAATCTCGGCAGATTTTGGAGTTCCGCATCCTGCGATGGAACAGAACGACCGACCCTCGCTGGTTGAAACAGGAGTGTTTCCCGTTTCAGGCGGCTACACGAACCGGCTCTTCGGCGAGTCATGGGAGTCGTCGAACCTCTATTGGGCGCGCGTTGCCGATGACAAAGGTTATTCCCCGGTGATGCTGAACCTTCTGGTGCCGGAGTTGACCCGGCAAATGGTAACCAGGATTTTTGCGACCAACGTTGATGACTGGCCGGCGATCCTGCGCGCCATGAGGCAAACCGGCGAGGAATTTGAGCAGGGCAAGATTTCGGTAGCGGTCAACGCGGTTTCAGGGCAGTAAAGCAGTAAAATCAGTGCTCGACTTCCGCGCGCGATCGTCAATGGCTGAATGCAGAATACGGCAAATGAGAGTGAGACTCGGGATGATGACGAAAAAGAACATAAACGCCTGCCTCGGGATTATGACGGGGCTGCTATTGGTAGCGGGATCGGAGCAGCGGCCCGCCGCGCAGGACGATACGACCAACTTCAAAGTAAACGTGGTGCTGGTGCAACTCGAAGTGGCTGTCACCGACCATGCGGGAAACTACGTTTCGGGGCTGCGCCCTGAGGATTTCGCGATCACCGAAGACAAGATTGCTGAGAAGATCGCCACCTTCGAAGAGGGCAACAAGGTGATTCGCCAGGCCACGGCTCCTGACGCGACGGCCAATGCGGCCGTCAGCGCGCCGCCCCAGCCGAAAGCGTCTGTAAACACAGATGACGCGAGCACTGAGCTGGGCAAAATCGCCGGATCGAGCGTCTTTATTCTCTTCGATACCAGCAACTACATGTATCGCGGATTTGTGTTTGCGCAGGATGCAATTACCGACTTCGTGCAATCGCTGGATGGGTCGACCAAGGTTGCGTTCTACTCCTACAGCAGGAATCTCTCGCGGGCCGCCACCCTCACTGGCGACCGGTACCGCATCGAAAATGGCGTGCGCAGCACGGTTGCCGGCGACGATGCCGCACTTTACAACAGCCTGCTGATGACCGTTGAAGATGCCGCCCAGCTGAAAGGGCGGAAAGCGATCGTGGTGTTTTCGAACGGCCCTGACAACGCCAGTTCGGTGCCGCCTGAGGACGTTGCCGATCTCGCCGAATCGACCGGTACCATTATCTACATCATCAGCACGCGCCAGGCGCAGAGCGATCCAGTTTCCGCAGCGGCCTTTGCCCGCATGAGCAAGACCACGGGCGGCAAAGCCTATTTCGCCCCCAACTGGCGGCAGGAACAACAGGCATTCACTTCCATCCGCGAAGACCTGGGCCACCTTTACACCATCAGCTACTATCCGCAGCCGAACCAGAATCGCGGCTGGCGGAATATCCAAGTAAAGCTCACTGGCCAGAACATGCAGAGATACCACATCCGCACGCGCGACGGATACAGGCTGCTCCAGCCTTCAATTCCGACCGCCCCGCTGCCGGCAGCAACGGAGGCCTCATCAACCACCGGCATGCGCTAAAGCAGAATCGGAGTCGGTGTAAGGCGAGTCGATGTTGCTGGGCGCCGTTTTCCCTTAAGGAAAACGGCGCCCAGTGCAATTTTCGCGATCCCTGCAGTAACTGCGATGTTGCCGCAGGGTCGGGGACTTTCAGAAGTTTCTGGCCAGAAACTCCTTCAGGGTTGTCACCCGGAATGTTGCATCTCCGGTTTCCACCCGCACCAGCAGCATTGCGGCGGTAAGTTGATTGTTGAAGTCCACGGCTGCCGAGGTGTCGGGCGAAGCCACAGCGGAAAGATTGTTCTCGATCTCCTGCTGCTCCCGCGCCAGATCGTTCAGCTTTGAATTTTGCGCGGCGATCGCGTCGGCAACCTGCTGGCGCAGTACCTCCAAGTTGCGCACCACGTCGCCCTCTTCAACCTTCTTCCAGTCTCCGTAGGCGCTGGCGGCGCGGTCCAGATGGCGATCGATGGCGCTGCCGGCAAGGTTGTAGCTCACGGAAAAAGCTCCATAGGGCTGCGGGGTATAGGCCACGGGATTCACCTGCTGGTGCACACCCACCTGCAGCGCAACGTCCCAGTTGTTCTGCCGGTTCAGTTTGTCCAGCGCCTGCTGCTCAGCTACTTCGTTGGCCTGCTTCTCATTCACCAGCTGCTTGAGCGGTGTATCGCTCAATGGCGGCGAATAAATACCGGCAATCTTCAATTGCGTATCGGCGCGGTCTGCGTCGAGCTTGATCTTTGTGGTTTGAAGCGTGAAGAGCATGAGCCGCGTGGCATTCTGCTCGGCCAGCATCGAGCGCGTCTTCTCCATCAGCGCATCGAGCTGCCGGGAGGCCTGGTCAATGAGGGCCAGCCGATTGTTGAGCGCGTCTTTCTCCAGGTGTGCAGTGGCGTATTGGATCGCCAGTTGCGCGCTGGAGGTCGTCTTGTATAAATCGCAGTTGCGGCGCGCGGCCTCCATGGTGAGTCCGGCCTTGCGCAACGACGAAAGACCAAGCGATGCCCCGCCCACCAGTTGCGTGGGCAAGCCCGTTTCAGACTGGGTCAATCCGCCCGACGCGGTCGGGGTGCGCAGAAGATCGCTCTGGGCCTGTGCCTGTTCGATCAGGTAATTGCAATAGGCGGCGTCAGCCGGATTCTGCGCACGGACGGCCGCCGCAGCCACGAGAACCGGCAACAGCAAAACAAACCACAACTTGCCTTTCATCCAAAGCTCCTCTTTGGTTCAATGCGGAAGAGAGAATTGTTCTTAAAACAGCAGCGGCTTGCTACCCAGAAACACCGTCTTCGATTTTGCCGACTCGGGATGCGTCAGATCCATCTGGATCAGGAATCCCCGAATCTGGGTCTTGAAGATCGGATGCGTCGCCTGTTGTTCTCCGGGAAAGACCTGCTTTACCACCCCAACCCTGCGGCACAGCACCATGTTCAGGTAACAATCGTAGATGGGACTGCCGGGGTTTGCGCCGGCCTGGTCGTCGTAAGGCACAAAGGCGAAGTAAATGCGCTGCTGGCCTGAGGCATTCAAATAATACGGACTCTGCTTGGCGGTCTGGATCGCTTCACGGAGGCGCTGAATCTGGCGGTTCTCCTCGGTCAATTGCTTCTCGGCCACCTGGATTGCCACATCGAGCTGACCGGCCTCGGAGCGCAATTCCGACTGCTTTACCAGTACGTCGAGTGTGCCGGTCCCGGTGGTGGTTTTGTCGAGCACTGAGTCGGTGAGCAGCACCTCGGCGATCTTGCTGTCGGTCAGGCCGTCTTCGGTCTGATTCAGCGCGGCAAGTTCCGATGTTGCGTCGCTGCGCGTGATGAGCCCCGCGGCCAGGTCCTTTTGAATATCGGCCCGCGTACTGTTGAGCTGATCCATCAGGGCCTGTGTTTTCTGGTTGTCAGTCAGCTTCTGCTTATCGAGCGCCGCAAGCTCCGGCCCCGTGGTGCGATCGTGCGCCTGCTCGCGAACAATCGCCGTTTCAAGCTCTGGCTCCAGCGGCACCAGCGATGCGCGATGCGCCTGCATCTCTTTCAGGCCTTCTTCGAGCTTGGCCGTATCCACTTTCAGGTCTTCAATGGTCTGCTGGCTGGTGACCAGCTTTTCGCGGAAGTCGAGAGACTTTTCGTCCTGCGCCGAAAGGATGACTGGAGCGGCCCAGGTGCTGTTCACTGCGTAAAAGCCCATGACGAAGGCGTAACAAACCACGCCGATCAGCACCAGGTAAAGCACCGTGACGGCGAAGATGCGATAGGTGGTGAGCATCAGCCGGTAATGAAGCGGCTGTTTCGCTGCGCCCTTTTTTGCGGTTGCGGTGGGTACGGGTTCAACTGCTTGCGTTGCCAACGGCTTCCTCCGTTTGTTGTTTGGTGCGCGTGCCCCAATCGGCTGAGTCCATGGTGCACAGCGCCAGCGGCGTAAGAAACAGGCTGCTGACAATGGCCCATGCCACGTATGCGCCGAAGGCGATCGGATGGTCGATAGCCTCTCGCGCGCTGAACTTGTTAATCCACCAGGTGAGCACCGCAGCCAGCGCGAGTGCCGTGACCATGGGCACCGGGCCGGTCCACGCCATGGGATCGGTGGTGAGTGAAGTTATAACCACGAGCAGCCCGACGATTGCGCCCAGGGGCGTGAGCACCAGCGTGAGCACGGTATTGGGATGCAGCTTCCATACATGGCGCGGGAGCGAGCGCAGTGTGAAAAAGAAGTCGCGCACAATGCTGCGCCGCCACCTGAGCTGCTGCTTGAACAGCTGGGAAAGGTTGTTGGGCACGGTCGTCCAGCACAGCGCTTCGTTGTCGATGTAGGTGCCGTAGCCGCGCAGCAGCGTCTGGTGCGTGAGAAAGCGGTCTTCGCCCTGGTTTACCGGAATTCCAAACCAGTGCCGCGCGCGGATCGATGGCTCGATCTCCAACAACAGCTCGCGGCGTATCGCGAACAGGCAGCCGCTGATGCAGCACACACTGCGCGTCCAGTTTTCAGGAATCTTGTAGAGTTGGAAGGCCGTGTAATAGACGATGGTCTGGATGGCGGTGATGACGCCCTCGTTGGGATTGCGCACGCCCACGCGGCCGCCCACCGATCCGATACCGGGCTCGCCGAAGCATGCAGTGAGTTCGCGGATTGCCTCCGGATGAAAGATGCAATCGGAGTCGATGGAGATAATAACTTCGGCCGTCGAGTGTTGCAGGGCGTTGCAAACCGATCGCGCCTTGCCGCAGTTCTCCTCGTTGCGGCCTACCCGGATGCGGATGTTGGTGAAGTCCCGCTGTGCCTTCAGCATCCATTCGTAGCTGTCGTCGGCAGAACAGTCGTCTTGCGCAATCACTTCGAATTTTTCATTCGGGTAGTTGCTCTTGCTGATGCTTTCAATAGTCTCGTAGACCGTCTTGCCCTCGTTATAGCAGGGCATCAGCACGCTCACGGTTGGCTCATAGTCATAGTTCTTCCGAACTTTGGCCCCAGGATGTCCCACCCGGAGAATCAAGCCCATTAGATACTTCGCCACTGAAATCACCAGGCAAAGCAACATGATGAGCCACATCAGTACCGGAGCCATGTGAGGCCAGCCTCGCTAGGTGCAAACTGCGTGTTGATCTGATCTCCGTCGCTGCTGGCCAGCATGAAGGCTACGGGCTTCAGCCCGTACGTCAACTAGTTGGAATCGACCCCGGGGCTTTAGCCCCCCGAAGTGCTTGTTCCAAGCTGACTCATCAGCGCCTGTCGAGCGATGGAGCGACCACCCCTTGCCGGTCGACGCAGCGGGTAACGCCAGAAATCAATATCCCCTAAAGCAAATGACGTGAATCTGAAAATTTAGTTTCGCTGCGCACTATTCTACCTGCCAGGTCAGGCCATCGGCGCTGGTCCAATGAACGCCTTTATCGGTGACCATTTCAAACAGCGGCGCAGGAGCTGGCTTTGCCTTGTCGATTGGCGCAGCTTTGGCTCGTGGAGCTGCCTTGGTTTCCGGAATTGCTTCGGGCTCCGGAGCGGACTCCACTTCGATCGAAGGCGTAGAATTCTCGACGGTCACGCTCTCACTCGCTGCTCCGACCCGCAAAGTGAAATTGACAACGTTCGCTTTTGAAGCGGTAACCGCAACGTTGCTCAGGCGGCCGCTCATAAATCCGCGCGCGGTTGCTTGAACGTCGTAGTTGCCCGGCTCAAGACCCGCGACAACGTAGCGGCCATTCGCATCGGTGGTAATTGAGCGCTTGAGCCCTCGCTGCGGGTCGGCGATGGTAATGGCAGCGCCGGGGATTACCGCGCCGGACTGGTCAGTGACTGTGCCGGTGAGAGCAATCTCCCCCATCCTGGCAACCGCCGCGCCCTGCGGTAAGGCTGCCAGGGTGCCCATGCTTGCTCCCGGCTCTCGAAGCGCAAACGTCATCACGGACGCGATCGCTTCAACCCTCACTGCGCGGCCCTTCCAGACTGCCCGGACCCGCTCCCAATGCTGGCCTGAGTCGTTGCTCACAAACACTGTGTGATGGGTGTCAATGGCCAGCACGATCGGTCCCCGCGTAGCCGACGACAGAAGCGGCAAACGGCTGGGCAAAGGCTGCCGCGTAAGGTTGAGGGATGCGGTGGCCCGGCCGGCGAGCACAGCATCTACCTGGGCCCCGTTCGCTGTGACCGGCGCCGGCGTCTCCGCTTGCACCTGCACCGTTTGATTCGCAGTTTGCTGCTGGCTGTTTTGCTGCAGGCCATTTTGTTGTTGCCCGTTTTGCGCGTTCGCCTCAGCCTGCTGCAAATTGTTGTTCGACTGAGCGAGTCCGCCAATCGCCCCGCCATGGAAGGCGCTCGACGGCGCAATGGCCTTCTGCGCCGGTTGATTCTGGCTGACAACGGCATTGTTGGATGCCGACACAAATGAGCTAGTCGGGCTTTGCGCCGGTAACGATTGAATGGATTGGTCCTGGACCACTCCTGCCTGCGGAGCGGCTGCCTGGTGAGCGGTGGGCCGGCCTGCGGCGGTCAGACCGTTTACGAAGATCGAAGTCTCTCGCGGAGCGCTGGGGGCCGGCGGAGGAGGAGCCGGCGACGCGGTAGCGGCTTTTGGCGGGCGAGTCGCAGCTGTCGTTTGTGCCGTCGAACCCGACGCTGGTTGCAGAGGCGCGGCGGCCCGAGGCGCAGGCGCGATCTGCGCCTGTTGCTGCGGCGCCGGCGCCTGTCGATGGACGAAGAAGATAAAGGCTGCGAGAGCGACTGCGGCTGCCGCAGCCGGCAGAAAGACCAACCAATTCGAAAACCACGGGCCGGAAAAGAACGAGCGTGCGGGAACATGAGCGGCTTGAACTACCGTCTCCTCTTCAGGCAAAGCAAGCGCAACCACCGCCCGGCACTCGGAGCACACCGCCAGGTGGGCCAGCACGCCGGCGCGCTCGTGCGCGGGCAGAGCCTGCTCAATGAACGCGCTGAGCTGGTCGGCATCGGGGTGGTGGCCGGGTTTGAAAGTCGTGGTCATGCCGTATTCGCTGCGTGCCGGGAGCCTTGGCTTCCCTCTTGCGAGCCCTCAGTCTCCTGTGTTTTGAACGCTCCAGTTTGCGAAGTTTGCAACAAGGCGTTCAGGTTTATTTCAATGTCGCGCGGGTCGGTTCCCAGGGCTTCTTGAGCGGCTGCCTTGCTCA